>JBOHUQ010000048.1:0-26194 GCA_050734495.1 Candidatus Dormibacteraceae bacterium
GTCACACCCCTGTCGAGGTGGTCGTCGGAGCCATCCTCGGGGTCGGCGTCGGGCTGATCCTCTGAGTGTGATGCCACGCCTCGACGTCGTGCTCACCAAGAGCGGCCGGATCGAGTCGCGTCAGCGCGCTCAGGCGCTGATCCTGGCGGGCAAGGTCCGGGTGTCAGGCGCGACCGAGCGCCGGCCGGATCGCGCCGTGCGCGAGGACGAGGTCATAACCGTCGACGAGAACCCGGGCTACGCCAGCCGCGGGGCGTTGAAGCTGGGCCCGGCGCTCGCAACGTTTGGAGTGGATCCCGCGGGCCGCGTCTGCGCGGACCTCGGTGCGTCGACCGGCGGATTCACCGACGTGCTCTTGCGGCGCGGCGCCGTGAGGGTGTTCGCCATCGATGTCGGCCGCGGGCTGATCCATTGGCGGCTGCGCCAGGATGCGCGCGTGGCGGTGATCGAGCGCGTGAACGCGCGGGACATCGAATCGTTCCCGGAGCCGGTCAGCCTCGTCGTCGCAGACCTCTCGTTCATCAGCCTCGAGAAGGTGCTGCCCGCGGTGCGCCGAGCCGCCCCCGAAGCTGAGGTGGTGGCGCTGTTCAAGCCGCAGTTCGAGGTGGGCAAAGCCGAGGTGGGGAAGGGAGGGATCGTGCGTGACCCGGTCGTCATCGAGGCGGCGCGTCAAAGGTTCAGGACCTGGTGCAGCGGCAACGCCTACGCGGTTGCGGGCGAGACGGCATCAGAGCTGACCGGGGCCGAGGGCAACCAGGAATTCTTTTTCCACCTGACGCCAACGTGATCGCCTGCATTCTTCGCGGGCCGGGTGCCGAGCAGTCGGTGGTCGAGCAGGCCATCACCACTCTGAAGGATCGGGGCGTCGAGACTGTAGAAACCGATCGCGACGGCCCCGCCGAGGCCACCACGGATCGCCTCAAGGCTTGCGGCCTGGTCGTCACGCTCGGAGGCGACGGCACATTCCTCGCCGGCGCCCGCTACGCCGCCCCAAGGGGCATTCCCCTTCTCGGGGTCAACCTCGGCCGGCTCGGCTTCCTGACTGAGCTCGAGGCGGAACATCTCGAACAGGGACTGAAGCGCTTCCTCGACGGTGACTACCGAATCGAGCAGCGGACGATCCTCCGGGTGGTCCTGAGCCGCGGCACGCGCACCGTGGCCCGCGCGATCGGCCTCAACGAGGTGGTGGTCGACCATTCTGGCGAGGCGCGCATGCTGCGGGTCGAGATCGAGGTCGGCGGCCAGGCGGTGGGCGTGATCGACGCCGACGGCGTCATGGTCGCGACGGCGACCGGGTCCACCGCCTACGCCCTCGCGAGCGGGGGCCCCATCCTCGAGCCGACGCTGCGGGACCTTGTGCTAGTGCCGATGAACCCGTTCGCTCTCACCGTGCGGCCCATCGTGTTTCCGCCCGGGCAAGACATCAGGCTGTTGGTCCTCCGCGGGCCGGCCGAGATGCGGATCGACGGGCGCCGGGGACGTGCGGTGGCGACCGGCGACCTGGTCCGATGCAGCTCACATCCACGCCGCCTGAAGGTGGTTCGCTTCAGCCCGCCGCAAGAGTTCTATCGCCGGCTGGGAGAAAAGCTCGGCTGGGGCCGGCCCCTCGTTCCGAAAAAATAGTGCTCAAGGAGCTCAGGGTCCGCGACCTTGCCCTGGTCGCGGAGTGCCGGGTGAGCTTCGGGCAGGGCCTCAACCTCCTGACGGGCGAGACGGGCAGCGGCAAGTCACTGATCGTCGACGCGCTGAGCCTGGCCCTGGGAGCCCGCGGCGGCGCCGACCAGGTTCGGCACGGAGCCGATAGAGCTGTCGTCGAGTGCGCGTTCGAATCCGAAGGAGTTGCGCTTGTGCTCCAGCGCGAGCTGGGCAAGCGAAGCGCGGCTCGCATCGACGGACGGACCGCACCCGCCGAAGCCCTGCGCGAGCTCGGACGCAACCTCGTAGCGCTGCACGGCCAGCATGAGCACCACGCGCTGCTCGACAGCGAGACGCAGACGGAGCTGCTGGACGGTTACGCGCGGGCGATGGAAAAGCGCGCCGCCGTCGCAGTCGCTTACGCCGCGTGGATTGAGGCCGGCGGAAAGGTTCGCGACCTCGAACAGCTTCGATCGCGCGGCCGGCGCGAGCAGGAGTACATGCGGTGGCAGCTCGACGAGCTCAGCGCGGCGGACCCACAGGCAGGCGAAGACGAGAAGCTCGCGGCAGAGCGGGCTGCGGCACGTCATGCGGCCCGCCTCGCAGAGCTTGGGCAGCAGGCGATCGAGGCGCTTCACGAGGATGGAGTCGCTCGTGCGGCGGCTGCGATTCGATCCGCTGCAGAGCTCGATCCTCGGCTGGCCGGCCACGCCTCCCGCCTGGAAGCGCTCGCGGAGGAGTTGTCGGACTCCGCCGCGGAGATCCGCCGCTACGGCGAGGTTCTCGACCGGGATCCTGCGCGGCTCGAAGCGATAGAGTCGCGGCTGGCGGTGCTGGACGGGATCAAGCGCAAGTACGGCGGCACTCTGGAATCGGCTGTCCAGGAGCTGCGCCGCCTGGAGTTGCAGCTTGGCGCGACCCAGGACCTCGAAGGCGCGCTCGGCGCCGCTGTGGCTGAGCGCGATGCCCATCGGGCCTCTCTCGACGGGCGCGCCGCTGCGCTGACCGAGGCGCGCCACGGCGCGGCTCGTCGCATGCAGAAGGCTGTCGCGCACGAGCTGGAGGGTTTGCGCCTCGAAGGAGCGCGGTTCGAGATCGAGCTACGAGGCGTACCCGAGGTTGGGCCGACCGGCGCCGAGGTCGCGGAGATGATGTTTTCCGCGAACCCTGGGGAGCCACTGCAGCCGCTGGCGCGGGTGGCCTCGGGCGGTGAGCTCGCGCGGGTGATGCTCGCGATCAAGACGGTTGGAGCTGATGCGGACCGGCTGCCGACGCTGGTGTTCGACGAAGTAGACGCAGGTATCGGTGGCGAGGCTGCCGTGCAGGTTGGCCTCCGCCTCAAAGCGCTCGGCTCGCGCCACCAGGTCCTGGTGGTCACGCATCTCGCGCAGATCGCCGCGTTCGCCGATCATCACCTGCTGGTGGAGAAAGCACCTGGGCCGGACGGGCGCAACGTGGTGTCGGTGCGCGAGCTGACGTCGGACGATCAACGCGCTCGAGAGCTGGCGCGAATGATGAGCGGCGGCGTCACACCCAAGGCCGTGGCACGCGCGCACGAGCTCCTCGACGAATCGCGCAGAACATGAGAAGGAACCTCCGGTTCCTTCTGCGTGCAAGCGCGACCAGGATCGGACTTACTGATTGCATCGACACGCCGGCTGCGCCGGCGTGTCTGCTCATCTTCCCGCGGATTGGATTTTCGGAATGTCTCTCACCGCCACGCGGGGTGGCTCGATGTGCGCTGGGGGACGGCCGGAGTGAATCCGGCCTGACTGCGACGTCTAGGCCACTATGACGAAGCTTTTCAGCGGCCCCGAGGATCGCCGCATCAAGCGCGCGCTGTGCATCGTCGCGCATCCCGACGACATCGAGTTCTACTGCGCGGGCGCGGTGCTCCTGATGACCCGTCACGGAGCCGCTGTGGACGTCGTCCTGGCGACTTCGGGGGACAAAGGCGCCCACGACGCGAGCAGATCGCGTGCCAAGGTCGCGCGTATCCGGGAGCGTGAGCAGGAGATGGCCGCGGCGGTGCTCGGCGTCAAGCGCGTCGAATTCCTTCGTCACCCCGACGCAGAGCTCGTCGAAAGCCTCGAGCTGCGCGAGGAGCTCGTGCGCGAGATACGCATCACGAAGCCCGACGTGCTGCTTACGTTCGACCCGAATGTCCCGTATCGCTTTCATCCCGACCACCGGGTCGTCGGGCGCGTCGCGCTGGACGCGGCCTGGCCGAGCGCGCGCGATCCTCTGACGTTTCCGAAAGCCGGCGCGCCGCACGAGACCGCGGAGGCATGGTGCTTCGGCGGCCTCCTGCCGACGCTGGAGATCGACGTCGAGGAGGTGCTGGGCAAGAAGATCGAAGCGCGGCTGGCGCACGCGAGCCAGACCACGAGCCCGGCGGGTTTGATGCGCCGCTGGCGCGCGATCGCCCGGGTCGAGAAGTTCCACCAGGTGAACCTGAGATAGGCTTACCGCTCGTGGAGCAGCCTCTTGCTGGCCCGCGCCTTGCCGTGAGCACGCAGGTGTTCGAAGGACCTCTCGAGCTTCTCCTGGCGCTGGTGGAACGCGAAGAGCTCGACATCTTCCAGGTCTCGCTGGCCAAGGTGACTGACGCCTACCTTGCGGAGGTGGCCTCGCGCGAGGTCGCCGACCCGCACGAGATGGCCGAGTTCCTTTGGATGGCGGCCCGCCTGCTCCTGATCAAGTCCATCCGCCTGCTGCCCGGCGAGCCGCCGACCGAGGACGAGACGGATCTCCTCGGCTGGGAGGAGGAGGTGCGCCGGCGGCTGGAGGAGTACCGCGTCTACAAGGAGATGGCCGGCGAGCTGATGGCGCGCGCTCAGAAGGACTCGTTCTCCTTCCCACCGCCCGCGCGTCCGGTCGAGGCGGGCGGCCAGGAGGAGCCCCTGGAGGTCGGGCTCCTGATCGTCGCGTTCAACAGCGTCCTCGCTCGCATTCCCCCGCGCCCGCTGGTGGTCACGGGCCGTACGTGGACGCTGCAGGAGAAGCTCGACCTCATCACCGACCGCTTGCGCCGCGGACCGATCGAGCTGGTGGAGCTGATCCTGGAATCGGAGGACCGCCTCGAGGCGGTGGTGACCTTCGTCGCCGTCTTGGAGCTGCTCCGGAGATCCCTTGTCCGCGTGCGCCAGAAGGAACGTTTCGGCGCGATTCATGTCGAGGCGCTCGAGCAGCCCGCCGGTGAGTGAGATCTCGGCCGCCCTCGAAGCGATCCTCTTCAGCTCGAACCGGCCCCTCAAGCTGCGTGAGCTGCAGCAGGCGACCGACGCGGATCGCACCGCGGTCGAGCAGGCGCTTGACGAGCTCCGTGGAGCGCTGGAGGGCCGGGGCGTGATGGTGATGCGCCATCACGACGAAATTCATCTCGCAACCCGGCCTGAGTTTGCGACCGCTGTGCGGCGTGCACTGCACCCGGAGGTTTCGGGCAAGCTCTCGCCGGCCGCGTACGAGACGCTCGCCATCGTCGCGTTCCAGCAACCGGTCCCGCGTTCGCGGATCGAGGAGGTGCGCGGCGTCAACTGCGACAGCGTGCTCACGAACCTCGAGCTGCGCGACCTGATCGTCGAGGTGGGCCGTGGCTCGGGGCCGGGGCAGCCAAAGCTGTACGGCACGACGATGAGGTTCCTCCAGGTGATGGGACTCGAGTCGCTCGATCACCTACCCAAGCCGCGGCTCGACTCCGATGCGACAAATCATCGAGCGGACGATCGCTGACCTAGAACGCCTGAATCGGTTCCTGGCGCGATCCGGCGTAGCCAGCCGCCGCGCGGCCGACGAGCTGATCGCGTCGGGAGGCGTTCGCGTAAACGGCAAGACTCCGCCGCCCGACGGAGTGCTGATCGACCCGGACAGCGACCGCATCACGGTTCACGGCAAGCCTGTCAAACCCGTTACCCGGCACCGGTACATCGTTCTGAACAAGCCAATCGGCGTCATCACCACGGCGAGAGATGAGGCGTCGCGAACCACCGTGCTGGACGTGGTCGGTGACGAAGGCAAAGGGGGCCATCGCCTGTTCCCAGTCGGTCGCCTCGACGCCGACACGTCGGGACTTCTGCTCCTGACGGACGACGGCGACCTGGCATATCGCCTCACGCATCCTGCCTACAAGGTGAGCAAGGAGTACATAGCGCTGGTCGCGGGCAACCCCAGCTCCGCCGACCTCGAAAGCCTGCGTGCCGGCGTCGAGCTTGACGATGGATTGACCGCGCCGGCAGCGGTCGACGTGCTCCGAATCACGCCTGGAAGCCGCGATTCCGGAGTCTCTGAAATCCGAATCGTGATTCGCGAAGGCCGGCACAGACAAGTCCGCCGCATGCTGCACTTCATCGGCCACAAGGTTCAATCCCTGAACCGGGTCGGTTTTGGTCCGCTGAAGCTCGGGCGATTGAAGGCCGGCGGATGGCGCGTGCTCGGAGACGCGGAGATCGCGGCCCTTCAGCGCGCAGTAGTGACCCGAAACACCAGATGATCGTCGCGATCGATGGTGGCGTCGCGTCGGGCAAGTCCGCCGTCGGTAGGCGCGTCGCGGAAGCGCTCAAACTGCGGTTCGTCGACAGCGGTCTGATGTACCGCGCCATCACCAGGATCGCTGCCGCACGGGGTATCGACCCGCACGACTCGGAAGCGATCACACGGTTGGCCGAGTCGACTGACATCAAGATCGACGGCGAGCGTGTGTGGGCGAACGGCGTGGAGCTCACTGAAGGGATCTACGACGCCGACCACGCGGAGGCGCTGCCCCTGATCTCGGCCATCGCGGGCGTACGAAGCGCGCTGGTCGCGCAGCAGCGGCGGTTGGGGGAAGACGGAGTGGTCATGGCGGGGCGTGACATTGGAACCGTGGTGTTCCCAGATGCCGACTTCAAGTTCTTCCTCGTCGCGAGCCTCGACGAGAAGGTGCGGCGCCGCGCCGCACAGTACGAGCGGAGAGGTGAACGGGTGGACGAGGAGGCAATGCGCAAGGAGGTCGAGGAACGCGATCGCGTCGACACTCAGCGCGCGGTCGCTCCCCTGCGACCCGCTCCGGACGCGGTCGTGATCGACACCGATCGCCTTGACGTCGACCAGGTGGTCGAGCGCATCCTCGCGCACATCGCAGAGCGGACAAAGTGATCTACGCCTTGATGCGGGCGCTCATGCGGACGATGGTTGGGGTCTACCTCGTCGGGTTGTTCGAGATCTCAGGCTCTGCCAACGTTCCGCGTACCGGACCGCTGCTCATCTGCTCCAACCATTCGGGAACGCTCGACCCACCGATGGTGCCGGCCTTCGTTCCGCGTGGAGACACCTGGAGCATGGCCAAATCCGAGTATTTCAGGCGCCCGCTCTCGAGGCTCATCTTTCGCGCCTACCATGCGTTTCCCGTGGTGCGCCACACTGCAGACCGGGTCGCGGTACGGTGGTCGCTCGACCTGCTCAAGGCCGGCCATTCCCTCGTCATCTATCCCGAGGGCACTCGAGTCGAGACTGGGGTGCTTGCCCAACCGGAGCCGGGCGCAGGTTTTCTGGCCCAGAAGGCGGCGTGTTCTGTTTTGCCGGTCGCGTGCACGGGGACTCGCGAGTGCCTGCCGAAGGGCGCTCACTGGCCAAGGCGCACGCGGGTCACACTCGCGTTTGGCAAGCCCTTCGCGGTGCTGCAGAAGCGCGCGGACGGTACACGCGTATCGCACGAGGAGGCTTCCGACGCGATCATGCTGGCGATCGCCGAGCTGCTTCCACCCGAGCAGCGCGGGGTGTACAGCGATCTGGACTCGTACCGAAAGAAGGTGGCGGGAGTGACGCGCCCGGTTTAACCGCTCCTGGTCGCGCTTGCGCCCAGGAGGAACCATCAGGTCCTTCTCAGATTCATCCGATTGCGGGGCGCGCCCAGTCGTCTTCGGTCAGGCTGCCCAGGGCCGGGTTGAAGCAGGCGTCGAAAGCCTCCTTCAAAGTCTGCGGAGTCAGGCGCGGCGATTCCTGCCGGTAGTTGGCCAGGTCGACCAGCCGCGCGATCAGAGCTCGAGGGTGGGAGCCCCGGAGCGGCTTCTTTCCGTACAGGTTGTTGAGCAGATACCCGATCGCCTTCTCGTCGAACGCAACGCCCTGCCGGTCGCACTCGTACCGGAGGATGCGGCCGAAGGCCTCGGGCGAAGGGTTGCCGACACCGATCTTGTACGCCATGCGTCGAAGGAACGCTTCGTCGACAAGCTCGGTCGGGGAGAGGTTGGTCGAGAAGACGACCTGGCAGAGGAACGGCAGCTCGATCTTGCGGCCAGATGCCGAGAGGTCCAGGTAGTCGACCTTTTTCTCCATCGGAACGATGAAGCGGTTCAGCAGCCGCATCGGCGGCACCTCCTGCCGCCCGAAGTCGTCGATCACGAACACCCCGGCGTTGGCCTTCCACTGCAGCGGCGCCTCGTAGTAGCGGTTTGAGCCGTCATACGTGAGGTCCAGCTGCTGCAGCTTGAGCTCTCCGCCCGCGACGACCACCGGACGTTCGACTTTGACCAGACGCCGGTCGGTCGGCTGCTCGCCCTCGGCGATCTTGTGGTAGACGGGGTCGATCACGCGGATGATCTCGTCGCCGACCGCCACGGCATGAGGGATCTCGATCGGCGCCCCCATGAGGAGGGCCATGCGTTCGGTGATCGTGCTCTTTCCGTTGCCGGGGGCGCCGAAGATGAAAAGCGATGCGCGCGAGACCATGGCGCCGCCGATCTGGTCGATTACGTGCTGCTCGAGCTCCAGGGTCCCCAGCGCCTTCTTGAGCGCGGAATCCGTGACATTGGCCTTGCCGGTGACCTGGGAGCGCACGAGGCCGAGGTAGTCATCGAAGTTGATCGGGCACGGCCCGAGGTAGCGGGTCTGGACGGCGGACATCTCGGCCGCGCGCTGCCGTCCGGCGCTCGACACGACGTAGTTCATACGCACTGGGATCGGGCGGCCCTCGACGCCGGGGTCATTCGAAAATCCCATCGTGTCCATCAGCTGGGACTTCTGGAACTCTTCGATGATCGGCTGCAGCGTCTCGAACGGCAATCCGAGACGGGTCTCGATGGCCGCTCCGCTCAGCTGGTCCGCGAATGCGATCGTCCGCAACAGCAGGCTGGCGACAAGGTCACGGCGTACGTGAAGGTCCTCCAGCCGCTTGGGTGCTTCGATCGCCCCGGTTTGCATCGGGCGCAAATATAGCAATCGCCGCACCGCTTAACACCCGCTTCGAACATCCTTACGTACAATCCGCAATCGGTGCCCGAATACGCCGCCCTCGATCTCGAGACGACCGGACTCGACCCGGCGCGAGATCGAGTGATCGAGGTCGGCGCGGTCGCTTTCACCCCCGAGCGCGTCACGACCACGTTCGAACGCCTCGTGGATCCAGGACGAGCGGTGCCTGAAACGGTGCTCAAGCTGACCGGCATCAGGCAGGAGGAATTGCGCGGCGCGGCGAGCCCGGATTCAGCCCTGCGCGAGCTGGCCGACTTCCTGCGCGGCCGCCAGCCGGTCGGGCACGGAGCCCGGCTCGACGTCGACTTCCTGGCCGCGGCCGGGCTCTGGGACCCGTCCACCGATATCCTCGACACCCTGGACGTGGCGCGCATCCTCTTGCCCTCGGCGGCCAGCCACAGCCTGCCCCTGCTCGCCACCGAGATGGGGTTCAACCAGCCACGACCCCATCGCGCGCTTGACGACGCCGACGCCACCCGGCAATTGCTTCTACGGCTGCGCGAGGAGGCGGCCGTTCTCGACGAGTCTCTGAAGGAGTCGATGCTGGCGCTCGTGGCGCCGTACGAGTGGTCGATCGCACGCTTTTTCGCGGACGCGTTGACCGCGCCCAACCCCGACCCGGAGGCCCCGCCTGGCGACGTCGTCGACTCGGCGCACGGCCGCACACGCGAGTCCCCGCCAGACGACCCGGCGCTCGTGGCCGCCCTGCTCGGCCCCGAAGGACCGCTCGCCGGCCGGCTCCCGGGCTACGAGCACCGCGAGCCTCAGTTGCAGATGCTCCTGGCCGTGGCGCAGATCCAGGCTCGCGGCGGCACGCTGGTGGTCGAGGCCGGGACCGGCACAGGCAAGAGCCTGGCGTACCTCGTGCCGTCGATCGCGCGTGCTGTACGCCACGGGGAACGAGTGGTCGTCTCCACGAACACCCACACCCTGCAGGAGCAGCTGATGACGAAGGATCTGCCGGCGCTGGGCGAGTGGCTGCCCTGGGACTTCAAGGCGTGCCTGCTCAAGGGGCGGTCCAACTACGTGTCGCTCCGGCGCTGGCGCAGGTTTCTCGCTGAGCTCTGTAAGGATTCCGATGAGCTGAAGTTCAAGCTCAAGGTGCTGCTCTGGCTGCACACGACCTCGAGCGGCGACCGCTCGGAGCTGCGCCTCCATGGGCGTGAGGAGGTGCTCTGGGCGCAGATCGCATCGGACCCGCTCGACTGTGTGGGGATCCACTGCACGAAAGAGGATTGCTACGTCCACCGCGCCCGCGCGGAAGCCGAGGCGTCGAACCTCGTCGTCATCAACCATGCTCTCCTGCTCGCCGACGCCGAGATGGGGGGCAGCCTGCTGCCTGACTTCGACCACCTCGTCGTGGACGAAGCCCACCATCTCGAGGACGCGGCGACCCGAGGCTTGCGCCTGGAGGTGGACGGTCCAGGACTGCTGGCGCTGGTGGAACGGCTCGCGAGCCCAGCCCTTACCTCCCCGCTCGCCGGGGAGGTCCTCACTGCCCGCCGAGGGATGGCGGGAGGGGGGCCACGCCCTGGCTTGTTGGGCGAGCTCCGGACGCAGCCGCATCTTGGAGCGTCCGATGACGCGTTCGATGCAGCGGTCCCGATGAGCCTCGTCGCCGGCGAGAGGGTCCGCACTCTCTTCGACCTGGCGACTCGCTGGGTGGGTGCGAAGCTGTCGGAGACCGAGCGCAGGGACGATTCGGTTCGCCTCACCCCATTGGTTCGTGACGACGAGGCGTGGCCTTCCTTGAGCCTGGCCGCCGAAAACGCGGTCACCGCGCTGACCGCCCTGGACTCCGGGCTGCGACAGGCCGTCGCCGGCGTCCGCGATTGGCTCGGTGGCTCCGAGCCCGACCAGGGCATCCGCGAGCTGGAGATCATCCGCGGCCGCCTCGAGGCCGCGTCGCGCGTGATCGATGAGGCGATGCGTGCTCCTGATCCCAATCGCGTCTACTGGTTCACCCTTGTCGCGCGCACCGAGAACCTGGTCCTGCGTGCCGCGCCCATCAACGTGGGCTCGCTGCTGCGCGAGCGCGTGTACACCGATCGGCGCTCCACGGTGTTCACGTCCGCGACCCTGGCGGTCGGCGGCTCCTTCGATTATTTCCGCTCACGAGTCGGCCTCGGCCCCGGTATCGAAGAGCTCATCCTGCCATCGCCGTTCGACTTCCTCCACCAGGCGCAGGTGTGCCTGCCGGCGGATTTTCCGGCGCCCGAGGACGAGAGCTTCGACCAGGAGGTCGAGGAGGTGGTCGCCTCAGTGGCACGCCGCGTCGGTGGCCGCACACTGGTGTTGTTCACCTCGCATCGCCAGCTGCGGGACGTACACACCGCATTGAAGCACCGCGTCGATCTCGACGAGGTCCTGATCCTGGGCCAGGGGATCGACGGCCAGCGCCGCCAGGTGTTGAAATCGTTTGAGGAGGCCGAGCGACCGCTGCTGCTCGGAACCGCGAGCTTCTGGGAAGGCATCGACGTGCCTGGCGAGAAGCTGAGCTGCGTGATCATGGTGCGCCTTCCTTTCCCAGTGCCCTCGGACCCCGTCTATGCCGCGCGTGCCGAGCAGGTCCGCGACGGGTTCGCTCAGCTCGCGCTTCCGCAGGCCGCGCTCAGGTTGAAGCAGGGATTCGGCCGGCTGATCCGTCGCTCGACGGACCGCGGCGCCGTGGTGATCCTCGACAACCGGATCCTGGGCCGTGACTATGGGAAGGCATTCCTGGACGTGCTGCCGCCCGCGTCCCGGTTCGTGGGGCCGTCGGCGGAGATCGCGGACAGGGTCGGGGAGTGGTTGGGCCGGGCTTGAGTCGTTTGTTTGTCGTCGCGACTCCGATCGGGAACCTCGAAGATGTCAGCGCCCGCGCCCTGCGGATTCTCGGTGAAGTCGGCGCGATCGCAGCGGAGGACACCCGCGTCACGGCAAAGCTGCTCGCCCGTCACGGCATCCGCAAGCCGTTCATCAGCTATCGTGCCCCAGTCGAGCGGCGCGGGCTGCCGCGCGTCATGTCGGAGCTCGACCTGCACGACGTCGCACTCGTGAGCGACGCCGGTACGCCCACTCTGTCGGATCCAGGGCAGGCGCTGGTCACAGCCGCTTGGGCGGCCGGACATACCGTGGTTCCGATTCCCGGGCCCAGCTCCGTCACCGCCGCCTTGTCGGCCGCTGGCTACGGCGGACCGGGCTTCACGTTCCTCGGGTACCTGCCCCGCAAGCCGGGCGATCTGCGCCGGCTGCTTGCCACACTGAAAGAGGATTCGAGGCCGGCGGTCGCGTTCGACTCGCCGTACCGCATCAGAAAATCCCTTGCCATCGTCGCCGAGTTCATGCCCGAGCGCCACCTCACACTGGCGCGCGAGCTGACCAAGCTCCACGAGCAGGTGCTGCGCGGCACCGCGTCCCAGGTGCTGGCCGCCCTGGCCGACCCGGCACGCGGCGAGGTTACCCTTGTCGTCAGTGGACACGTGATGCGCGACGACCTGCGCCGGGCCCCGTAACGCACGCATCGCCGTCCCGAGCCGATGAGATCAGGCGACGCGCTGGCCGATACTGTCCACCAGGTGGCTGAAAAACGAACTGTCCTGGTCGCGCCCGCGTGGCCTTACGCCAACGGGCCACGTCACATCGGCCACGTGGCCGGCTTTGCCGTGCCCGCGGACGTGCTCGCGCGATTCGAACGTCTACGCGGATCGCGGGTGTTGATGGCGAGCGGGACCGACGAGCACGGAACGCCGATCACCTACGAGGCGGACAAGCAGGGCGTACGGCCGCGCGAGTTCGCCGACCGCAACAATGCGCTGATCGTCGAGGACCTCCGCCGTCTCGGCATGACCTACGACGTGTTCACGCGGACCACGACGGCCAATCACTACCGGACCACCCAGAAGTTGTTCTTGACGCTTTACGAGAAGGGCTACCTGGTCAAAGAGAATCAGATGGGGGCCTTCGATCCTGCGTCGGGCCGCACGCTGCCCGACCGCTACATCGAGGGCACCTGCCCCATCTGCGGTTACGCCGAAGCGCGCGGCGACCAGTGCGACAACTGCGGCAACCAGCTCGACCCGATCGACCTGATAGAGCCCCACCAGCGCGGCAGCGATGCGCCCGTGGAATTTCGCGAGACAGAGCACTTCTTCTTCGACCTGCCCGCCTTCGGCGAGCAGCTCGAGGACTGGATCGAGCAGCACGACAACTGGCGCCCGAACGTGCGCAAGTACTCGCTCGAGTACGTACGAAACCTCAAGCGGCGCGCCATCACGCGCGACCTGGACTGGGGCGTTCCGGTGCCGCTCCCCGGTTGGGAGGACAACCCGCACAAGAAGATCTACGTCTGGTTCGACGCCGTCATCGGCTATCTTTCCGCGTCGATCGAGTGGGCTGTCGACCACGGTCAACCTGACTCGTGGAAAGACTGGTGGCTGAACCCGGCCTCATGGCACTACTACGTGATGGGCAAGGACAACATCACGTTCCACACCGTGATGTGGCCGTCGATCCTCATGGGCATCAGCGACGAGCAGGAGAGATACGAGCTGCCCGACGAGATCGTCGCAAGCGAGCACCTGCACATGGAGGGTCAGCGGCTTTCCACAAGCCGCGGCCATGTGATCTACGTCAGCGACGTGCTCGACCGGTACGACCCCGACGCGCTGCGCTACTACCTGATGATCGCCGGGCCGGAGAACCAGGACACCGATTTCACATGGGCAGAGTTCGTGCGCCGCAACAACGATGAGCTGGTGGCCACGTGGGGCAACCTGGTGCATCGCACGCTGGTCAACGCGCACAGGAATTTTGGCCAAGTTCCAACCCCGACCCTCGAGGATCGTGACCACGCGATCCTGGGGGAAGTAGAAGAGGCTTTGAACACAGTCGAGCACCTTTTGGAGCAGGCTCGATTCCAGGTTGCCCTGAAGTACGTCATGACAATGGCCGCGAGGGTCAACGTCTACCTCGGAACCGAGCAGCCGTGGCACACGATCAAGACCGATCGAGAACGGGCCGGCACTGTGCTTTACGTCGCGCTGCGCTGCGTCGACAACTTGAAGATCATGTTCACTCCGTTCCTGCCCTTCTCCTCTCAGAAGCTGCACCGGATGCTCGGTTACGAGAACGTCATCGCTGAGCAGCCGGAGGTGCGCGAGGTCGTCGGGGATGGGGCGTCGCACTCGGTGCTGACCGGCGACTACTCGAGCGAAGACCGCTGGAAGCCATCCACGCTGCCGGCCGGACGCAAGCTCCCTGTGCCCGAAGCCCTTTTCAAGCGCCTGGACCCCGTGGTCGAAGAGGAGGCGGCATCTTCGTAGATACCCATCTCCACCTCGAGGAGCTGGGCGAGCCGAACGACGTGGTCGAGCGTGCGGTCAGCGCCGGTGTGACGCGGATGATCGCGATGGGGGTTGACCTCCCGCGCAACCGTGGCGCGGTCTCGCTGGCCAACCGCTTCCAGGAGGTATGGGCCGGGGTCGGGCACTACCCGCTGGAGGAGTCCGCGCCCGACATCTACGCGCTCAGGGAGCTCGCGGCTGACCAGATGGTGGTCGCCATCGGGGAGATCGGCCTCGACTTCGAGCACGTCGGCGGTCCAGACCACGCATTGCAGAGGGACCGGCTCGACGAGATGTTCACCCTGGCGCTCGAGCTCGATCTGCCCGTCTCGGTGCACAACCGTGGTGCCGACGCCGAGATCGCCGACGCGATCTCCAGGCATCGAGGGCTGAGGGGGGTCATGCATTACTTCGCTCTCGAGTGGGACTGGGCGGAGCGCTTCCTCGATCTTGGGTTCCACCTATCGTTCGCCGGCTTGATCACCAGGCCGAGCCGCACCGCCCTTCGTGAGGTCGTCACGCGATGTCCGGCCGATCGATTGCTGCTCGAGACCGACTCGCCGTATGGAAATGCCCAGAAACGAATGGGCGTCCCAAATCGACCGGAGTACCTGCTCGACACCGCTGAGGTCGTGGCCCAGCTGCGCGGCATGAGCGTGGCCGAGCTCGCGGAACTGGAAAGGATGAATGCGTATGCGCTGTTTCGCAAGATGAAGTGATCGACCCGGCCGACGCCCACCAGCTCGATCAGCTGCTCCGCCGGCACCGCATCGACCTCAAGCACTCACTCGGCCAGAACTTCCTCACCGACCCCGGCCTGCGGGACCAGGTCGCCGAGCAGGCCGGGCTTTCGCCAGAGGACGAAGTGCTCGAGGTGGGCGCCGGCGTGGGAACCCTCACAGTCGCGCTCGCGCCTCGCTGCCGCCGCGTGGTGGCGGTGGAGCTCGATGGACGGCTCATCCCGGCGCTGCGTGAGTCGCTGGCCGGCATCGAAAACGTCGAGGTGGTCCGGACCGACATCCTGCGGTTCAACGTCCGCTCCGCGTTTCCGGAAGGAAGGGAGATCGTGGCGGGCAACATTCCTTACAACCTCACCGGCGCGTTGATCCGCAAGCTGCTCGACGATCCGCCCCGGCCGCGAAGGCTTTCGCTGGTCGTGCAGAAGGAGGTGGCGGAGCGCTGGACGGCGGCAAGCGGGGCGAGCCTTGCCACGGTCGCGGTGCAGGTTTTCGCCGAAGCCCGGCTCCTCGTCACCATCCCCGCCTCTGCGTTCACCCCGGCGCCGCGGGTGGATTCCGCGCTCGTGCGCCTTGACGTGCGCGAACGGCCGGCGGTTGACGTGGATGATCTAGGGGCGTTCTTCCGCTTCGCCGAGGCAGTCTTCCAGGGACGCCGGAAGCAGCTCGGCGGAACGTTGGGCCGGATCAGTGGCATCGGCAGCACGGCGGCCGGAGTGCGCCTTCGCGAGGCGGGGATCGATCCCGAGCGACGCCCGCAGACACTTGGTCTGGTGGAGTGGGAGGCGCTTTATAAGGAGTTTCAGACGCCCGGAGGCTAATCTCTAGCGCCGGTGGAGCAGCCAATCCGGTTTCCGATAGAGGGCACGGGGGGTTTCCGATCGGTCCTGCGCCACACCGCGTTCAGGAACATCTGGTTCGCACAGCTCGCCGCACAGCTCGCGGACAAGTTCCTGCTCTTCTCGCTGATCATCCTCGCGTACCACATCTCAGGTGGCAGCACGCCGGTGGCGATCACGCTCCTCACGTATACCGTGCCGGCCGTATTGTTCGCGCCGCCGGCCGGCGTCATCGCGGATCGGATGGATCGGAAGCAGATCATGATGTGGTGCAACTTCGGCCGGGCGGCCGTCGTGGCGCTCATCCCGATCGCGGCACTCGTGCCGGGTCTCAGCGGCGACTTCGCCCACCTGCTGCTCATCACGCTCGTCTTCTCCGCGGTCGGCCAGCTCTTCGGGCCCGCCGAAGCCGCGGTCATCCCAACCATCCTCCCGCGCTCAGCTCTCATCACCGCCAACTCCATGTCGCTGCTGACCATGGTCTTGACTCTCGTCGTCGGCGGAGCGTTGGCCCCAGTGGTGTCGAGGATCGACCTTTATGCGCCCTACTGGTGCGCCGTGGTGCTGCTGCTCATCGGCGGAACCCTGATCTTCGCCTCGGACATCCCACGCCTTCAGCCCGCGACCGAACCGCCTGTCGCGGACAGCCGCAACCGGTTCCACATCATGGTCGTCGACATCAAGGAAGGGATCGACGCACTGCGCGCGTCACGCGGCCTGATGCTCGCATTCGGGCAGGTGAGCATCGCTGTGCTGGTGCTGTTCATGCTCTTCGCGCTGGCGCCCGCCTACGTCAGCAGGGTGCTGGGCATCAACGCCCAGGACACCTATGTGATCCTTGCGCCCGCGACCGGCGGCGCGATTCTCAGCGCGTTGCTGCTCGGCCAGTTCCTGCGCCACCTGGACCGGGCTCGCGTGCTGGCCGGTTCGCTGGTGGCCAACGGTGTGACGCTGCTCGCACTGGCCGCCGTGCCGGAGGCAATGGCCCACTTTCCCGCCCTGCAGGTGCACAACCGCATCACCTCGGCGGCCTTCAGCTTCCTGCTCGGCGTGGAGTTCGGGGCGATCATGATCCCGGCGGTCACCTACCTGATGGAGTCGACGAGCGACGAGATCCGTGGCCGGATCTTCGCGCTGCTCTACATGGTCATCAACGGAGTCACGGCCGTGCCCGTGCTGATCGCCGCCGCCCTCTCTGACACCATCGGCACCGCGCACGTCATCGGCGGACTGGGGGCGCTCCTTGGCGCGGGCGGCGTCGGAATCATCGTTGCCGCTCGACGCGGCGAGCAGCCACGATCAGCACCACCGCAAGAAGCACCACCAGAGCCAGACCACCCAGTCCAATATCCCGAATGATCGATTCGAGCAGCGGCAGGTTGCTTCCGAGGAGATAGCCGGCGAGCCCGATGGCGGTGGCCCAGGCGAGGCCGCCCATAGCGCTGAACAGCTGAAAGCGCCAGAACGGCATGCGTGACATGCCGGCGAGCATCGATCCCCACGTGCGCAGGCCGAGCACGAAGCGCGCCGCGAGCACCGCCTTGTCGCCGTGACGCGCGAAGAACAGCTCCGAGCGCGCGATGTGCTCAGGCCGGATGCGGAAGATGCTGCCGAACCGCTCGACGAACGGCCGGCCGCCTTTGAAACCGAGAACGTAGCCGATGTCAGCGCCGGCTGTCGCACCCAGGAAACCGAACAGGATCACCAGCACGATCGAGTGGTGGCTGGCCGCCGCCCAGGCGGCAGCGGCAAGGAGGAGCACCTCGCCGGGAAATGGAATGCCTGAGCTCTCGATGAGGATGCCCAATCCCGCCGCGGGATAACCGAGAGCGTCGACGATCGCGGAGGGGTTCAAGAAGATCCTCCCTCCCCCGCAAAGGGGCGATCAGTAGGTCCCCTGCTCATCGCCGCCTTGCGCGCAGGGTCCGGGTTGAGGATGACTCGAGCATGTTCAAGGCGTCCATATACTGGACGACCCGATGAGCGAGTACGGCGAGCACGAGGCGACCGACGATCCGCTGCAGGTTCTGCGTCATTCGACCGCGCACCTGCTCGCGGCCGCCGTGGTGGAGCTGTACCCAGACGCGAAGTACGGCATCGGCCCGCCGGTGCAGGACGGCTTTTACTACGACTTTCAATTCAGCAAACCGGTCTCTGAAGCCGACCTCCGCGCCATCGAATCGCGGATGCGCCGGATCGTCAACGAGGACCGGCCGTTCGTCCACGAGACGCTGACGAGGGCACAGGCGATCGAGGCGTTTCGCAAGCGCGGCCAGGACTACAAGCTCGATCTGATCGCGGACAAGGTCGAGGGAGATGAGGTCAGCGTCTATCGCACCGGCGATTTCCTGGACCTGTGCCGGGGACCCCACGTGCGTTCGACCCGCGACCTGAAGGCGTTCAAGCTGCTGCGCGTCGCCGGCGCCTACTGGCGTGGCGACGAGAAAAAGCCGCAGCTCACCCGCATCTACGGCACGGCGTGGCAGACCCCCAAAGAGCTCGAGGACTACCTCAAGTTCCTCGAGGAAGCGGAAAAGCGCGACCACAAGAAGCTCGGGAAGGAGCTCAAGCTCTTCGCCCTCGATGAGCGCATCGGCCTCGGCCAGGTGCTCTGGCTCCCTGACGGCGCGACCATCCGCAGGGAGCTCGAACGCTGGATCGTCGACGAGGAGCTGAAGCGCGGCTACCGCCACGTCATCACCCCTCACCTGGCCAAGCTGGACCTGTACAAGAAGAGCGGCCACTGGCAGCTGTTCCACGACACGATGTACCCGCCGATCCGTTTTGAGGACGGCGAAGAGCTCGAGCTTCGTCCGATGAACTGCCCGCACCACATCCTGGTCTACGACCAGGACTTGCACAGCTACCGCGAGCTTCCCCTGCGCATTGCCGAGCTTGGACAGAACTACAGGCTGGAGAAGTCGGGCGAGCTCATGGGCATGGTTCGCGTTCGGTCATTCAACTTGAACGACGCGCACATCTTCTGCACGCCAGATCAGGTTATCGGGGAGGTGCGAGGTGCCATCGAGCTCGCCAACTACTTCATGTCCGTGCTCGGGGTCGAGGACTACTGGTACCGCCTGTCGGTGCGCGACCACGTCAAGACCAAGTGGGCGGGCACCGATGAAGAATGGGAGAGTGCGGAGGCCTCGCTCAGAGAGGCGCTCGAGAGCCTGAACCTCCCATACAAGCTTGGCGTTGGCGAGGCGGCGTTCTACGGCCCGAAGATCGATTTCCAGGTCAAGGATGCTCAGCGCCGCGAGTTCACGAACAACACCGTCCAGGTGGACTACCAGCTGCCCAAGAAGTTCGAGCTCGAGTACGTCGCGGAGGACGGCTCGCGACAGACACCGGTGATGATCCATCGCGGAGCATTCGGTGCCTTCGAGCGTATGACCGCGTACCTCATCGAGCAATACGCCGGCGCCTTTCCAACCTGGCTGCACCCGGTGCAGGTGATCGTGATCCCGATCACGGATGCACAGCACGAGTATGCGAACAAGGTGGCGGATCGCCTGCGGTCGCTGAGGCTGCGCGTGGAGGTCGACGACCGCGCGCAGAAGATGCAGCGCAAGATCCGCGACGCGCACGCGCGCAAGGTGCCTTATATGGCGATCGTCGGCGCCCGCGAGGCGGAGACCGAGCACGTCAACGTGCGCGACCGCTCCAACCAGGAGGTGGACGCCTCCCTGGAAGCGTTTGCGAGCATGGTGGCGACCGAGGTGGCGGAGCGCCGGCGCTAGCCGCGCCTAGAGGCCACCAGGTATCCGGCCTGCGCAATCTCCCAAGGCGGCTACCGGAAGCACCTGGCCGGTGGTGATGTCACCCACGCTGGGTTGGTGCTGGGCGTCACCTCCAGAAAAAAGGTGCGTGTTGTCGATCCACCCGCATGCTGCGAGGCTCACGGCCACGTTCGACGGGACCAGGGTCGTGGTCGGAGCGGTGTAGGCGGCGATCGCGATCAGTGTGCCATCGGGTGACAGATATGCAGGAGCCGGTCCGGAAACCGGGTACGAATGGAGCGCTGCGCCGGTCCAGTCGAGCACGGTCGCCTGTGCGAACGCGGTGGTGTCTTCGCAGACGACCCCGGCCGGCGACGGTGCTCCGGCGAGCACGCATGTGGCGCCACCCACGGTGAACCGGCGGACGGCCGTCCTCGGGTCGACCACGTGAAACTCCTGCGGCCCGCAACAGAACGGCCCGCCGCCCTGCGTGCACGCGGGCACCTTCGCGAGGACGAGGCTTGTGGTGCCGTGCCAGCCGGTGGGCCATAGCGTGTAGCCGCCGGACTGCTGGAACAGGAAGGACCTGGAAGCCCCGGGCTGCAGCTGATACATGTACAGGTTCGTCGTCGCGCCGCCTGAGACAAAGTCGATGACCACCACAGCCATGAGCGAATCGTCGGGGCTGACCGCGAACAGGCTGCGCCGTGCGGGTCCGATGGGAAGGGTGATCGCCTCCCCCGCGTCTCCGTTGGGCGAGAGGTAGCGGACGACACCGAGGGCGTCCATGAAGTAGACCCGCGTATTGCTGGTGCTCACCGGAGGAGGAACGACCCCGGCCGCGGTGCCTCCGCAGTTGACCGTCCCCGGGGTGTTGGCCACCTGGCTGGCCACGACCCTGCCGTCGATCCCGACCAGGCTCACCGTGTAGCTGCTGCCGCTCAGGGGGCTCACCAGCACGCCGTATGACCCCGCCGGCGGAGCGGGCGAGGGGCTCTGCGACGGAGTCGCCGAAGGGGTCGCGGAGGGAGAGCTCGTTCGAGACGCGCTGGCCGCCGGTGACGGCGCCTTTGCGGAGCCGGTCCCGGGAAGGCTGCATGCCGCGGCCACCATCACACCGAGCATCCCGAGCGCGGCCGCACGAAGGGACTTTTTCACTCCAATCAAAGGCAACGACACTTTGCGCTTCGGGTTACGTTTCCGGTACGATCCAGCACCTGAAGCAGGGCACCGACCCTCACCCTCAGGGCATCGCTCGAAGGGGTCGCGGTTGCGGCGGATGGCTTCAGGCCGTCCGTTTTTGTTTTATTTGGCCGAATTGGAGGAATAGCAGAAACCTGAATTTGCACGAGGTAGCGTCTCATCGCGTTTAAGGAGCTGAAGATCAACGATCAGATCCGCAGCTCGGAAGTGCGGCTGATCGATGACCAGAACAACCAGTTGGGAGTGCTCTCTCTCGACGCCGCTCTGCGCATCGCAAGCGAGAAGGGACTTGACCTCGTCGAAGTGGCGCCGCAAGCGAGCCCGCCGGTCTGCCGGTTGATCGACTACGGACGGTACAAGTTCGAGACGATCAAAAAGGAGAAGGACCAGCGCCGCAAGCAGAACGTCACCAAGCTGAAGGAGATGAAGCTCCGCCCAAAAGTGGCTGAGCACGATTTCCAGACGAAGTTCAAGGGTTTGAAGCAATTCCTCGAAGCAGGAGAGAAAGTCAAGGTGACGATCATGTTCAGGGGCCGCGAGATGGTCCACCAGGACATCGGGCGACGGATTCTCGACCGGGTCGCGGACGACGCGAAGCACTTCGCGGTCGTCGAACGCGCGCCGCTGCTCGAGGGGAAGAACCTGTTCATGATCCTGGCGCCGAGCCGGCAGGCCGCTGTTCCCGCCGCTGCCCAGGGTGCTGCGAAGGAGACCGCAAACAGTGCCTAAGATCAAAACCCAGAAGGGCATCTCCAAGCGAATCCGCGTCACCGGCACAGGCAAGCTCATGCGCGCCAGCTCGCAAAAGAGCCACCTCCTCGAGCACAAGTCGCAGAAGCGCAAGCGCAACTACGAGAACGAGCAGACGGTGTCCAAGGCAGACCGCAAGACGGTGCGCCGGGCGCTGGGGCTCTAGGAATGGCACGCGTCAAGCGAGGAGTACCCGCGCATCGCCGGCACAAGGCGATCCTCGACCGCGCCAAGGGTTTCCGCCTCTCGAAGAAGCTGCTTTTCCGGCCGGCCAACGAGGCGGTGCTGCACGCGCTGGCCTACGCCTTCCGGGACCGCAGGCGTCGCAAGCGCGAGATGCGCAGCCTCTGGATCGCTCGCATCAACGCCGCCGCGCGGCAGTCGGGGCTGCCCTACAACAAGCTCATGCACGGCCTCCGCCAGGCCGGAGTGGAGATCGACCGCAAAGTGCTGGCTGACCTGGCCGTGCGCGACAGCGGTTCCTTTGCCCGGCTGGTCGAGGTTGCCAAGAAAGCCCTCTGACCAGCTTCTGATCTCGAGCCCGGAAAACGAGATCGTCCGCCGTCTCCGGCGGCTCGCTCAACGGCGCGAGCCAGGGCACGTCCTCCTGGAGGGTCCGCGCGTGCTTTCCGAAGCCAGGGCGGCCGGCCTCGAGTTCGAGCTCATCGCGGCGCGCGAAGGCGACAAGCTTCCCTTCCACTTCGAGTCCCGGGTGACGCTGACTGCCGGCGCCTTCCGTGCCGCGACGCAGACCGTCACTCCTCAAGGCATGATCGCCATCGCGCTGGTGCATGAGGCGTCGCCATCGGAAGCGATCCAGGCGGCGCGTGAAGGGCGATGGCCGCTGATCGTGCTGGACCGCGTGCAGGACCCCGGAAACGTGGGAGCGATATGTCGCACCGCGGCCGCGGCGGGCGCTCCGGCCCTCGTGGTCCTGAAAGGCTCGGCCGACCCGTACGGGGCCAAGGCCGTACGAGCGTCGGCGGGGAACGTCTTCAGGTTGAAGGTTGCGCACGCCGCCTGGAGCGACCTGGTCGGGCTCGACGGATACGGCGCGGCAGCCGCCGGCGGTGCGCCGCTGGTCGAGGCGCCGATAGAGTCTGCGGGGATGATAGTTCTGGGAAGCGAGGCTCACGGGCTTTCTCGCAAGGATCTGAAGCTCGTGACGGTGCCTCTGGCGGAGGGCGTCGAATCGCTGAACGTGGCCGCGGCGGCCGCCTTGATCCTCTTCGAAGTCAGGCGGAGGCTCGCGGCATGAACGATCCGTCGGCGCTGGAACTCGGCCAGGGGCTCGCGGCAATCGCGCGGGCCCAAACCAGCGCCGAGCTCGACGCTGTCGAGCTGGACTACCTCGGACGCAAGAGCGGAAAGCTCAGCGGTCTGCTGTCCGGGATCGGAAAGCTCGAGCCCGCGCAGCGAGCCGCGCTGGGCCAGGCGGTCAACGAGGCCAAGCAAGCCATCGAAGCCGCGCTTACCACGCGGCGCGCGGAGCTCGAGGGCGCGCGCCTGGCGGACATCGCCGAAACGGAGGCGATCGACATCACGTTTCCGGGACGACCGCGTGCACGTGGCCACATTCACGTCCTCACGCAGGTCCGGCGCCAGATCGAGACCATTCTGGAGAGCCTGGGGTACCAGGTAGAGCAGGGCCCCGAGGTGGAGACCGAGTGGTACAACTTCGAGGCCCTGAACCTCGCCGAGGGCCATCCGGCGCGCGAGAGCTGGGATTCCTTTTACTTCACCCCGGAGCTGCTGTTGCGGGCGCATACGTCGCCGGTGCAGATCCGCGCCATGCAGCGCCTCAAGGAACCGCCGATCTACATCATCACGCCCGGCCGCGCCTACCGTCGAGACCCGCCGGAGGCGACGCGCCTGCCCTACTTCAGCCAGGTCGAAGGGCTCGCGATCGACAAGGCTCTGACCGTCGGCGACATGAAGGGCACCCTGCTCTACATGATCCAGTCGCTCTATGGGGTTGAGCGCAAGGTGCGGGTCCGGCCGAGCTACTTCCCTTTCACCGAGCCGAGCTTCGAGTTCGACGTGACGTGCGGGATCTGCAATGGAATGGGATGCAAGAGCTGCCGTCACAAGGGCTGGCTCGAGGTGGGCGGCTGCGGCATGGTCCATCCGCAGGTCCTACGCAACGGTGGGATCGACCCCGCCGAGTGGAACGGATACGCGTGGGGGTTCGGCATCGAGCGCATGGCGATGCTCAAGCACGACGTCGACGACATCCGGCTGTTCTATGAATCCGACCTGCGTTTCCTGGAGCAGTTCTAGACGCCCGTGAAGATTTCCTACGAGTGGCTTGGAGATTTCGTCGATCTGACCGATGTCTCACCCAAGGACGCGGCGGAGGTGCTGACGCGACTTGGCCTCGAAGTCGAGTCACTGACGCTCGTGGACCTGTCGCAGATCGTGGTCGGAAAGGTGCTCGAGCAGAAAAAGCACCCGAAGTCTCGCGACGACCTCTGGGTGCACCAGGTCGACCTCGGCGGAGGCCGCGTTCAGCAGATCATCGCGGGCGCCCCGAACGCGGTCGCCGGGTCGCTCGTCCCCGTCGCGCTGCCCGGGACGACGGTGCCGAACGGGAAGCTGGTCAAGGACATGAACATCGCCGGGTACAAGGCAAGCGGGATGTTGTGCTCTGCAGAGGAGTTGCTCCTCGGCGACGACCACTCGGGCATTCTCATCCTGGACGGGGGAAACCCCGGCGAGCCGCTCACCACGCTGATTCCGAACCACGCCGTAATGGAAATCGAAATCACGTCCAACCGGCCCGACTGCATGGGACACCTTGGAGTCGCCCGCGAGCTCGCCGCCGGCCTCGACCGCCCGCTCAAGCGCCACTTCATGCCCTCGTTCACGGGCACCGCGAATCCCCCAGGGCGGGAGCTGATCAAGGTGACCATCGAGGACCCCGAGCTCTGCAGCAGGTACATCGGCGGTGTGATCAAGGGGGTCAAGGTCGGTCCAAGCCCCGGTTGGCTGCAGCGCCGGCTGCGCGCCTGTGGCGTGCGGCCGATCAACAATCTCGTCGACATCACCAACTACGTGCTCCTCGAGTACGCCCAGCCGCTGCACGTGTTCGACCTTGCAAGACTGGACGGCTCGGAGGTCCAGGTGCGACGCGCACGCGACGGCGAGAAGCTGCTTTGCCTCGACGGCATCGTCAGAGATCTGACGGGCGCGATGCTCGTGATCGCCGACGCGAAGCGTCCAGTCGCGATCGCCGGGGTGATCGGCGGCGAGGACACCGCGGTGAGTTCGGAGACGACGGATGTGCTGCTCGAGGCGGCGACGTTCAGCGGTCCAAGCGTCCGGCAGACCGCGCGCGCTCTCGGGATCCGCACCGAAGCGTCCGCGCGTTTCGAACGCGGCCTGCCACCCGAGCTCGCGCTCGCGGGAGCGCGGCGGGCGGCGGCGCTCATCTCCGAGCTCGCCGGCGGCTCGGTTCACAAGGAGTGGCCCGACGTCTATCCGCGTCCGCAGGAGCCCGTGCGCGTGAGGCTCAAGCCGTGGATGGTGGACGAGGTCCTGGGTGTGCACGTTCCTCTGCAGGATTCCGAGGCGATCCTGCTTCGCCTGGGATTTCACGTGAAGGTGCTAGGCGACGGTGAGTGGGACGTGCTGCCTCCCGTGTTCCGGTTGGACGTGACCATTCCCGAGGACCTCGTCGAGGAGGTCGGTCGCGTGTTCGGTTACGACCGCGTGCCGCCGACTTTGCCCGGACGCCGTCACGACCGGTGGACCCCGCTCGTGCCAAGCACCGACCGCCGCCTGGATGCGGCCCGCGAGGTGATGGCGGGAGCCGGCTTCACCGAGACCTGGAACCCGGCGCTGGTTTCGGGTCGGAAGATGGAGGCGCTGCGCATCGCGGCCCTCGCCATGCGCGTATCGAACGCTCTGAGCGACGACATGAACACCCTGCGCACCTCGCTGCTGCCTTCGCTGGTCGACGCAATCGCGTTGAATCGTGATCGCGGGCGCGAGGAGGTCCTCGTGTACGAGATCGCGTCCGCATACCTCGCGCGGGTCGGCGACAAGGACAGCCAGCCCGAGGAGCCGCTGCGCCTCGCGGCGGTCGCGACGGCCGGCCATAGCGCCGATTCAGGGCGCGAGGCTTTCTACCTGCTCAAGTCGGTGCTGGCGGGGTGCATCGAAGGGCTGTCCGCTCCGGCGTGCACCTATCAGCGCGGGGCGGCCGAGCTGTTTCATCCCGGCCGGTGCGCGGCCGTGATCCTGGAGGGACGGCAGCTCGGGTACCTGGGGGAGCTGCACCCGACGGTGGCCGCTTATCTGAAGGTCGAAGGACGGCTTGTCGCATTCGAGATCGATGTCGAACCCGTGATGGCCGCCGCGCGCATACCTCGGACCCAACCGCTGCCGAGGTTCCCTGCAGTGGTGCGCGACCTCGCGGCGGTGGTGGACGAGCACGTCTCCGCGGGCTCGCTCCTCGCAGCGATCAAGGAGTCCGCCGGTGATCTCATGGAGAACGCCCGGGCGTTCGACGAATACCACGGCTCCCAGTTTCCTGAAGGTCACAAGAGCATCGCCTTCACCTTGACTTTCCGAAGCCCCGAGCGCACCCTGACGGACGCTGAAGTGGACAGATCGATGACAGAGATCAGATCAGCGCTGGAAAAGCGATACCAGGCCAGTTTCCGCACATGAGCGGACCGCAATTCTCGAAGGTGTCGGCCGTCAATTCCACAGAGTTTCTTTAGTGACCTGGCTGGATCTGATCTCGATCGTGG
>JBOHUQ010000049.1:0-6881 GCA_050734495.1 Candidatus Dormibacteraceae bacterium
AGAGCAGGGGCGTGCTTTCGGAACCTGGGCGGGCGCGTCAGGAGCGACGACGATCCTCGGGCCGGTGCTCGGCGGGGTGCTGGTCGACACCATCTCGTGGAGGGCGGCTTTCTTCATCAACGTCCCGCTCGTGGTCGTGGCCGCATGGGCGACCTGGAAGCACGTACCGGAAAGCCGGGACGAGCAGGCGACCCCGCATTTCGACTGGATCGGCGCCATCATCGTGGCGCTGGCGGTCGGCGGCCTGGCGTTTGGCGCGATCTATGGTCAGCAGAGGGCATGGCGCGACCCCGTCGGATACATCGCCCTGGCCGTAGGCGTGCTGGGCATGATTGCCCTGCCCACCTGGATGATGCGGGCGGCGCATCCGCTGATCCCGCCTGAGCTTTTCCGCTCCCGCAACTTCACGGTGACCAACATCTCGACCCTGCTGATCTATGGCGCCTTCGCCACGTTCTATTACCTGACCCTGTTTCAACAGGGAACGCTCGGTTACACCGCCGCAGCCGCCGGGGCCGGTTCGATTCCCGGGTCCCTGTTCCTGATCTTCTTGTCGCGCCGCTTTGGAACCCTCGCGGCGCGCTACGGCCCGCGATGGTTCATGGCGCTCGGGCCCGCGATCATGGCGCTCGGGGTCCTGTGGTACTCGCGCGTGCCGGCCTCGAGCACCCCGTGGAAGCTCCAGCCTGGCGACCCGATCACCTATCTCCCGCCGCTGTCCTACCTGGTCGATTTCCTGCCCGGTTCATTGATCTTCGGAATCGGCCTGACGGTGATGGTGGCTCCGCTGACCACGGCGCTCATGACGTCGGTGCCAGTGCACAACTCGGGTGTCGGATCGGCGATCAACAACGCGATCTCGCGCGTCGGCCCCCAGCTCGCGGGCGCGCTGATCTTCATCTTTCTCACGGCGAACTTCTACGCGGCGCTGGCTTCGAAGCTGCCCGGGGTCGACGTATCCTCCACCACCTTTCGCAACCAGGTCAGCCCGCTCAACCCACCTCTGGATCCACACCTCGTGGCGGCGGTGCGCGATGCGTCGACCTCGTCATTTCATCTGGCGATGGTCGTGGGGGCCGTGATCATCGTGCTGGGCGGTCTCGTGAACGCCATCGGCATCCGCAACGCCGACAGCCTCGAGCGGCAGCGGCCGGCGTCTGACGGTGAACAGGTCCAGCAAGCCGAGGCCTAGACTCAGCCCGTGATCTTCAAGAGCCCACATCCGGATGTGCTCATACCCGACGTCGCGCTGAGCCCATTCGTCCTCGGCAAAGCGGACAGGCTCGCTCACAAGGTCGCTATCGTCGACGCGACAAGCGGTCGCTCGTACACGTACCACCAGATCGCCGACGGCGTACGCCGGCTGGCCGCCGGGCTCCAGGCGCGCGGATTTCGCAAGGGTGACGTGCTGGCGATCATGTCTCCCAACCTGCCCGAATATCCGATCGCGTTCCACGGCGTCGCGACTGCCGGCGGTGTGAACACCACCCTCAACCCGACCTACACGGCGGACGAGATCGCCTTCCAGCTCAACGATTCGCGGGCGCGATTGCTGATCACGATGCCATCGCTCGTGGGCAAGGCGCAGGAGGCGGCGGCGAAATCGAAGGTCGAAGAGATCATCGTTTTCGGTGAGGCGGAAGGGGCGGTGCCGTTCGCATCGTTGCTGGTGGACGGCAGAGCCCCGGACGTGCGCATCGATCCGGCGAACGACCTCGTTGCGCTTCCCTATTCCAGCGGGACGACGGGCTTCTCCAAGGGCGTCATGCTGACCCATCGGAACCTTGTCGCCAACCTGATCCAGGCGTCCGCCTGCCTCGCGATCGGAGAAGACGAGAAGATCATGGCCTTCCTCCCGTTCTTCCACATCTACGGGATGACGGTGATCATGAACCAGGGCCTCTACCGCGGCGCGACGCTTGTGAGCATGCCGCGCTTCGAGCTCGAGCCATGCCTCCAGGCCGTGCAGGACCACAGTGTGACCCGCTTCTTCCTCGTGCCGCCCATCGTGGTGCTCCTCGCGAAGCACCCGGCGATCGACAGGTACGACCTTTCGTCGGTGAAGCGCGCGTTCTCCGGCGCGGCGCCCCTCGACGCCGACACAGCGCATGCAGCGAGCGTCCGCATAGGGTGCCGGATCAGCCAGGGCTACGGCCTGACCGAAACGAGTCCCGTGTCGCACATCGTGTCCGACAGCGACGAACCGGTGCCGGGCTCGGTCGGAGCGGCCGCGCCGAACACGGAATGCAAGATCGTGGACGTCGCCTCCGAAAAGGAGCTTGGCCGGAACGAGGATGGTGAGATCTGGATACGCGGCCCTCAAGTGATGAGGGGTTACCTCAGCAACGAGCAGGCTACGAAGACCTCGATCGATGCCGACGGTTTCTTCCACACAGGTGACATCGGCCACATCGACGACCACGACCTGTATTTCATCGTCGACCGCCTGAAGGAACTGATCAAGTACAAGGGATTCCAGGTCGCGCCCGCGGAGCTGGAAGCGCTCCTGCTGTCCCATCCCAACATCGCGGACGCGGCGGTGATCGGCGTGCGCGATGAGCAGGGTGAGGAGGTGCCGAAAGCGTTCGTCGTTTTGAAGGAACCTCAGGGTCCCGAAGAGATTATGGAGTTCGTCGCTGCTCGGGTCGCCCCCCACAAGAAGATCCGCCGTGTCGAGGTGGTGGACCAGATCCCCAAGTCCCCGACCGGCAAGATCCTGCGGCGCATCCTGAGGGATCGCGAGAAAGCCGCCAAGCATTAGGGCCCAGGTGAAGCCCAGGCGGTGACGGGCCTGCCCTGGGCGTTATCCCGTAGAAATGGCAAGAGTTGAGCGGTACGGACCCGGTCAGGAGGCTCACGACTTCGTACCGGGCGACTTCATCCTCGCGCACCGGCATCACGTCATCGCGCGGCTCATCAGCCTGGCGCAGAAGCGGCGGTTCAAGGGCGCCGACGCGGTCTTCGCGCACTGGAGCCACAGCGCGCTGGTCGTTGAAAACGACGGCGCCCTCGTCGAGGCGGAGGTCATGGGCGTAAGGCAGAATCCGATCTCCAGGTATCGCGCCGACGAGTACCACCTGGTACGACTCGGCTCCGAGTTTTCTCCTGAAGGCAGGTCCCGCGCCGTCGCCTGCGCCCAACAGCAGGTCGGCCACGGGTTTGGCTTCCTCGACATGTTCGGGGCCAGCCTGTACCTGCTCTTCGGGTGGCCGGTGCGAGTCGCCCGGCGCGGCCACGAGATCTGCTCGGGACTGGTGGTGCGAGCGCTGCAGGCGGGTGGCCTGGTGCCCGAGCTCGATCCTCTGCTGACCCTCCCCGCGGACCTGGCGAAGCTCTACGACGCGCACCCGTAGGATGTCCACGTGGCGACGCTGATCGATCGCGAAGCCGTGCGGGAGATGGTCAAACGCGGTGCGCAGCTCGTCGAGGTGCTGCCGGCCAAGGAATATGAGGAGGATCACCTTCCCGGGGCGGTCAGCCATCCGCTCCGCCAGCTTGACAAGGAGGCAGACAAGATCGATCGCAATCGGCCTGTGATCGTCTACTGCTGGGATGCCGCTTGAGATATGGCGCCCAGGGCCGCGGCGCGGCTCGAGAGTCTCGGATTCGTCGGAGTCCACGAGTACAAGGCGGGCAAGCTCGACTGGCTCGCCGCCGGCCTCCCGACCGAAGGAGAGAACTCGAGGTGCCCGCGAGCGGGCGAGGCTTCGCGTAAGGACGCGATTGTCTGCCGCCTGAAAGACCGGCTTGGTGACGTTCGCGATCGCGTCAGGCAATCCGACATGGATGTCGCGGTGGTGGTCGACGCCGAGCGAGTCGTGCTCGGGCTGCTGAGGTCGAACCAGCTGGAAATCGACCCGAACCTTCGGGTCGAGCAGGCGATGCGCGAGGGTCCAAGCACCTTCCGTCCCTACGTTTCGACGAAGGAGATGGCCGATTTCATGGTCGAGCACTCGATGGACAGCACACCCATCACGACCTCGGACGGAAAGCTGGTGGGGGTGCTGCTGAAATCGGACGCGATACGCCTTGCCGCGGAAGCTTCAGCGTCCACCCGCAGCTGATCACCGCCGGCGCCTCGCCGGAATCCTAGGCTGGGCCGATCACCCGGCGGCGGGTCGAGATCGCCGTCTCACCCAGCGCCAGCTGGGTGACGGGAGCCAACGTTCGGGGATCCACAGGACGAAGGAGCACCAGCCGAGCGCGAGCAAGAAGCCGCCGATCACATCGCTCGGCCAGTGGGCGCCCGCCCAAACCCTCGCCGTGCACCCGAGCACGATCACGACGGCTGCGAGCAACCAGGGGATCCAGCGGTAGGGCGGCTTGATCCGCGGAGCCACCGCGAACGCGAGCATGAAGCCGATCCAGGTGAAGAACACCGCGTGGCCGCTCGGGTAGCTGTAGCCGGGCGCCGGGGTGAGGATATGGACAAGGTCGGGAGTGGGCCGGTGGCGCGCCAGCATGAGCTTGATCTCGTTGTCGAGCAGGCTCGAGATGGCGCCGATCGCCATCAGCCATCCGCCGCGCCGGTCCCAGATGAACACCAGGATCACGGCCAGGACTCCGACCACTCCCTGCGGGTAACCCGCAGTCACGTTCATCAGGTTGAACACGAAGGTGAGCGGACCCCAGGGAAAGTTCTGCACCCAGAGCGCGATCGATATATCGAACGGCAGGAGCGCCTGCGTCGCCACGAGATAGGTGTCGAGCGCGAACAGTGCCAGCACGACCACGGTGAGTGGACCGAGCCAGACCCGCGCGCTGGGTCCCGGCCGCCCGGCGATGACCTGGCTTGCGGCCTCCTTCGGGCTCGCCGGCCCCTGCGGGCTGACGGCCTGGCTCACCTTGGCAGCAGGACCTTCACGGCGCTCACCTCGGCGGTGACCTTCGCCGGCGTCCGGCCCACCATCAAGTTGTCCGCATAGACGCGAACCCTGGGTCGAGTGGTCACCTCGAGGCGCCGGAACTTGAAGACCTGACCCGCGTCCTCATGGTGCTTGGCCAGCAGGGCCGCGGCCAGGGCGCGACCGACGATGTCGGTTCTCGTGCGGCCTGCATGGACCGAGAACTCGAGATAGGGCTCGACTGGCGTCGCGTCGCTGACGGGCAGCTTGCTGCCGGTGGAGGGGGTGTTGCTGAACACCAAAGACATGGCCGTGCCGCTGCCCTCGATGTCCCCGCGCAATTCGTACTGGAACGGCCTTGCCCCGATCACGTCCCTGAGCTTGCTGCCCAGCTTCCCGAACTCCATGTCTTTCGCGGAGTCGCCAAGGGCGATCGTTTCTCCGAAGAGTCCGATGGCGCAAGCCTCGAGAAAAATGTGATCGTTCACGCGCCCCAACGTGATTCCTCTGAGCTGACCGTGGCGGGCGACCTCGATCGCCTTCTCCAGGTCGGTGGGCAGGCCCATCGCGATGGCGAAGTTGTTGAAGGTCCCAAGGGAGAGGATTCCGATCGGGTGTTGGGAGTCGGCAAGCTTGCGCACGACGAACTCCACGGTGCCATCGCCGCCCGCGACGACGACCGTCGCCCGCGCTGTGATGACCTTCTCGAAGTCCTCCTTGGGGTCGAAGTCGAGGATGAGGTGGTCGGCAAACTCAGTGCGCAGCTTCTTTTCGATCTCGGGGGTAACCGACCCCGCCTTGGGGCTGATGATCAACAGCTTCATAGCCTTCCTGGCGGCGGGGCGGGCAGTCGTCGCTCGAGGCTTTCCGGTTGTAGTTGAGCTCAACCGTGGCTCCCCAGCAGGCGCATCCAGCGTGCGCACCCGAAGGAGTGAAGGCCCAGGGCGACAAACCCGAGCGCGACGACGCCGAGCAGGAGGTGGCCGTACGGCTGGCTCAGCAAGAAAACGAAAGCGCCGCCGAACCCTCGCACTCGCGTCGGATCCCGATGAAGTCCGGCCTGGAACACAAACCAGCCGACCAGGGTGAAGGTGACGCCGCGAGCGAAAAAGCCGAACCGGCCCATCGCGTCCACGAACTTCTTCTCGGCCAGGCTCATCTCTTCGCGCTTGAGGTCTCGCTTGAACGTGGCCTTCTTGGCGAGGACGAACTGTCCTATGCCGACCGCGATCGAAACGAGCCCGATCGCAACGACTGCCCACTCACCCGCCGGATACGCGAAGAACTTCGAGACGGTGGACTGGGTGCTGTCCTGAGAGGTCGCACGCCCCGTGCCGGCGAACAGCTCGAGTCCGAAAAGCACCAGGCCGGCATAGGCGATTCCGCTCCAAGCGAAGCCAACCCGTTCGGCGATTCCGGCCGGGTGTTCGCCGCGATTCAGCGGATCGAAGATCGCCCGCACGAAACCCCACAACGAATACGCCGCCAGGCCGATGACAAAAACGAGCAGCAGGATCTTGCCGAAAGCGCCGCTCGACAGCGTGGTGAGGCTGCCCGACTGGTCGGTCGCCTTGCCGCCGACGCCAAGGGCGAGGCCGAGAGCAAGCGCACCCATCATGAAGTAGAGCACCCCTCGGGTCACATAGCCGATTCGCTCGAGGAGCTCGATCCATGGATTCGACGCCGCGCGTTTGACAGCCGAATGGGCCTGCTGGGCGGTCAGCTCTCGAAGTTCCATATCGCCGGTAGAACGCGCCACCACTGCCGAGGCCTTGGTTAATGTGTGTGGGCATGGCTGAGCACGAGATCGGGGTCGTCGGGCTGGCGACGATGGGGGAGAACCTGGCGCGCAACCTTGCCTCGCATGGTGTCCGCGTGGCGGTCTACAACCGGACCCGCAAGCGCACAGACGACTTCATGGTGGCCCATTCGAAGGAGGGCGACTTCCAGCCGGCCGGATCGCTGGACGAGCTGGCTCGCATCCTCCGACCGCCCCGCGCGATCCTCCTCATGGTGAAGGCCGGATCGGCCGTCGAC
>JBOHUQ010000050.1:0-2452 GCA_050734495.1 Candidatus Dormibacteraceae bacterium
CGAGTGCGGCCTCAAAACTGAAATTCACGGATGGGCACGAGACAACCCGCAACCGGAACCGGCCTGCATTCCGTCGCTGCGCGAGGCCCTCGCCGAGTGGAGGAGGGTCGGCTGAATGGCTAGGCGGATGCCACGGAAGAGGCGCCTCCCAGAGGGTCCCGGCGCTGGCGCCTACTGAGAGGCGGTCCCGAACAGGTCGAAGTAAGCCGAGGCGAACGCGTACAGGACGGTGGCGACGCCGGAATCGAGCATGCGGGCGAGCTGAAGATAGGCGACAACCGCCGTCGGCCGGGTGAGGCGGTCGATCTCGTCCCAGCGGTCGTGGAGCATCGGGGCGTGCTGTCGCACCACGGCCAGGTCCTGCGCGGATTCCAGCCCGTTGAGCAGCAGGGCGAACACGTCTGGTTCCGGGTTTCCGCTGCGCAGGAGCACGAGCCCCGCCGACGGACAGAGCGTCACCCACTGCAGATCGATGCGCGGGGCGTCCGGGATCTCCACGATGTCGAGGAAGTGGACGGGAAAGGTCAGCAGGAGCCGCCGGAAGCGCTGCCCGAGGTCAGCGCTGTGCCGCGGGTTGGCGGTCGCCGGGGCAACACCGGTCAAGTGTACGCCGCCCAGCGCGGCATGAAGCGAGCTGAATCGTGTCACGCCCCAACGCTAGCGCCCCGCGGGCGCGATGGCAACCGGGCGATTCGTGAAGCAACCGCTTGCCCTCACGTCAGACGCTCGCTGACATCCGGGCGGATGAGCTGCCAACCCCGGGGCGGAGTCGATCCGGGCGCCGGTCTCGCTCAGACCGGCTGGGGCGGGTCTGCCCGCTTGCGCAATTCATCCCGCAGCCGCGACGTCCAACTGCTGCTTCCGGTCGCATGTTGCGCGTAGTCGTCTGTCAGCCTTGCATGGCCGGGTTTTGTCGAGCATTCTTTCCAATGCGGAATAGTCCGCTCCGGCAAGGAGGCCGACGTGAAGAAGAGGTATCGCGTGACGCTGGAGGCGAAGGAGCGGGAAGACCTTGAGAAATTGGTTTCCCGTGGCAAAGCATTGGCGCGGCGACTCACCCACGCTCGTATCCTGCTGTTGGCTGATGAGTCGCCGGGAGCAGGGGCAAGTGCGGCGCAGAAGGACGAGGCGATCGTAAAAGCGTTGGGGGTGAACGTGCGAACGGTCGAGCGGTTGCGTGAGCGATTCGTGGAGCGTGGCCTTGCCGAGGCACTGGATCCCGCGCCAAGCAAACGGGTCTACCAGCGCAAGCTGGACGGCAAAGGTGAGGCACAACTGATAGCGCTGGCGTGTTCGTCCCCGCCGGAAGGATGCGTGCGATGGACGATGCGGCTGCTGGCCGGTGCAATGGTGGAGTTGGAGTACGTGGATTCCATCAGCCATGAGACGGTGAGCCAGGTTCTAAAAAAAACGAGATCAAGCCCTGGCTGAAGAAGATGTGGTGCATCCCGCCGGAGAAGGACTGCGAGTTCGTGGCGGCAATGGAGGACGTGCTGGAGGTGTACCACCGGCCCTACGATGAGCAGAACCCGGTGGTAAACCTGGACGAGACGAACAAGCAGTTGATCGGAGAGATCCGCGACCCCCTGCCGGTGGTGCCGGGGCAGGTGGAGAAGTACGACAACGAATACGTGCGTAACGGCACGGCCAACCTGTTCATGGTGTTCGAGGCGCTGGCGGGTTGGCGGGAAGTGACGGTGACCGACAGCCGCGCCCGCACCGACTGGGCTGACGTGGTGAAGGCACTGGTGGACGGGCGGTACAAGAACACCAAGAAGGTCGTGCTGGTGATGGACAACCTCAACACACACTCAGTTGCCAGCCTGTACGAGGCATTTGCGCCCGAGGAGGCGCGTCGGATAGCGGAGAAACTGGAAATCCACTACACCCCCAAGCACGGATCGTGGCTCAACATGGCGGAGATCGAACTGAGCGTGCTGACCAGACAGTGCCTCGACCGACGGATCGAGGACAAGCAGACGCTGACACGGAAGGTGGCCGCATGGCAAGCGCGACGCAACACCGCGGTTGCCAAAGCCAACTGGCGTTTCACCACCGCCGACGCCCGAATCAAGCTCCGCAAGCTATACCCGACGATCGACGGCTGACAGACGACTAGCGAGAAGGTCCAGTACGCCTACAGCCAGCCGAGCGGCTCCAACTACAGCAGGCTGAGCAGCTCGACCTACCCCAACGGGCGGACAATCACCTACGGCTACAACAGCGGGCTGGACAGCACCATCAGCCGGGTGAGCTACCTGGCCGACGGCACGACCCACCTGGAGGACTACACCTACCTGGGCCTCAGCACGATCGTGCAGAAGGCCCACCCCCAGACCGGGATCGACCTGACGTACATCCAGCAGACCGGCGAGACCAACGTCCTGACCGATGGCGGCGACCGCTACACCGGCCTCGACCGTTTCGGCCGCGTCATCGACCAATATTGGGT
>JBOHUQ010000051.1:0-12674 GCA_050734495.1 Candidatus Dormibacteraceae bacterium
CCAGGCAGGCTGCGGTGGTGAGCCCGACATAACCGGCGCCGATGACCGCCACCTTGCTCAAAACGGACGGATTATCCCCCTTGAGCAGAGCCCGCATCGGACAGTTCGATGCGGGATTGTTTTCAACCCGCTGCCCGCATTGGCCTGTGGAAGGCGGGTTTGGCCGTCGCCTGAGCGAGCGCATTTCGCACCTGGGACTACGAGCTCTTTTTCAGCTGTGACTCGTACGCCGCGATCGTTTGCCGCGCTGTTTTTCGCCAGCTGAACGACTTCGCCCGCTCCAGCCCGGCGCGCCGCCAACTCTCGGCCTCGCCGATCATGCCCGCGGCGGCGTGGCCGAGTGCCGCTGCGTCACCGTCGTCGACAAGCACTCCTGCGTCGCCGACCACCTCGGGCAGGCTCGAGTTCCGAAACGCTGCCACGGGGCATCCGCACGCCATGGCCTCGAGGCACGGAAGGCCGAACCCCTCGTACCGGCTCGGAAACACCAAGCACCCCGCCGCCGCGTACAGGTCGGCGAGGTCCTCGTCGCCAACGCGGCCCAGCAGACTCGCTCCAGGCATGGTTCGTGGAGCCTGGCGGCCGGGGTCTCCCGCCACCGCCAGCTTCAGCTCGGGACGGATCTCCCGTGCCGCGGCCCAGGCGCGAAGCAACGAAACTGGATCCTTGCGAGCGTCCAGCGCCCCCACGAACAGCAGATAACCGCTCTCCAGCTCCCAGCGCTGCCTGACCCTCCCAGCCGCACCCGGACGCGGCTTGAACACGTCGCTCGCGGCTTCGGGCACGACTCGAACGCGGCGTGGGTCCACGCCCGCAAGGCGGGCTGCGTCGGCGGCCGTCGCCTGGGAGACCGCGATGACCAGGTCCGCGCGCTTCAGTAGGCGCTTCACCAGCCAGTAGCGGAGCCGCTCGCCCCTCATCCGCGGCCCGCCCCAGGCCCACGGGATGAGGTCATGTACGGTGACGGCGAGAGGGCAGGGCGACCTGCCGGGAAGGCGGAAGTCGATCGCGTGATACAGGCCGGGGCCGATTCGCTCGAGATCCGACCTGAGCGCAACGGCTTCTTCGTAGCCCGCGAGCTGACCGTGGTAGCGGCGCCGCGACCCGGCAAGCCTGTACCGGCCTGGCGGCAGCGAAGGCTCGTCGAGCCGGGCGTCGAGGAGTAGGGTCAACCGGTTGTCGAAGCCCTCGGCGATCAGGCCGCCGAGCAGGCCTCTCGCGTAGGCACCGACCCCCCGCCCGGCGCTCGGACCCTGCAGCGGCCGCATATCCAACAGAACCCGAGATGAGCTCAAGGTCGAGCCATCATAATTTGGCCGCCATGGAAGCCCTGGATATGGTCATCGTCGGCGGCTGCGGTCACGTGGGCCTGCCCCTCGCGCTGTCGCTTGCGGACTGCGGTTACAGGGTGGGGATCGACGACATCGACGCCACAAAAGTCGCGTTCGTCAGAGCCGGCAACGTTCCATTCCTCGAGGACGGCGCAGCTGCACTGCTGAAGAAGCTTCTGCCGACGGGCCGCTTGCAGCTCGCGTCCGACCCGAGCCTGGTCGAGAGCACCGACACCGTCATCCTCGTGATCGGCACGCCGATCGACGAGTTCATGAACCCGTCGGTGCGCATCTTTGACAAGGTTCTGGATGAGCTCATCCCGCACCTGCGGAACAGCACCATGATCGTGCTGCGGTCGACGGTGTTCCCGGGCACGACTGAGTCGGTCGAGCGGCGGCTCCGCGCCGCCGGGATCCAGGCCGACGTCGTCTTCTGCCCGGAGCGCATCGCCGAGGGCCACGCGCTCGAAGAGCTGCGCACGCTGCCGCAGCTGGTGGGAGCGTCCTCGGATGGCGCGTACGAACAGGCCAGCCGCCTGTTCGAGCGGCTCGGCGTCAGCACCGTGCGCACCACCCCGCTCGAGGCCGAGCTGGCCAAGCTGCTGACGAACACCTGGCGTTACATGAAGTTTGCGATCGCCAACCAGTTCTTCCAGATCGCGCATCGCTCGGGGGTCGATTACAACAACGTGCTCGACGCGATCCGCCGCGACTACCCACGTGCGCAGGATCTGCCAGGGCCTGGGTTTGCCGCCGGGCCGTGTCTTTTGAAGGACACGATGCAGCTGTCCGCTTACACACCAGACCACTTTCCGATGGGCCAGGCCGCGATGCAGATCAACGAGGGCCTGCCCAACTACATCGTGGACACGCTCAACTCGCGGCGCCCTCTGCAGGGGCGCACGCTGGGCATCCTCGGCATGGCGTTCAAAGGCGAGTCCGACGACCCGCGTGCATCGCTGAGCTACAAGGTGCGCAAGCTCGCCCAGTTCAAAGGCGCACGCGTGCTCTGCACCGACCCGTTCATCGAAGACCCTTCGTTTGACTCGCTGGCCAAAGTTTTGAGCCAATCCGACATCCTCGTGATCGCCGCCCCTCACCGCGCCTACAAGAAGCTCGACCTCGCGGACCGCGACGTCGTGGACATCTGGGGGATCACGGGCCCCATCCGGCTCTGAGAGTTCTGGTTACAGGAGCCGCCGGCTTCATTTCCGGCTATCTTGTCGCCGACCTGCTGCGGGCAGGCCATGAGGTGATCGGTGTCGACAACTACAGCAAGTACGGGCCGCTCGAGCGGAGCTTTGACGACGACCCTCGCTACCGTCTCGTCCAGGGCGACGCGAAGGACGCGAAGCTGCTGACCGAGCTCGCCGGCGACTGCGACCAGCTCGTCGCGGGAGCCGCAATGATAGGAGGGATCTCGTACTTCCACGAGTTCGCCTACGACCTGCTGGCGGAGAACGAGCGAATCTGCGCGGCCACCTTCGATGCCGCGATCAGGGCCCACCGCAGCGGTCGCCTGAACAAGATCACCGTCATCTCCAGCAGCATGGTTTACGAATCAGCCGTCAGCTTCCCCACGCCCGAGGGCGCCCAGGTCACGAGCCCGCCTCCGAAATCGACGTACGGGTTTCAGAAGCTCGCGACCGAGTTCTTCGCGCACGGCGCCCATGAGCAGTACGGCCTGCCCTTCACGATCGTGCGGCCCTTCAACTGCGTCGGCATCGGCGAGCGCCGAGCCCTGCGCGACCACCAGGTCATGAGCGGCAACGTGAAGCTCGCGATGAGCCACGTCGTGCCCGACCTCGTCCAGAAGGCGCTGAAAGGCCAGGACCCACTCCACATCCTTGGCGACGGCAGGCAGGTGCGGCATTACACCTATGGAGGCGACCTGGCCCGAGGAATCCGAATCGCGATGGAATCCGAGAAGGCCCTCAATGACGACTTCAACCTCTCGACCGCTCAATCGACGACAGTCCGCGAGCTGGCCGAAGCCATCTGGCGCAAGGTCCATGGACCCGAACGCCCGCTCAACCTGGTGTCGGATCCTCCTTACGAGCACGACGTGCAGATGCGCGTGCCCGACGTGCGCAAGGCGCGCGAGGTACTCGGGTTCGAGGCTACGACCTCGCTCGATGAGATGCTCGACGAGGTCGTTCCCTGGATCGGCCAAGAGATCAAGGCGGGCCGGATCTGATCGACGACTCGACTCCGGCGCTGAGCATCGTCATACCCGTCTACAACGAGGGCGAGAACGTCGTTCCGACCCTGCGGGGGGTGGTGGAGCGCACCCGCTCGCGACCGCTCGAGGTGCTCATCGTCCACGACTTCGACGAGGACACCACCGTGCCAGTGGTCAAGCGATTGCAGGCCGAGATGCCAGAGCTTCACCTCCATCGCAACACGCTCGGGCGGGGCGTGCTCAACGCGATGAAGTCAGGTCTGCGGGCAGCCCGGGCGCAGTACGTCCTCATCACGATGGGCGACGGCTCGGACGATCCCGACGACATCGACCGGATGTACGAGCTGGCACGCGCCGGGGCAGACGTCGTTGCCGGATCGCGTTACATGCGGGGCGGGCGGCAACTCGGCGGACCTCTGCTCAAGAGGTCGATGTCGCGAGCCGCCGGGCTCTCCCTGCACTGGCTGGGTGGAATACCCGTTCACGATGCCACCAGCAACTTCCGGCTGTACTCCAAGCGGCTGCTCAACCAGGTGACGATCGAATCGACGGGCGGCTTCGAGCTCGGCATCGAGCTGACGGTCAAGGCGTACCTGCTGGGCATGACGGTGGCGGAGGTGCCGACGACATGGCGCGACCGCACCGCAGGCACGAGCCGGTTTCAGCTGTGGCAGTGGCTCCCCCGCTATATGAAGTGGTATCGGGCCGGGATCGCGGGGCGCTTCAAGAAAAATCAACCAGGCGAGCCTTAGGCCGGATCTACTCCGGCCGTCACCCACTTTCCATTCCAAGGCCCTTCAGACAATCTGTTACCGGAGGGGGTCCCACGGGGAGGCCCGCCCCTTCGTGCCTGTTTTCAGGAGGTCTTCTTCAGAGGTCGGTAGTTCCGCTTGTAGTAGTCCCAGTACTCGCCGGACTTGAGCGGACGCCACCACTCGGGATGTTCCACGTACCAGTTCACCGTGCGCTCGAGGCCCTCGGCGAGGCTGACCCTGGGCTCCCAGCCCAGTTCTCTGACCCGCGAGATGTCGAGCGCGTAGCGATAGTCGTGTCCTGGGCGGTCGGCCACGAATTCGATCAGGCTCTTCGGCCTTCCCGCGATCTCGAGGACCGCCTCCGCCACCTGCAGACCCGACGTCTCCACGCCGGTGCCGATATTGAAGACCCCGCCGAGCGGCGCTTCGTGAAGGACCATGTCGATGGCCCGGCAGTGGTCCTCGACATGAACGTAATCCCTCACGGCAGACCCGTCGTTGTACAGGGGCAGCGGCAGATCGTCGATGGCGTTGGTGATCAATACGGGGATCAGCTTCTCGGGATACTGGTACGGCCCGTAGTTGTTTGACCCGCGCGTGACGAGCAGCGGCAGGCCGAAGCTCTCCGCGTAAGCGCGGGCGAGATGCTCTCCGCCGGCCTTGCTCGCCGAGTACGGGCTGCGGGGCCGGAACGCGTCCTCCTCGTGCGAGCGGCCGCCCGTCACGTGGCCGTATACCTCGTCGGTGCTCACGAGGAGGAAGACCTCGTGATGATGCTTGCGCGCCGCCTCGCACAGGACCGCTGTGCCGCGCACGTCGGTTTCGATGAAGGCGAATGGATCCATGAGAGAGCGGTCGACGTGTGTCTCGGCCGCGAAGTTGACGATCGCATCTGCCTCCGCAGCCAGCGAGTTGACTAGATCCGGGTCACAGATGTCGCCGTGCACGAAGCGGTAGCCCGGCTGGCCCTCGAACTCCACCAGGTTGGCCCGATTGCCCGCGTAGGTCAGCTTGTCGAGCACGGTGACCTGCACCTCCGGCCGCGTGCTCCGCATCAGGCGGACGAAGTTGGAGCCGATGAATCCCGCGGCGCCGGCCACCAGGAGCCGGCGCGGCGAACGTGCGCTCACTTGATCGGAGGTCCCGCTGTCCAGTCGTACCCGATCGCCGGGTCGTCGTGCGGGATCCTCCCTTCATCGTCCGGCGCGTAGACGCTCGAGGTGATGTAAAGGATGTGGCTCAGCTCGAGCGCCCGGCATCCGTGCGCGACCCCAGGCGGGATCTTGAGGCAGGCCGGGTTGCTGTCGCCCATCAAGAATTCCATCAGCGCGCCCTTTGTCGTCGACCCGTCTCGAGTGTCGTACAGCGCGACCTTGAGCGATCCCATGACGTACCACCAGTCGGTCTGACGCTGATGAATGTGCCACGCCTTGGCCGTGCCGGTGTACATGAGGGAGTGGCTCCATTGGCCGAAATGAATGAAGAAGTCGTCGGTCTCGCGGACGATCTCGCGAAAAAACCCGCGGCCGTCCGCGTGCGTGACCAGCTCTTTCAGCACCACGCCCTCGATGGTCGGCGGCTTCACAATCGATCCTCCCGATTAGCCCCGTGCGCGCGTACGAAGTCGTTAGCCGCGTAGTACGCGGCCATGGATTCGCCCGCATCGCCCCAGAACCCGTCGAGGATGTCGTACTCCATGAGACCGCGTTCCAGGTACCAGTTGTTGACGTCGGTGATCTCCAGCTCTCCACGGCCCGATGGCTTGAGCTCGGGAAGGACCGTCCAGACCGTGTCGTCATAGAAGTACACGCCGGTCACCGCGCAGTTGCTCGGGGGCTGTTCCGGCTTCTCGATGATCCGCTCGATCCGGTGGCTTCCGTTGAGCTGAGCCACGCCGAGGTGACGCAGATGCTCGCGATCCTTCTCCTCCGACAGGACCACCCGAGCCCCATGCTCCTGCTTGCGGAATGCGTCCGCGCAATGGCGGATCGACCGCCCGAATATGTTGTCCCCGAGCAGGACCACGGCGCGATCGCCGCCCACGAACTTTTCCGCCAGGCCGAGCGCCTCGGCGATGCCGCCTGGCTTGTCCTGATACGCGTAGAACAGCCGGTCGATGCCGAACTCGTGCCCGTTTCCAAGCAGGCGCAGGAACTCACCTGCGTGAGTGCCGCCCGTGACGAGCATCATCTCGGTCACACCGGCCATGACGAGCGCCTCGATCGCGTAGCTGATCATCGGGCGGTCGTAGATCGGGAGCAAGTGCTTGTTGGTGATGCGGGTCAGAGGGTCCAGACGGCTCCCTGTCCCCCCTGCGAGGATCACGCCTTTCATCGTGGCGGATTCTAGATGGCCTGACCCGGGCCTATGCTTCAAGGGATGGCGGGAGATCCAGGCGCGCCGCCGCCGGCGACGACCCGGACACGGTTCTCCGCCGACGGCTTCTGGTGGTGGGATGGCGCGCAGTGGAGGCCCGCTTATTCACAAGACCGGCTCTGGCACTGGAACGGCCAGGCGTGGGAGCCGGCCCACCCTGCCCCGACCACCCGTTCGGCCGGCGGGGGCGCGGGAGCCGCCATCGCGATCACCGTGGCGATCTTTGCCACCATTGTCGTCCTCGTGAGCGCCGTGGTCGTCGTGATCCTGCTGACCATGGGCAACCAGATCGCCAACGTGTTCGCCAACGTCGTGGCGGCGCTCGCCTCTCCTTCCCCCTAAACACAGCACGTGTAGGAGCCGAAAGCCACAAGGTGTTGTGGCAGACTGGCCCCGACACAAAGCATGCCGAGACCCGACAACTGGCCGCGCACGATCCTCCACGTCGACCTGGACGCGTTTTACACGTCGGTCCATCAGCGGGACGATCCGAAGCTCCGGAGCATCCCGGTTGCGGTCGCCGGTCGCTCGAAGCGCGCGGTGGTCATGGGCGCCTCTTACGAAGCCCGGGCGTTCGGTGTGCGATCCGCGATGCCTTTGCACGAGGCCCTGAAGATCTGTCCCCAGCTGATGGTCGTGACGCCGCACGGTGCGCGGTACCGCGACGCGAGTCGCGCCGTCCATCAGATCTTCCGCCGCTTCACATCGCCGGAGCTCGTCGAGGGCATCGCGCTGGACGAGGCGTACCTGGATGTGACGGCGCGGACCCGCCACGGGACCTCCAACGGGGAGGACGTCGCCCGGCGAATCAAGTTTCAGATTCATACGGAGGTTGGTCTCACAGCGTCGGTCGGTGGCGCGACCTCCAAGCTCGTGGCCAAGGTCGCAAGCGGCACCCACAAGCCCGACGGCCTTTACCTGGTCCCCCCCGGCGCCGAGGCGAGCTTTCTCGCCCCACTCCCGATCGGCGTGATACCTGGCCTTGGGCCCAAGACCGAGGAGCGGCTCACCGCGATGGGCGTGAGTACGGTCGGAGAGCTCGCCACGTACGAGACGCAGCGCCTGGTCCAGGCGCTGGGTGTGGGTGGGGCTGTGCTTCAGCGTTTCGCTCAAGGTCGGGACCGGGCGCCGGTCGACGGCAGCAAGCCGGCCAAGACCATCTCCGCCGAGACGACTTTCGAGAACGACGTGAGCGATCGTGGTGAGCTCGAAAAGGCGCTGCGTGACCTGACCGATCGCGTGGTCGAGCGGCTGAAGGCGGAAGACGTCCGCGCCCGGACGATCTACGTGAAGCTGAAGCTGCCCGACTTCAGGTTGGTGAGCCGTCAGGTGAGCCGGACGAGCTCGACCGACGACGTCGAGACGATCTTCCGCGCCGCGCGCTCGGCGCTGGAGAAGTCGCACGTGGAGTCACGCCCGGTGCGTCTGATCGGGGTTGGGCTCTCGGGCCTCGAGCACCCTGCGCCCGACCTGCAGCTGACCCTCTTCGACTAGGCGTGGTCCGGTCGACGACGGGGCGCGGCAGCGCCGCGAGGACATCGCCCACCGTCGTCCATCCGAACTTCTCCTGGGTGCGGGCTATCAGGGAGCGGAAGACCATCGCGGTAGCCCGGGCGTCGTCGAGCGCGGCGTGCGCCGGCGTGACATCCAGCGCGAGCTCTTGAACCAGCCGCGCCAGGCCCGGAGTCTGTCCCTTCGGGAACTCCAACACCAGGCGAGCCAAAGCAGAGGTGTCGATGATCGGATGTTCGAGCGGACTCTCCAATCCACGGCCGACGAGCCACGTGTCGAAGGCGTCGTGGCTGTGCTCGACCAGGACCGCGCCGTGAGCAAAGCGCAGGAAGGCCCGCCGGGCATCACGAAACTCCGGCGCCCCGATGAGCATGGAACGGTCGATGTGGTGGCGCCGGTGGGCGTACGGGTTGATCGGCGCCTGACAGTCGACAAGCGTGTCGAAGAAGGAAAGCGTTCCGTCAAGCCTGAAGCGCTCAGCGCCGATCTCGAGCACGAGGAAAGGCGCATTACCGGTGGTCTCCACGTCGAGGGCGACGAATTGAGCCTCATCGAGCCTCGTGTGAGGGCCGACCTCGGGAGCGTCGACCGCAATCTCTTCCCAGGGGACCGCCTCCATGGTGCCGCGAGGCTTGAGAAAAACCGGTTTCGAGCTCATCGCGCCAGCGCCAGGGCACGACGAGCCCAATCGATTTCGTCGCGAGTCACCCCGCGCATGAGCAGGACCGCCCCGCCGTAGACGGCTGCGCCGACCACGATTGGAATCGCGATGCCCACGCCCCCCAGGTTACGGAGAGGGTAGATCGCAGCAGCCATCACGAGGCCGGCGAGAACCACACGCCAGCTGAGCAGCCAGACGGACACGTGACCGATATGGCGTGCGGTCAGAGTCCAGCCGGCGATGCCGAGGACGATCTCGGTCATCACCGTGGCCCAGCTTGCGCCGATGTAACCGAAAGTCGGGATCAGAACGAGGTTCAGCGCCAGGTTGGCCACCAGGCTCCAACCCGCCGCCCATGTGAACGAAGCCTGGTGGTCAGATGCGCTCAGGGCGCCGATGAAGGCGTTGTTCACGAAAGCAAATCCAAGCGAGAGGGCCAGGATGCGAAGCGCCGGCTCCGATCGGTCGTAAGACGAACCGAAAAGAGCGTGGTTGAGCGGGTGGGCGAGCATGAAGATGCCAACGCTCATCGGCCAGCCGATCAGAAGAAGCGCCTTGAAGAACCGATTCACAGCGTCCAGCAGCTCGCCAGGCCTGTCGCGGTGGTAGATCGACAGGACCGGGAACACGATCGACAGGAACGTCATCGGGATGAATAGAAGCGCCTCGAACGGCTTGTATGCCGCTCCGTACCAACCGGCCTCCTCGTGTGGCCGGAGCGCGTAAACGAGCGGCTGGTCAATCCTGAAATAGAGAATGGTCAGCACGAATGTGAGCGCGAAGGGCAAGCCCTTCCAGAACCACTCGCGGAGCAGGGCGGCTTCGAACCTCCAACCCACGACCGCGATTCGCTTGGCGGCCAGCACGACAACGAAGTAGGCGCAGCTGAATGCGTACTGCGCGGCATAGGCCCAAACGAAATACGAGATCTCCTGTTTGGTCTCTATGCCCCAGAGCACGAGCGCGAGGAGGACGAGACTCTCGAGCACCACGGCCGCGGCCTCGTAGCCGAGCCTCTGGACGGCGTACAGGCCGTTGCGCAACAGGGTCGCGTAGGAGGTCAGCACCATCAGAGCGAAAGCGGGCACGAGCAGCGAGCCCAACCCGTTGGCGGCAAGCGCAAGCGCAAGCAGACCCAGCGCGACGATCGCCATCAAAAGGCGCAGCGACATGACGTTGCGGAGGTAGCGCTGGAGCTCGTCGGGGTGGCGTGCGCCCTCACGCACGAAAAGGACGTTGAAGCCCAGGTCCAGCACGACGCTGACGATTGAGGTGTAGTTCACCAGGGTCGAGAACGCGCCGTACGAGGCGGGCATCAGGTAGCGGACCATGGCCAGCACGGTGACCAGCGCGACGAGTCGCGCGACGACTTTGGCGGTGAGGACGAGCACTGTGTTGCGTAGGGCCCGAGAACCCAGCCCGACGGATCGGGCCGGCAGGTCGGGCGCTGTGTCGTGATCTGGCAACTGCCCAAATCGTACCGATATGAGTGGAGAACCTCGAAGCGATCTCCGCTGCGCGCGAGCGCGACCAGGAAGTGACCCACTGATTGCATCGGCAGTTTGGCTTCGCCAAAGGGGCCGCTCACCTTCGCCGGGATAAAACCCGGCCGCCCCGGCCGCGCAAGCTAAACTCGTCCGCCGATGGAGGAAAAGATCAGGATCCTCAGCGGCATGCGCCCGACCGGGCGTTTTCACCTGGGCAATTACCTGGGCGCCGCGAAAAACTGGGTCGATCTTCAAAGCAAGTACGACTGCTACTACTTCGTCGCCGACTACCACGCCCTCACCACCGAGCCCGACGGTCACACTGTCGAGGCAAGGATCTTCGACCTCGCGGCCGACCTGATCGCGGTCGGCATCGACCCGAAGCGCAGCGTCCTTTACCAGCAGTCGAAGGTGCCCGAGGTCGCTGAGCTCACCCTGCTGCTTTCGATGGTGACCCCCTTGAGCTGGCTGCTGAGGACGCCCACGTTCAAGGAGATGGCCAAGAAGCACCCCGACAACGTGAACGTCGGATTGCTCTCGTACCCGGTGCTACAGGGCGCCGACATCGTCTCGGTCAAAGGCATCGGCGTGCCAGTCGGAAAGGATCAGCTCCCTCACCTCGAGTTGATTCGCGAGGTGGTGCGCAAGTTCAATCGAACGTACTCGCCCGAACGACCACTGTTGCCCGAGCCGCGCGCCCTGCTCACTGAGACGGCGGAGGTGAAGGGCACCGACGGCAAGCAGCGTATGTCGAAGACGACAGGCAACATCGTCGGCGTGACCGATGACCCAGCGCTGATCCGCAAGCAGGTGAAGAGCATGGTCACGGACGTCAAGCGCACCTACATGACCCAACCGGGACATCCGCGGACGTGCAACGTTTGCGCCTTCTACAAGTTCTTCTTCGACGACTGGCAGCACTACTGGGACCTGTGCCGTCAGGCGAAGATCGGCTGCGGTCAGAAAAAGGAGCTGCTCGCGGAGCGGATCATCGAGACCTTCCGGCCGTTCAGGGAGGTTCGCGAGGAGCTGGGCCCCGAGCAGGTCGGCCGCATCCTCGACCAGGGCAGCGAGACAGCCCGGGGCGTCGCGCGCCAGACCATCGCGGAGGTCCGACAGGCGGTGGGCTTGCCGCCCTTACGTGACGACCTGCGACACCGTTAACATTTGGGCCGGATGGCAGAGGCTGCGGCGCCAGAGCGGGTTACGCGACGCACTTTCATCGGCTGGTGGATGGCCAGCATCCTGACCTCCCTGACCGTCGCGGGAATAGCGCCGATCCTCCCCTACCTCTGGCCCGCGCCGCCCAAGGGCCAGACGAAAGGGCCCCTGACCATCGCACTTGACACACCCATGGACCAGATCACCGACGGCCAGGCGGTGAAGTTCAACGCTCCCACGAGCCCCAACTCGGCATTCATCATGGCGGACGGTGGCGGCGACAACGCCCCCGGCGACCTTGCGTTTGGAGGCTTTGTCGTCAAGAACCAGGGAAAGGTCTCCGTGCTTGCGATCAACTGCTCTCACCTCGGCTGCTCGGTCGCCCTGAACAGCGATGCCAAGTCCTTCGACTGCCCGTGTCACGGATCGCGCTTCCATCTCGACGGAACCGTGCTCCACGGCCCGGCCCAATATCCCCTGTCACATCTGACCTGGAAGCAGGGCCCCGATGCCAAGACCATCGAGGTCGACGGCCTCATCCTGGGTTTCTGAGGACTGATAGTTGGCCATTCCACACCCGCGCGAGATCCAGCTTGCGGTCGTGCAGTGGCTCGACGAGCGCTATCCCTTCAAGAAGGCTGTCGACGAGGCGATGTACCAGCGCGTCCCCAACTTCGCCAACGCCTTCTACTACTGCTTCGGGGGGATGGTGTTTGTCATCATCGTTCTGCAGCTTCTCACCGGCATCCTGCTTGCCATTTACTACGTTCCAGACGCTCGTGGAAACCCGGCTGCCGCGTACACCAGCGTGAACTTCATCCAGAACACCGTTTACCTCGGCTGGCTGATTCGCGGTGTCCATTTCTGGGGCGCCAACATCCTGATCATCATGGTTTTGCTCCACATGGCCAGGGTCTACTGGACCGGGTCATACCGGGCGCCCCGGGAGCTCAACTGGATGGTGGGCATCATCATGCTGCTGCTCATCCTCGTCTTCGCCCTGAGCGGCTACCTGCTCCCGTGGGACACCAAGGCCTATTTCGCGACGGAGGTGACGATCAAGATCGCAGGCTCACCTCCGCCTGCGGCCCTCGGCGCCTTCATCAAGACCGTGCTCCAGGGCGGACCGGTGGTCGGCCCACCTACGTTGCAGATCTTTTTCACCGCGCACGTCTTTATTTTGCCTGCTCTGATCGTGCTGTTGATGTA
>JBOHUQ010000052.1:0-2011 GCA_050734495.1 Candidatus Dormibacteraceae bacterium
ATCTCGACGTTGCCTCTCGGCCTCGACCAAGTTGGGGTCCGGCGAGTGCTCTCGAGCAGCGCACTGTCGGCTACCTTCCCATTCACCGGCACCGACCTGCCGGCACGGTCCGGCCTTCTTTACGGCATCAACACCTCAACCCGCAGCCCGGTGGTGCTGGACCGCTTCGCGCTCGAAAACCACAACGCCGTTGTTTTCGCCACCAGCGGCGCCGGCAAGTCGTATCTGGTCAAGGTCGAGCTCGCGCGTGCGCTGCTGGCCGGGACCCGGGCGCTGGTCATCGATCCGGAGGGCGAATACGCCTCGCTGGTGTCGAGCCTGGGCGGCAGAGTGGTGTCGATTCGACCCGGGGCGGTCACAGAACTTAACCCGTTCGTGCTCACCGACGCATCGCCCGGAGCGCTCAGCGCGCGCATCGCCAACCTGACCACGCTGGTCGAGCTGATCACGGGCGGGCTCCGGCCCCGTGAGCGTGCCGCAGTCGAGGAGGCGATCTCTTTCGCTTTCGCAAGGGCCGGCTTTGCCGACGGCACACCAACCTCAGGCCTCGTCCCACCACGGCTCGCCGACGTGCAGGCCCGCCTCCAGAGCAGGCGCATCGAAAGCGTGACGCCCCGCCTGGAGCGCTACGTGACCGGCTCCGGGGCTTGGCTCTTCCAGCGACGCGACGATGCGCCGGCCGCAAACGCGGGCAGCGCCGCCTACGTGCTGACCGGTTTGCCGGAGGAGGAGCGCGCCGCGGCCATGTTCCTCGTGCTCGATCGCGTGTGGTCAAGCCTCTCTGGCTCGTCCACGCCCACGCTCGTGGTCGTCGATGAGGCGTGGTGGCTGATGCGCCACACCGACACCGCACGCTTCCTCTTCCGGATGGTCAAGACGGCGCGGAAGCGACGCGCTGGCCTGACCCTGATCACGCAGGACGTCGGCGACGTGCTTTCCAGTCCGGACGGCGAGGCAGTCATCGCCAACTCCGCGCTACAGATCCTGATGAAGCAGGCGCCACAGGCAATGCCACGCGTGGCGGAACTGTTCCGCCTCACTCGGGCCGAGCAGAGTTGGCTGCTCAATGCGCAGCGCGGCGAAGGACTGCTGGTCGCGCAGGGCAGGCGGGTGCCGTTCCAGGTCATCGCCACCGACGAGGAAATCCGCCTCATCGAGGGCACGGAAGCCGCCACATGAAGATGTTGCTTGTCGGGCTCATCCTCCTCGTCACCTTCCCGGCGGTGGTGGGCTCCACGGCTGCGACGCTCGCCAACGGGCCGCACTCCGCGTCCGCATCAGCGCTCTTTCCATGGGTCCCAAAGGACGGTTTCCCGGACCACTTCCCGTATGGCTGGTGCACCTGGTGGGCGGCCTACAACCACCGCGTCACCTGGAATGGCAACGCCGGTGACTGGCTCGCCAACGCTTCTGCACAGGGATTCCACACCCAACCCACGCCGAGCGTCGGGGCGATCGCGGTCTATCGGCCAAACTCCAGCTATAGCCCGCTCGGCCACGTCGCGGTCGTCATAGCGATCTCGCCCACCACCTACACCGTCAGCGAGATGAATTTCATCGGCTGGGGCCAGGTCAGCACCCGAACCGTCCGGTGGCCCGATCCCCATCTCGAGGGATTCATCCCGCTCACCAATGAGCGTGTGACATGAAGCCATTCGCCATCGTTGCCGGAGCCGCCATCCTCGGGCTAGCCGTGACCCTTGCGGTGTCGCGCGAGCGGGAGCACAGGCGCCAAGGCATTCTCCTCGAGCTACTGGCGTCCGAGAGCGCCGCGCTCGACCTCAACGCCTGGCTGCAACTTTTCCAAAGCCTGTACGGGATCGCCACGCCTTGGTGGAAGCGCTGGCTCGTCGGCCAGCCGTGGCTCAGTTTCGAGCTCTGGTCGCAAGGGGGCAGCGTTGCCGCCCGCTGCTGGTGTCCCGCGCAGCTCGAGGGCATGGTCAGCTCCCATCTGCGCGAGACGCTGCCCGGTCTCGAGGTCAAAGCGTGCGAGGCGCCGCCGACGCTGGAG
>JBOHUQ010000053.1:0-9052 GCA_050734495.1 Candidatus Dormibacteraceae bacterium
AAGAGACGTCGATCGCGCTCATTCAGATGCGGTGAAAGTGCGGCATACCGCGACGCAATCGCCGCCACCGCATCCACGGACTGACCGTATCATGACATCCCCTAATTGTCTAGGTAATTCTTGCGAAACCCCTAAGCACGCCGGGACTGCTCCAGCCCATGCTCTGCTGCCCATACGGTTCGATGCGGTATGTAATCCCGATCATCACCAGGATGAGCCCGGTCGCAAATGTGAGGTTACCCAGCCAGTCGATCCGGGCCCGCTTGCGGACGCCGCGTTCCTCGAGCTTGCGGTATGCCCACACCGTGCCGAACAGCCCAGTGGCACCGAGACTAGGAAGATCAGCCGCCAACTGATCGGCGCCAGCACGCCGCCGAGGACAGGCCAATGAACGACCCGCTTATGCCGGCCACGTTGTTGATACCGAGCGCAAGTCCGCGTTGGGTCGGGGGGAACGCGTCGGTCAGGATCGCCGCCGAGTTCGCGACCAAGAAAGCAGCGCCGATGCCCTGAACAATCCGGAAGCAAATCAACCAGATCGCGCCGGCGTCGCCGGTCATCCAGTCGATGCTGAGCAGGAGCGACGCGATCGTATAGACCACGAAGCGAGGTTGTACATGCGCATGCGGCCGAAGAGGTCGCCGAGCCTGCCGAGGCTGACCACCAGGACGCTGCTCACGATGAGGAAGCCGTGGATCATCCAGAGCAGGAAGAAGCTGTTTCCGGGCGCCAATGGATCGAGATGGATCCCGCGAAAGATCACGGGCATGGCGATCAGCATGATCGTGAAGTCGAAAGTGGCTAGCAGCACGCCAACAGTGGTGTTGGAAAGCGCGACCCATTTGTAGCGGTCCGGCCTGGGTGCACCTCCGACTTGCACTGAGCTCACGTTAAAAGCGACCGGCGCGACGGTCGTGCAAGCTCGTTCCAGCTTCGGCGGCGGGCGTCATTTGTTTGAAAGCCGCCTCGATGCACTTCACTAGCGCGCGCGCCGAATCGGGGCTCAGCTCGACCGCCACGCGAGCCTCGGGCCCTGCTCCCTCGCTGATGAAATCGATGTTCACGGTGTGCTCGAGCGGCGTGAAATACGGATGGTCGAAGTACACGCAGGCGTGACTCAGCTGGAACCAGCCCATCGTCCCCTTGCCACTACCGCGCATGCCGATCTTTTCTGTCACGTAGGAACACATCTGGTGTCGACCTCCTCAACTAGCGAGATATTTCCCGAACCATTGAAAGACACGCTGCCAGCCCTCGTTTGCCGCCTCCACCCGATAGCTCGGCCGGTCGGTCGCGAAGAAGCCGTGGCCTGCGCCGTCGAAGGTGTGGAATTCGAAATGCTTTCCGTGCTCGGTCAACACGGCTTCGATCTTCTTCGTCTCTGATGGCGAAGGATGACTGTCCTCGGCGCCAAAGAGCCCGAGCAAGGGACAGCGCAGGCCCGCAGCGCGGTCGATCAGGGGCTCCATCTTCAATGGCGCACCCGGGGGAGTTTCGATGATGAAGGCGCCGTAGCAATCGACGGCGGCGTCAAGCTCCAGCGTGCAGGCCGCCAAAAAGGCCTGCCGCCCGCCCGAGCAATAACCGATCGCCCCCACTTTGTCATTCGAGTAAGGAAGATCGCGCAGGTAGCTGATCGCGCCGGCGGCATCGCCAATAAAGCGCTCATCGGGCACGCCACCCCTGGCTCGAGCCGCAGCAGCGGCGTCGTCCGGGCTGGCGTCCGGGCCCTCGCGATAATGCAGGTGGGGGCATATGGCTGCATAGCCGTGCGCGGCGAAGCGGCGTGTGATCTCTTTGGTCGCTTCATCCCAGCCAGGCATATGGTGGATCACGACCACTCCGGGGAAGGGTCCGGGACCCAGCGGACGAGCAAGGTAGGTGCCGATTCGGTCGCCCCCGTGGCCTGGGATTCGAGTGGTTTCGGCGATCAAGTCTTGATCCATGGCTCTTCCCTGCACTAAGTCTCAGAAGCTCCGCGCAGCGGAATCGCATCTGCTTCCTGGTGGACGAAGTGACCGCCCCTGAGCGCTGAGGCGGCAGCGGCGACGAGGCTCGCCGCGATCGAAAAGATCAGCACCAGGACGAGGCTGTGTTGAAACGGTCCCGAAATGAGCGACGGGAAGAAAGCGCGTCCGGTGAGGCGAGCGGCGTCGGCCGTCGGTAGCTGGCTGAGCACCGGGCCCAACAGTGTCTGGAGTGGGTTGTAACCGAGAAACGATGCGAAGAGATAGCTGATCGCTGGTAGGCCGCTCAGACGACTCGCAACTGCAGCCGGCACGCCGTTGGCGGTGAGTCCACTGAACATGGCGGACGGAACCGTCCCGTTCAGACCAACGATCATCAGGGTGAAGAAGAGTCCGATCGAAAGCGGCAAGCCTACGTTCTGAAAGGTGACGCGGATGCCCGAGGCGACCCCCCGGTGGCGGGCGGGAACGCTGTTCATGATTCCCGCGGTGTTGGGCGACGCGAACAAGCCCATCGAAACGCCGTTGATGAAGATCAGCAGTCCAAAGACCGGGAACGAAAAGTCAGCCGGCAGCAGCATCAAGAGCCCAAAGCTGACAGCTGACAGGAGCATCCCGCCGGTCGCGAACGGGCGTGCCCCGTAGCGGTCGGATAGGATCCCGGAGATCGGGCCGGCGACCAAGAATCCAACCGTCATCGGCAGCATGTAGATGCCCGCCCAAAGCGGCGTTTGCGTGTAGTCGTATCCGTGCAGCGGGAGCCAGATTCCTTGCAGCCAGATCACAAGCATGAACTGCAATCCACCGCGGGCCACCGATCCCAGCAGACCTGCGATGTTGCCGGCGGTAAATGCGCGGATCTTGAAGAGGTCGAGGTGAAACATCGGATCCTTGGTCCTCGTCTCCCAAAACGCGAATAACGCAAGGATCACCAGGCCGCCCGCGACCATCCCGATCACAAACGGATTTCCCCAGCCCATCGATGAACCGCCATAAGGCTGGAGCCCTGATGTCATCCCAACGAGCACCATCGCCAGGCCAGCTGCGAAAGTCACGTTGCCGATCCAGTCAATGCGAGCGCGGTGACGCAGCCCGATCTCGCGCAGCTGCCAAAACCCCCAGACAGTGCCAACCACACCGATCGGCACATTGATGAGAAAGATCCAGCGCCAGTTGATGCTGGCCAGCACTCCCCCGACCACGATGCCGAGGAACGAGCCGGCCATACCGGCGATCATGTTGATTCCGAGTGCAAGCCCGCGCTGGTTCGGCGGAAAAGCATCAGTCAGGAGTGCAGCGGAGCTTGCCATCAACATCGCTCCGCCGACCGCTTGGACCATGCGCAGGATGATCAGCTCCAGAGCACCCGCGGATCCTGTGCTCCAGACCAATGAGAGACCTATGGCGGCAATCGTGAAGATCGCGAAGCCGATGTTGTAAACCCGCACTCGGCCGAACATGTCGCCCAACCGACCGGCTGTGACAACCAGGACGGCCGAGACCACCATGTAACCCATCAGCAGCCAAAGCAGGTAGCTGAAGTTCGCAGGATCAAGCGGATTGATGTTGATGCCGCGGAAGATCACCGGCATTGCGATCAAGATGCTGGTCGCGTTGACGGTTGCTATCAGCACCCCGATGGTCGTGTTCGAAAGCGCGATCCATTTGTAAGCGATGCGCGGCGACAAAGACCTGTCCCGCTTTGGGCGGACGAGCGCCGGCTTCATTCGCTCACCTCTCCACGAGCGCGATGCTGCGCGTCAACTCGACCAAGCGCCGCAGCGCAGCGCTCAGCCGGCGGCGCTCTCCACGGCTCATTGCCTCGACCGCCCGGTGCAGATCCGTCCCGCGAAGCACTCTGAGCTGACCTAAGAGCCTCTCGCCTTCCGGCTCGAGGTGAATCTCGACGCAGCGCCGATCCTCGGATTCACGGCGCCGGCTCACGAGAGCGCGGCGCTCCAGGCGATCGACAAGGCGCGTCACCGATGTCGGAGAAAGTCCGACCTCGTGACCCAGTCTTCCGGCCGTTTGCGCTTTCTGCCGCAACGCTCTCAGCACTGACAGCTGGGTGAGGGTGATCTGGGCCTCCTGCCATAGCCGCGCCTGGATTGGCTCGGCGAGAGTCAAAGCGTCGAGGTAGGCAAGCAGGGCGTCCTTGGTCTCGGCTTCAGTGGAGTCCGCAACACTTGTTGTCACGACTGCAATGTTATGACTTTCGACAAATGATTTATGTCCGCGGGGAATAACCACTTGCGCGAATAAGTGGTTGTTTGCAGCTCACGCGAAAGGGGCTCAGGAAGTTGAGTGACGGGGTCGGCTGCAGCGACTGACCGATCACCGATTCCCTCCTTCGAGGCGATGAGGCGGGCCCGCGCCGGGCACGCCCACCGCCGGGTCAAAATTTGCGGTCGTGCCCCGGAGGTTTCAGTCATAACTGCATGGAAGCGTTGGCAGGATTGGAGCGTCGCGGTTCTCGGGGCCATCATGTTCGTGACCCATTCGTGTTCGGCGACACCTCACTTGGGGTCGCGGCAGCGGTGGCCTATGTGCTTGGCGTGTTGATCGTGCTGGCCGGCCTGGGGAATGCCGCCACGGAGCGGCTTGGTGGATTCGAGCTCGTCCCGGCCGTTTTGACCGTGATCTTGTTCGTGAGCCCATGGATTTTCGGCTTCACGGCTGTGACCGCCCTAGCTGCTCCGCCTGCGCTTCAGGCAACGGACGACCTCCGCTTGTGACTTGCCCTCGTTCAATCGACGTCGCATGTAGGCCTTCGTCTGGTCATGCCAGCGCAGCCTTGTCATCACGATCCGGTAGATGGCTGCATTTGCCTGCCGATCACCGCCTCGATTCAGGCGATGCCGCTTGGTCTGGCCGGATGAGGCGGGCACCGGCGAGGAACCGCACAACATAGAGAAGGCAGCGTCTGAGCGAAGGCGGGCAGGGTTGTCGCCGGCGGCCAGGAGCAAGGCAGCCGCAGTGTACGGAACCTGAACTCAGATAGGGCTGCCGACGCTGCCTTCATGGGCGACACGATTGAGCCCGCTCGCCATCATCGGCGCTCAAATCGAAGTCCAAGCCTCGATGGAATCCGACCGCCGACTGCTTCGAGGCCCCTCGCGTCGTACCGGTCCGGGCCAGCGGTCCGGAGGCGGCGATAGAGTCGCACCGACTGACCCCGCCTATGGCGTAAGCGTGATGTGACGGTGGAGATCCGGCGAGGCGAGGGATCGCCTTGGCCTTCAGCGCCCCATGAAGGATCGGAACTCGGTGATGTCGAAGTAAATGGTCAAGGCAACGATCTCACCTCCCTCGACCCTCCAAACTTCGGCATCGTCTTGGTGTAGCTGTTCACCCTTCGGATTCGTGTACTCATAACTGACGACGGCAGCCGCATCGGAACCTTCAACGATCAGGTGCTTCAACTCGACCTTGACCACCGCGCGAAGGAACGCGCCGAACGACTGGATGAAGGCTGGTCGACCGCGGGCCTGCAGCTTGCTACTGGCATCCGTGAAGGCGACTTCGTCCGAGAGGTTCTGCTGCCAGCTGTCGTCCTGACGGGCGAGCCCCTCATAGAAACCCCGAACCACGTCTCTCGTGTTCATCGGCTCGAGTCTACGTCAGCGCCCAGGAACGACTGACGATCGTGGTCCTTTGCGCGGGCATCGCTGCGGTGGCGGTGGCGTCACGCGAGATGCGCGCGATGGTGCGTTCGCGCCATCCGTGGCGACATTCTCGACTCCAAGGCCAGCCAGAGCCTTCAAGAGCTGGCTTCGAAATCCAGAGGAAGAGTCGTGTGGGCAACGGCGGACTCGAACCACATAGCTACGCCGTGCCCCGTACTTCGCTAAGGATCCCCCTATGGACGTCAAGGCCGGTCGCGAGCCGCGGTCAGGACCTGGTAGATCTCGCGGGCGACGTAGCGCTTCAGGCAACGGATGACCTCGGTTTTTGACTTGCCTTCGTTCAATCGACGTCGCATGTGGGCCTTCGTCTGGTCATGCCAGCGCAGCCTGGTCATCACTATCCGGTAGAGGGCTGCATTGGCCTGGCGATCACCGCCTCGATTGAGGCGATGCCGCTTGGTCTGGCAGACGAGGCAGGCACCGGCGAAGAACCGCACAACATAGAAAAGGACGCGTCTGAGCGAAGGCGGGCAGGGTTGTCGCCGGCGGCCAGGAGCAACGCAGCCGCCGTATCCGGGCCGACACCAAAGCGACTCCGCAACAGAGGATCGGTGGCTGAGGTCAGCTGGTCGATCTGCCTCTCCGGGAGCCCCGCCTCTGCGTCCAACATTTGGTAGCGGGTCGCCAGAGATCTGAGTCCGGCCCTGAAGGCTGAGGTCGGGTCGTCGATTGGACCAACGCGAACACGGGCGCAGGTGGCAACCAAGGCGGGCAGTCGACAGCTCGCGCAACGAGTCGCGAACCGATTCGGGAGCCATCACGACCAAGGCCTTGATCGCGTTGATCGCCTGGGTCCTGGCCTTGGTCGCAGACGTCTTTGCAATACGACTAGCGGCGGCTACATAGGGACATGGTTGGGCTTCGGATCGCTCGTTCTCCGGGGCCGGCCCGATACGTTGTTGCCTGTATGGCCCGTCTTGTGGCCGTGGCGGCGTTGCTGGCGACGATCGCCGGCTGTGGAGGCTCAGCCGTCGTGATGAGTGTGCGCATCACGCGGACTCCGGGCTTGTTTGTACTGCCGACTGTCGATCAGACCATAACTCACAGCTCAACGGCGAGTCGTCTGGCGTCCGATATCCAGACGCTGCCGCCATTCCCAAGCGACACGATGCACTGTCCGATTGATTTTGGTACCAGTTACAGACTCGCCTTCAAGGGTGGCAGCGCGAGCGCGACCTGGACGGCAGACGTGGCTGTGCTTGGGTGCCAGCGCGTCAATTTGAGTGATGGACGGATTCTGTGGGCAGTGAATTCCTCGAAATTGTTCGGCGACCTCGGTGCGGCCCTCGGGCTCGCGCCAGACGAATTGGTTCCGAGACCGTGCCCTGAGCCCCCCGGCACGCACTGTTACCCGCAGCCTGGTCAATGATCGATCCCTGCAGCGCCGATACCTGATGCGCGCTCCGGAGTTGGCGGTCAGCAGAGTTTCATTGGACGTCACCTCGTCGCCGTAGCCACCCTGATCCTTGTCAGCGGCTGCATCCAAAGTATTCGTCCGCCAGACGTAGGATGGTGCGGCCCAGCGCCAGAAACGCAAGACGGTGTGTCCGGCGCAACTGACGCCGCACTGGCGAAACACTGAGGGCTTGCGAGCCAAAGTAGGCGACCGGCGCGTCACCGTGAGCGAGCTCATCGCTCTTCCGTCGACTTCGGTTCGCGTTACGGAGGACCACGGTGGAACGCGGTGGACTCGAGCCAATAGCCTCCGGGTGCCCCGTGATTTCGTAAGGTGCACGGACCCAAACTCAAATTGCGCTCCCGACGCCGCCTTCGCGGCCGGCCATCGCCCTCTTGGAGGTCTCCCACCTTCTGATCCAGTTGACGGTTTGGCCATTACTCTGCTAAGGACGTGGTGGAGGCGCGCTTCTAGATGATTGGGCGCATCCGGTCTCACTGCCTGGTCAATGGTGTGGCCTTCGTGATTGGTGAATTTGTGCTGAGCGCGGTCATCATTGCCCCCCTCGCTGTGATCTGGGTGATGCGTGGACAAGCGCTTTATTCAATTGCTGCAGCCGGTGTCGGCGCCAACTGCCTCTGCATCGTCGCCGTTGGAGTCGAAGTCTGGGGGAGCCGCCAGCGAGGGACTCCAATCACGCACCTATTCGACAGCGCCTAACGAGCCCGCCTTACGACGCGCCACCCCCACATGTCAGAGGACACTCTGTGGATCGCTCTCGGCACAGTGGTTCCATTCGGTCTGACCCTCCTGACTCTCGCCGACCTGCAATCGGCGCTGCGGTCGTCCAAGTAGCGTGCTCTACCGCGGATGGAACACCACCCAGACAAATGGCCTTGATGTCTTGGAGACTTGCGCCTACTCTGGCCGTTCGAGTCCTCGTGGTGGACCTTAGTTACCGTAACGCGAACCACCTGGAGATTCGCGGCCAGGCGATCAGTCTGCGATCCAGGCAAGGCTAACTAACTTGCGCACCGTCGTACCCAAACCTCTAGAGCTGCGTTAGCGCCTACATGAGGGCAGGCGTTCTGGCCGCCGTTCTGATCCTGACAGCCTGCGGCAGCGCCGCCGTGCCACTCCAGACGAGTGCAACGCCGTCCAGTGTGGCGGTCGCTTCACCCACTCCCCCGCCGTCCCCGACCGTTGGAACACCACCCGCGTCGCCGGTCCCGGAGGTTTCGACACCTCACCCGTCTCCCGTTGCGACGGCATCTCCAAACGCGACGGCGGCGAACTGGATGGTGACCACACTTCGGGGCTCCGACTGCGGCGCCGCAGTGTCGGGATCGTCCCCGTGTTTCTCCACTGTGTCCTGTCCCACGAGCAACCTCTGCGTCACCGCTGGCGCGGCCGGCACTGTCATCGCCTCCAGCAATCCGATCGGAGGAAAGTCAGCCTGGATCGGCACCCGCATCGACGGAACCAACCTCATAACAGGGGTCTCCTGCCTCAGCAGCGCCTTCTGCGTCGCTGTGGATCAGGTCGGCAATGTGGTCAGCTCAAGCAACCCGACCACAGGGTCGGCAGCGTGGACTGTCACCCATGTGGACGGCTCCAACTGCGCGGTTTCCTCGTCGAAGCCCGCAGCATGTTTCCTCACTGGAGTGTCGTGTCCGACTGTTGACCTCTGCGTCGCGGTAGACGGCAACGGCAATGTAGTGACTTCAAGCAAACCCACAGGGGCGGCGGCGGAGTGGATCGTCAGCCACGTCGACGGCAACTTTCTCTCGGCCGTCTCCTGTCCGAGCAGCAGTCTCTGCGTCGCGGTGGACATCGTGGGCAATGTTGTTACTTCTAGCAACCCAACTGGTGGGTCGGGCGCGTGGAGCGTGGCCCACGTTGACGGCTCCAGCTGTGTGGTCACCGAGACCGGTGCACCCTGCTACCTGTCAAGCGTGTCTTGCCCCAGCGTCGACCTCTGCGTGGCAGCCGATGAGAGTGGC
>JBOHUQ010000054.1:0-30574 GCA_050734495.1 Candidatus Dormibacteraceae bacterium
GGAAAAGACGAAGTCTTCAACATGGCCATCTGAGGATCTGCACGAAATCCGAAACTGATCCGGGCTGAGGAGCGCTGCCTTCGCCCCAGCGAGTGGATATTCGCCGGTTTTGAAGCCAGCTCGGAAGGTGATCTTGCGTCCCTCCATGACGGGCAGCACAACGGCACCCACGTGCCAGCCAGAAGGTCCAGAGACCAACTTGGCGACGTTGGTGATTCCGGTCAAACGCACTTTGCCCGTGACAACCAGGTCTTGAGCGGCTGCGTCCGTTACAGGTGAAGAAAGCTCGGTTGACGTCGCAAAAACGGACTTCTGGCCGTTTTCGAAAAGCGCATCGGTTTTGGGCTTTTCCCAGGCAAACTGACACCTCCTTAGATAGCGTCCTGACACCTCTTTTCAGAGGTCCCGGAAACGCCGAAACCCGACCCTTGGGACCGGGTTCCGAATTCAATTTAGCCTGGAGGCCCTTGCTCAAAAAGACCGGCGTGCCGGGAGCGCCGATCTGAATACGAATTCGTGGTGCCGAGATCGGGAGTCGAACCCGAACGTCCTTGCGGACATCGGTTTTTGAGACCGACGCGTCTGCCTGTTCCGCCACCTCGGCGCTCTGATCTGGAGCCTCGACCATACTAATTGGCTCATGCGAGCCGCCCGCATCCTGTGCCTGAGCCTCCTTGTCGCCGCCTGCGGACCCACGCTGGCCCCCGCCGCCACCGTGAGCCCGGCCGCCTCGCCGGCATCGGTCGCGTCTGCGCCTCGGATCGCACCGCCTCCCGTTTCGCCGCCCGCGCCGCCAGGCACCAACCTGCCGGCCTTCGCTTGCGCGGACGTGAGCGGTGGCAAGACCGGCGTCGCGAACGCGGTCACAGCCCGCCTCGCCGAGCAGATCGGCTACGACCGCTTCGTGCTCCAGTTCGATGCGGCCGTACCCAGTTACACGGTCAAGCGCCAGGCGACGCCGACTTTCCCGAGCGGCTCCTCAGGTCAGGCGATCACCTTGAGCGGCACCTCGGGCGTCCTTGTGAACGTCCAGACCGCGACCGGCGCCGGCACATTCACCGGTCCGACCGACCTCGTCCACGACGAGTTTCTCGTCCTCAAGGAGGCCCGTCAGACGCAGGACTTCGAGGGACACCTCTCATGGGGTCTCGGGCTTGGAAAGGCGGCGTGCATGCGCGTGTTCACGCTCACCGACCCCGCTCGCCTGGTCGTCGACTTCTCCACGACATAGCCAGAACGAACCCGATTCGGCGAACCACCGGTTAACCTTCCCCGGCGAATGGCCGTCCAGCCACCACCAGCGATACCGCAGCAAGCCGCTCCCCCCGCGGCACCCAGGAAGGGAGGCTGCTTCGGGTGCGGCTGCGGCGGCTGCCTGATCGTCGTGGTGCTGGCCGTGCTGCTCGTAGGGGGAAGCGGCTACTACTTCTTCGTCGTGCAGGCCCAGGCCGCGATCGGCGCGCCCGCCGCTCTCATCGTGATCAACCAGCCGGTGGCCGTCAATGGCAATCCGGGCATCGCGGGCGAGGCGCTCAACTCCAACGACACAGTGCACACAGGGGCCACCGGCCACGCGGCAATCCAGTTTCCCGACGGCTCGTACGTCCGCATGTCTTCCGACACACAGGTCACGCTCACTTCCATCCAGCTGCAGAAAAACGGCAACCTGCAATCGGCCGGCGTGGCCCAGAGGATCGGCAGGACCTTTACATCGGTTGGAGCATCTCGCCTCAGGCGCGAGCTTCCAGGTGGCGGGTCACTCGGTCAGCGCGCAGGTCCGCGGAACCCAGTTCGAGGTCCTCGTCCGCAGCAACAACACGAACCTGATCAAGGTCTTCGTCGGAACCGTGACCGTCGCCGGCGCAACCACCGTCAGGCTGACCGCCGGCCAGCAGATCGACGCGGACGCGAACGGCCGCCTCTCCAACCAGCGGGCGATCCAGCCCGATCCCCAGGACCCTTACCCCCTGACCGCTCAGTGCGCCGCGGCCGCGGCGGCCGGCAACGGCTCAGGCACCATGCAGTCGTCGGGTGGCGAAAACCTGACCAGTGGCCAAACCGCCGAGAGCGACTACAACTCTCCAGGCGGCAACCTGACCCTCGCGTTCTGCTACCCCGGGAGCTTGATGAATGTGACGGTCACCGATCCCGCGGGCCGGGTGTTTGCGAAGCAGGGCGCGGCGCCCCTTGTCATCAAGATCGCCAACGGGCCGCCTGGGGTCTACAGGGCGATCGTGACCGCTCTCAGCGTTCCGGCAGCTGGAGAGGCGTACTCGCTGTCCTTCGCAACTGACGCCACCTGCGCCGCCGGCAACGTCGATACGGGCGGGGTCGTGCGCCAGGCGCTCAGCAACTCTCAGATCGCGACCGCGCTCGAACAGGCCGGCTCGACCGGCATCTCTCTCCAGGTTCAGGGCACCTCGGCCAACTCGGCGCGCATCTTCTATTACTCGAACCTGGGCGGTTTGCCGATCTCGTGGACGATCGACTTCTACGCCGCCACACCGAACCTGGGGGCGGTCATCACGCAGGTGACCGTGCGCGGTATCAACGTGACGACTCAGGTGGTCTCCAGGCTGAGCTCGCTCGGCGCGAACTCGATCGCCTCGATGCCGGCTGGGTTCATCGTCGATCGGGTGTACTCCTGCAACGGCGCTGGAGGCGACGACGTGATGGTGATCGAGGGGCACCGCCCCGGCGCTTAGTCTCCCCCTCGCCCGCCGCGGGCGATCGACGGGTCCGAACCAAACGGGCGCAACCATCCAGGTCGCGCAGCAAGGGCGGCTGAGCGGCTCCGTTGAACAGCCTGTGAGCTATCTTTCCCGGGCAACATGTCCGCAGTAGCCGCCCGAACACCCGCTCGCCGCAGGGGCGGGCGTCGTGTCCTCATCGTGCTGGTGATCGTGATCCTGTTGGTGGGCGGGGGCATCTTCTGGCTCAACAGCTCCGCCCAGGCGGCGGTGAACGTCTCGGCGACACTCACGGTTTATCAGCCCACCGCATCGCTCGAGCGAAGCGGTAGTGGCGCGTTCGCACCGGCGAAGTCCGGGGCGATGGTCCAGGCCGGTGACTCGGTCAGCACAGATACGAAGGGCCGGGCCTCGATCCAGCTCCCGGACGGGACCCTCACGCGACTTGCGAGCGACAGTCAGATCACCCTCGACGCCGCCCACTTCAGCAAGCACGGCACGCTGCACGACGCCAAGCTCACCGAGAAGGTCGGGCGCACCCTCATGAGCGTCCAGCATCTGGTTTCAGGCGCCACGTTCCAGGTGGCGGGTCAAGCCGCTGTGGCCTCGGTCCGCGGCACGAAGTTCGAGGTCTATATCAAGGCCGACGGCACAATGATCGTCAAGCTGTTCGACGGCGAGCTCGACTTCGACGGAAAGAACCATGTTCACCTCACCGCCGGGCAGCAGGCGACAGCCGACCCGCAGGGCAACATTGGGCCGGCAGGCCCGATCCAGCCGGACCCCGATGATCCGTTCGGCCCTGCTCTCGCTGCCTCCGCTGCGGCGGACCTCGGCACGACGCCCGGCACAGAGCAGGACTTCATCGGCGGGCCAATCCACAACGGCGAGCAGCAGCTCTACCTGTACAGCTATGCGGGCGGCAGCCTGGTCAAGGCGTCGCTCGGCTATCCCGGAAGCGCGATGCAGCTGAAGGTCCAGGCGCCGGACGGCCAGATGCACACCGGCAGCGGATCCTCCCCCATCGTCGTCTCCGTAGTCAACGCTCCGGCCGGCATCTACAAGCTGTTCGTGGTCGGGGTCAGCGGATTGGGCACAGTCGGTGAGGAGCCATTCCTCGCTGTGGCCGCCGTGGAAGCGTGCGTGAGCTCAGACATCGAACAGAACGGCGCGGTGCGCCGCTCCTACACCGACACGGATCTTGCGACTGCCGTCCAGGTGTCAGGCCTCTCGAACCTGACGGTGAGCATCGCTCCCAACTCGCCGGCCGGCGCGCTCGTGACAGGCAAGGGGACTTACAACGGAGTGGGCTGGACGGGATCGGTGCTGCTGGTGCCGCACAACGGCGGGGTCGAGATCATGGCGGTCGGCGCCACCGTGTTCGGCGTCAACGTGCCGGCTCAGCAGATCGTGCAGCAGATCGGGTCGGCGATCGGCCAGGACCCGACCAGTCTCAATGTTGGATTCATCATCGACCGGCTGTTCGCGTGCAACAGCGTGCTCATGATCGACGGCAGGACGTCATAGGCGGAAGCTAGCGCGCCCCGAACAGGCGCTGAGCCAGGTGCATCACCAGGGTCAGCCCTGATCCTTCGAGCAGCCAAGCCGCTTCGGCCGCCCCGACCACCAGGACCAGCACCGCGCTAAGTCCGATGCTGCCGCGGTGCATCACAGGCTGCAGCCAGTGCAGGCTGTCGGGGTTGCCGTCGGGTGACGTGAGCGCCGCCTCGAGCCGATCGAGTAGCCCTCCAGCGGTGGCCGGGCGGCGGTTGGGATCGCGGTCCATCGCCTGCTGGAGGACTGACGCGAAGGACGCCGGAAGTTCGGGCACGAGGTCTCGCACGCTGGGCGGCAGCTCGTAGAGGCGGCGGCTCAGCGTTTCGATCCAGCTCTTGGAGGAAAACGGCCGGCGACCTGTCACCGCTTCGAAGACGACCGCGGCCAGCGAGTACACGTCGGCGCGCCCATCCACCTCGCGACCGACGAGACGTTCGGGCGCCACGTAGTCGGGTGCGACTGGACCGCCTGCACTTGGCCCCGTATTGAAGGACGCGACCGTGCCGAGACCGAACCCTGTCAGCAGGGTCCGGCCGTCGTCTGCGAGCAGGATGTTCGCGGGCTTGACGTCGCGATGAACCGCGGCTCGTGAGTGCGCGTAGTCCAGGGCGCTCGCGATCGGTCGCAGCAGCTCGATCACGCCTAGAGGTTCATACCGTTCGCCCGCCTCCAACACGTCGTCGAGCGTCCGACCGGCGATCATCTCCGTGACCAGGTAGGGAGACTCCCCCTCGTAGGCCAGCTCGTACAGGCGCGGGATCGCTTCGTGCTCGAGCGCGACGTAGGACCGGAGCTCGAGCAGGAACCGGCGCGAAAAGCTGACATCGCGCGCGACATTTGCACCTATGGTCCGCACCGCCACGCGGCGCTGCAGCCGTGGATGCTCAGCCTCGTAAACCGCGCCCAGGCTGTCGGTCTCGATTTCGCGCAGCACGCGGTAGCCGCCCACCTGGTGATGACCGTTGCTGGAAGCCTTGGGTTTGGATCCGTTCTTGTCGGCCGGTGCGCCGTTCCGCCCGGCTTGCGGGTCTTCCTGTCCCACGGAACCTGAACTTTAGGCCACCTGACCGGAATACAGCACCGAACAGGTGTCCTTCGGGTCCAGACATCCGTTCCGGACCGCCCGTCCGGCCGGGCTCCCTTCGCGAGGCCGGGCGGACGTCCCCGCGGAGCGGGGAGGTGTCGGCGAGAGGATTTGAACCTCCACGCCCTTTCGGGCACCAGCTCCTAAGGCTGGCGCGTCTGCCGTTCCGCCACGCCGACTTACCGAGCGAAAACGATAGGCGGCCCGGGCCTAGAAGTTCTCGATCTTGACCGGCTCGATCTTGTCGGCGACGTCAAAACCGAAGATCCGCGACAGGAAGTACATCTCGCCCTCGATCGCCTGCCGGATGTTCTTTTCCTGGCGGAATCCATGCTGCTCGCCCTCGAACGCGACGTACGCGTAAGGCAGCTTCTTATTCCGGCACACGGCCACGAATTCTTCCGCTTGGCTGGGCGGCACGATCTTGTCTTCGAGCCCCTGAAAGAGGATCACTGGCACGTTCAGGTTGTCCGCGAAGTTGATCGCCGAGCGGTCCCGGTACAGGTCGGCACGCTCCGGATACGGCCCGACGAGGGTGTCGAGGTAGTGAGACTCGAACTTATGTGTCTCCTGGACGAAACTCTCGAGGTCGCCGACTCCGAAATGGCTTGCCCCGGTGTTGTAGAAGTCGCGCTTGGTCAAGGAGAGCAGCACGGTGAAACCGCCGGCCGATCCCCCGGTGATCGATACGCGGTCACCGTCGACGAGCCCTTGCTCGACAAGGTATCGAGCGGCGTTGATGCAGTCGGCGACATCGACCACGCCCCACTCGCCGTTGAGGCGCCTCCGATATGCGCGACCGTAACCGGCCGATCCACCGTAGTTGACGTCGACGATCGCGATGCCGCGACTCGTCCAGTACTGATACTCGAACGGGTAAATGGGACCGGCCGACCCTGTCGGTCCCCCGTGACAGTGCACGACAAGCGGTGGTTTCGCGCCCGGAGGCGCTTCGAAGCCCTGGTTTCTCGGCGGGTAGTAGTAGGCGTGAGCGGTCAGGCCGCCCTCGGTCGGAAATTCGATGGCTTTGGGGATGCTCAAGTTGCCGGCATCGACGTGCGCTGAGTTGGCAACCTTGACGACCTCCTGCGCGCCTGTGTCGAGCTCGACCGTGAGCACCCGCTCGGCCAGGGTTGCGGAGCCGGCGAAACAAGCGATCTTGCGACCGTTCGCCTGGATGTTGTTGAGACTGGTGTACAGAAGCTCGACCTGCTCAATCGCGCCTGTGTTCACGTCCATGCGTCCGAGCTTTGTGCCCCCTGGCTCGGAGTAGAGACAGACGATCTCGTCAGGACCGGTGAAGGCGTAGAAACGCATCCCGAAGCCCCACTGTGGCGCCCCAAACTCCGCGGACCGCGGGCTCAGAGGCTCCTCGCCCTCCTCCATCGCGTGGTAGAGATTCCACCAGCCGCTGCGGTCCGACACGAAATACAGCTCTCCGCGCGGCGACCACTCGGGCTGAAGCACGGATTCGCTTTCACCTCCGGCGATCTTCCGTAACGATGCGACGTGTCCGTCGCGATCGAGCTCGCTCACCCAGAGCTCGCAGCCGTCCCACGGCATGTTGGGGTGATTCCAGGTCGTCCAGGCCACCCGATTCCCATCGGGACTGAGCTTCGGAGATGAATAGAAATCATTGCCCGCCGCCAGCGTGATCGCGTCCCGCTCGCCATTGACGTCGAGCGACACCAACGTGTTGACGGCCTCGCGCGCGCCTGTGGTGTGGTCCTCCCGCACGGCAAGGAGGCGACCGCGGCGGGAGTCGACGGCCATGTCGGCATGACGCACGTCTGCAGCCGGCGTGATCGGCCGCGGCATTCCGCCACCGTCCTGCCGGTACAGGCGCTGGTCTTTGAAGTTGATGAACCACAACGTCCCGCCGTTGACGGCAAAATGGCCGCCCCCGTATTCGTGCACGCGAGTGCGTGCGTTGAACTCTGGCGGAGTCAGCTCGCTGATTATCCCGTCCGCGTCGCGACGGCAGACGACGATGCGGCCCCCCTCGTCGGGTCGCAGCTCGGACCAGTAGAGGTCTGCGCCGTCCCAGCGCACCATCTGGTTGCGCATGTGCACAGTGCCTTTGAGGAGCAGGTCGACCGTCACCGGAGAAGCCCAGGACCCGAAGGGCGCGACTTTACGTGCGGTCACCTGTCGAAAGGAGAGCGCGCGACCGCTACTATCACGGGTGCCATGAGGCAAGTCTAAGGAGGCTGGCGGACGGATGAGAAACGCCTTGCTGGCGGTGGATCTCCAGGCCGATTTCGTCCAGGGCGGCAACCTTCCGCTGCCCAATGGCATGCCGGTTGCCGCGATGATCGCGCGGCACATGCGCCATTTCAAAACCGAGTACCAGTTCGTGGTGGCGTCGCGCGACTATCACGAGGATCCGCCCGACCACTTTTCCGCCTCGCCCGACTTTGTCAACACGTGGCCGCCGCACTGCATCATCGGCAGCCCGGGCGCCGCTTTCGTGCCTCCCATCGCCAATCTGGTCAGGGAAAAGATCATCCAGTGCGTCGTGAGCAAGGGCCGGCACAACGCGGCGCACTCCGCCTTTGACTCACTCGACTCCCGGGGCCACGCCTTGCTCGACGTGCTGAAGGAGGAACGGATCGACCACATCGACGTCTGCGGCATCTCGACCGAATATGGCGTGCGGTTGACCGCCCTCGACGCGCGCAAGAACGCCTTCCAGGTGCGCGTCCTGGTCAACCTGTGCGCGTCCCTCAACGAAGCCACCGGCCTGCAGGCCCTGGAAGAGATGAAGGCGGCGGGCTGCCAACTGCAAGCAGCTACCGCGCCCTGAAAGAGATGAGGGAAACCCGGAGTTGGTTTTCGTCATCGCACCTGCGGCTTCGCCTCAGACGCTGCTCCCATTCCGGTATGAGGAACAGATTTTTCCAAAGTCGCTCCGTGCTGAGCTTGGCAGTTACGCGGTGGATTTGCGGGGACCCTAGTTTGCCGCCACACTCGCGCCCTCGAGCTTCCGCAGGTCGGGCAGCATCTCGGCGATCTTCTCCGCGAGCGCCAGGGGGTGTGCGCCGCGCAGGTAGATGACCTGCTCCGTCACGCCCAGCTCGAGGTACTGCGCGGACAGCTCGAGCAGCTGATTGCGATCCTCGCCGTCCCAACCGAACTGGAGCGACCGCCGGATCTCTGAGGCGTCGCGTCCGACGCTGACGCACGCCTCTTCGAACAGCCCCGTGAGCTCCTTGACGCGCTCGGGGTCCCCGCCAACGATGTTCCAGACGTCAGCGTAGCGAGCCACCAGCCGCAGGGTGCTGGCGCCGGACGCTCCGATCCAGAACGGCGGATGCGGCCTCTGGATGGGTTTCGGGTTGGCGATGGCGTCCTTGAAGTGGTAGTAGCGGCCTTCGAAGGTGGTGCGCTCCTCGGTGAAGAGCGACTTGATGATGCGGAGCGACTCGCTCAAGCGACCGACCCGGTGATCCAGGCCTTCGAAGCCGTACATCGCGTGCTCGATCTCGGCCCAGGCGGCGCCTATGCCGAACTCCAACCGGCCGCCGGAAAGGTGATCGACGGTCACCGCTTGTTTGGCCAGCAAGGCGGGGTTGCGATAGGTGTTGCCGGTCACCAGGCAGCCGATCCGCACGCGCTTGGTCGCTTCGGCCATCGCGGCCTGGAGCGTCCATCCCTCGTAAATCGGGCGGTCCGCCCCGCCGCCGCCGATCGAGGCCAGGTGGTCGAAATCCCATACATGGTCGAAGCCGGATTCGTCGGCGATGCGCCACACCGCGCGCAGGTCCGCGATGGTGGTGTCCTGACCGGAATTCTTCAGCCCAAAGCGAAGGGGGTGTGCCAATTGGGGTTACCTCAGTGAAAGCGGGTGGGCGTGACGCGGATGGCGAACCGGTACCGGTCCGAAAAGACCTTGGGCGTCCAGTCGAAACCCTTGATCTGCTCGCGGTACTTGCGCACGTATCCCGGGACCTTGTACGCGGGAGGCTGCCTGCTGTCGATCTTTGCCGTGCCGTCGATGCGGACCACGCCGTCTCCGACTGGGTCAGTGTTGAGCTGCAGCCCGACGTTCGGGTTGGCCTGGATGTCGCGCACCTTCTGCCCGGGGACCGCATAAATGAGGAAGGATTTGCCGTCCCACCAGAACCAGACCGGCACCACGTGGGGGTGCCCGCCGCGACCGACGGTCGCGATCCAGATGACAAGCTCCCGCCGGAGACGTGTCACAACGTGCTTGGACGGCACACGGGTAGTTTGCGACTTTCAAGATCGTGGCAAAGTAGAGGCGATGGCAAAGACTGACGTGACCAAGAAGTCCGAGGCAGAGTGGAAGCGCGACCTGACCCCTCAGCAGTTTCACGTGCTGCGCGAGAAGGGCACCGAGCGGCCCTTCACCGGCGAGTACTGGGATACCAACACGCCGGGCATTTATCTGTGCGCAGGTTGTGGCGCCAAACTTTTCGAGTCTGAGACCAAGTTCGAAGCCCACTGTGGCTGGCCGAGCTTCTACGCCCCGGCCGGCGACGCGCCGATCGAGGAGCATTCCGATCGAAGCCTCTTCATGGTGAGGACGGAGGTCACCTGCGCGAGCTGCGGCGGCCACCTGGGCCACGTTTTCGACGATGGCCCCGAGCCGACCGGGCTCCGCTACTGCATCAACTCGGCCTCGATCAAGCTCGAGCCGGAAAAGCACCCGAGCTAGATTCCGATCGGCTCCCGGACCAGGATGACGGTCGAAACGGAATTTCTGAGGGCCCGCTACTGCCGGCGCGCTTCCAGCAGCTTCCTCACGATCGGGCTGGCCTCTTTCGGCTGCCAGGAGCGGTAGGCCTCTCGCAGCGGGACCGGCCACTCGACGTCGAGGTCCACGCGGGTCCCGAACGCGGCAGCGCCGGCCAGGACGCGAAGCGCCAGCTCGAGGACTCGGCGCTGCAATCCCGAGTCGTGCGGCATGCCAAAGGGGTGGCCGAACGGAAACTCGACACCCACGATCCGCGGCGCGCGCCGCTCCTCAGCCACCGATGGCATCATGGTCACGATCACAGTTGGGATTCCCGCCGCCTCGATCCACCGTGCCAGCACGGGCACGTTCGCGCAGCAGTCTGGTCAAACCGGCGCGAGGATGAGGCCGTCGGCGCCCTGGCCCTGCAGGTGAGCCACGAGCTGGGGCGCCGTCTTGCTCCGCCAATCCCGCAGTGCCCGATCCTGGTAGCCCATCACCGAGACGTGCTCGGCGACCGCACCACCGATCACCGATTCGCTCGCGAGCCGGTCCAGCAATCGCATGGGCAGCGCGACCCCCGGATCGGCCAGCAGGTCCTCGTCATTTATATGTAGGTGCGCCACGCCTATGCCGGAAGGTTGCGTCGAGGCCGGGATGGCGCGCCAGCTCGGGTCGCCCCACTCGGGATGCGTCTGCTCACGCTCGAGGTCGAAAGACGGCTGCGAGCGGTTCCAATACATGCCCGCGGAGGTGAGCAGCGCGATGCGGGATTCGGCCAGCCGCTTACCGAACGGTGCCCACACGGGCGCGGCTTCGCCTTCAAACGGTCCGCGACCTTCGTAGAACGGGCGGAAGCTTCGCGGCAGGAACTTGAAGCTGTCGACGACCATCAGTCGAACTCCAGGAGGGTTCCCGTGAGCACCGGCCGGACCGCCCCTCCGACCTCGATCTGAGATGGATTCTCGTCCGATCCGTTGTACGTGAGCGCGATGTGGATGAAGCTCTGGCGGCCCATCTTGGTCCCCTGCTCGCTGACGAGCGTGACCTTCGGGGCACGAGGTACAAGGCCGTACTTCACGGCGAAAGCCCCCAGAGGTCCGCTGCCCGAGCCGGTGGCGGGGTCCTCGGGAATGTCGAGGGAGAACATGCGGCTGTAGAGGCGATCGCCTCCGACCGCCGCGAAGATGAAAGCACCAAAGGAGCGTGTCCCAGCCAGCACCTCGCTGAGCAGCTCGCGATCGAGCACCGCCTCATCGACCGCGACGCCATCCCGGAGCGCAAAAAACAGGAATGGGTTTCCCGTGGTCGCGACCTGGACTGGAACGTCCGGCGCCAGGTCGCTCTCGGTGAGCCCGATCGCCTCGGCGGCTTGCACGCGCCGGCGTTCCACCGCGCCATACGAGAGCTCGGGGTGCCTCATCCAGAACGTGAGGCCGCCCGGCCCCTTCACCCCACGGACCTTGACCGGCCCCACACCCTCTTCGAGGACGAAGTCCAGCGCACCACCAGGCACGAGGCCCTCGGTGGCAAGCACCCAGGCGGTGCCCACAGTGGGATGGCCGGCGAACGACAGCTCGCTGGCCGGCGTGAAGATGCGAACCCGCGCGGCGTGGGCCGGGTCGTCGGGCGGCATCACGAAGGTGGTCTCCGAGATGTTCATCTCTCGGGCAATTCGCTGCATGTCCTCGCCTGAGAGGTCTGCCGCGCCCAGCACGACCGCGAGCTGGTTGCCGGCCAGGGACTTCTCCGCGAACACGTCGATCGTGTGAATGCGGTGGCCTTTGGTCATGCCTTCATGACCAGGCAGGTGGTGGTTCCATGTGCGAGGAGCTTGCCGGTGCTCTCGGCGATCAGCCTGCCTTCCGCGGTGGCAACCCTGCCGCCGCGATGCAGGATCTTGGCCTCACAACGTACGCGGCCTGTCTCGAGGGTGATCGGACGGACGAAGTTGACGCTCGTTTCAAGGCTGGTGTATCCCTCGCCCACCGCGAGAGTCGATTGGACCGCGCAGCCCATGGCCGAATCAAGAAGGGTCATCGCGTAACCGCCATGCACCACGCCGATCGGGTTGTAGAGGAACTCGGCCGGCTGTCCGACGAAGACAGCTCGCCCCTCCTCCACCTCCGCGCCTGTGAAGTCGAGCGTGGCCGCGATCGGGGGCGGTGGAAGCTTTCTCTCGAAAACCGCCGTGAGGTAGTCGAGCCCGCTCAATCCCGCGCCCGCGTCGCGCAGTGCCATCGGGTCCTCCCAGCTGTAGGTGCGCGTTCGCCCGCTCACATTCATGAAAAGGCAGAGTAGACCGCCAGCATTCCAAGCACGGCAATCGCCAGGCCGCTGAACGCGTTGATGGCGCGGATGACAGCGGGAGTCAAGCGCGCCCTCGAGAGAGAAACGCCAATCGCGAGCATCACCCACCAGGCTGCAGGCGAGGCCGCCACCCGAGGCGCCTGGAGGGTCGGCCGGCCTCTCGGTCCGATCGAACAGGATACTCAGCCCGAGCCCGATCAACACCGCTCCGCCGATCAGCGCAAAGGGCCTCCGGTCGCCGGCCACCGCGCCGATTACTACAACGAAACCAAACGCCGCGATCGCCGCATACAGGCCGTCCGCCGTGGCGACGCCAATGCCCGAGACGAGGCCGTATAGGCGACCGCGGAGAGGGGTCCGCCTAAGGCAGAGAAAGAAGATCGGCCCGGGGGTCGCGGCGATCGCAAACCCAAGCGCGAAACCGCGGAGCAGCAGACTGGACACCGCGGTCTCTCATCGGCGGAATTGTAGGCACTGACCGGCGACCGACGAAAGAGCCGGCGCAGTTCCAGTAGCCTAGAGAAATCCTGAAGGTCGGACTTGGACTCCCCAACGCGAACAAGAGCCTGCACAGCGGGCGTTTGCTGGTCGACATCGCACGGCGGGCCGAAGCACGCGGCTTCTCGTCTCTTGCGACGATTGGGCGGATCGCCTACCCGAGCTACGACGAGATCGTGACGCTGAGCGCCGCGGCGGGCGCGACCGAGCGCATCGGCCTGATGACGAACGTCCTGCTCGGGCCGGCGCGAGAGCCGATCCTGCTCGCCGGGCAGGCGGCTGCCCTCGACCAGCTCTCGCGTGGACGCTTCGTGCTCGGGCTCGGCGTTGGCTCGCGACCGGACGACTTCGCAGTCACGGGATTGAACTTCCACGACCGCGGCAAGAGGCTGGACGCCGCCCTGGACCTCATGCATCGCGCCTGGCGCGGAGAGCCTGTTCCGGGCACTGAGATGGCGGTCAACCCCCGGCCGGTAAACGGCCACTCGGTGCCGCTGATGTTCGGTGGGCGCGTCGACCGCTCCATCGACCGCGTCGTGAAATACGGCATCGGCTACACCCTGGGAGGTGGAAACCCCGACGGCCTCAAGGCGATGATGGATCGCGTGAGCGCGGCCTGGCAGGCGGCAGGCAGGTCGGGCAAGCCCGAGTTTCGCGCCCTCGCCTATTTCGCGATCGGTGACGAGGTGCACGCGGAGGCCCAGTCCAACGTCATGGACTACTACGGCGACTGGGGCCCCGGCGTCTGGAAGGCCACGGTGAAGACCGCTGACGAGGCGAGGGAGCGCGTCAAGGCCTATGAGGCGATCGGCTGCGACGAGCTGCTGCTCTTCATGACAGCGCCCGCCACCGCTCAGGCGGACAGGCTCGCGGAGGCCGTGTTTTGAGTCCAGTCGAGGCCGGTCGCCTAATGTGTTACGGCAGTGCGACGTCTGCTCACGGTTGGTGCGGCGGCGCTTGGGCTCCTGGTAGCCGCGGTCGTCGGCGTGACGGCCTATCAATCGCTGCACGCCCCTCTACCGGCTTCGAACAACACCTCCCTCGCTCCGGAGAACTGCTCACCCGGTCCGTGTGCAGATGTGCAGGGCTTCACGCTCTGGCTCTCTGACATCAACGTGAACGGCGACCTGGTGTCGATGCAGGTCGCGTTCCAGAACTCGAGCCCGGCGACCCATGCCTCGCCTGAGGATCTTCAGCTGATCGATGCCAGCCGGCACTCGTCGGGCCTTGTGACTGACGCACCGGGCTGCAACACGTGGACCCGCCACGAGTTCGCCAACGGTGCGACGTTCGGGCCGATCAGCGTTTGCTTCCGGGTCAGCAGCGCTACCCGCCCGTTCGTCCTGAAGTGGACGCCTGACCTCGGCCTGTTCTGCTGCGAGAAGGACATCAACCTCACCTGAGGCGCATCGCGATGTCAGGGCGGTTGGTGATAGGGTCTTCACCCCGCGAGATGGTTGATCTCCTCGCCGATCGAGAGGCCCGCCCGGACATGCAGTCATGCGGTTGCAGGGCACATCATCTTGCCTGGACACTTATCCGGTGGTCTCGCTGCACCCGACTGTCGTCCTGAGCGGAGCCACAGGTGCTCTGGGTTCAGCCACCGCGGCCGCGCTAACGCGACGCCAGGCGCGGGTGATCTTGATGGCCCGGCCTTCGGATCGGTTGGACGCCCTGGTCGAGCGCCTCGGCGGCGCTGACAACCGCGTCTCGCAGGTGCCGGTCGATCTCGCGTCAATCTCCTCGGTGCGCTTTGCCGCGCGCGAAATCAATCGTGGCGGTGGACACATCGACGCGCTCCTGAACGTCGCGGCCGCCTTCATCAGCCGCTACCAGAGGACCTCCGACGGGTTCGAGCAGATGCTCGCGACGAACTATTTCGGTCCGTTCTTGCTCACCAACCTGCTGCGCGACCGGCTGCTCGGTGGTGCTCGCGTGATCACGGTGACAGCGCCGTCGACGACCCGCGTCGACATGCAGCGTCTATTTTCCAAGGACCGTTTCGACGCGATGTACTGCTTCGGAGCAACGAAGGCACTCGCCCTCATGTTCACCTTCGAGCTGGCGCGACGAGCCAGGCGTTGGGATGTGCGGGCCAACGCGTTCTATCCCGGGCTGGTCCGTTCGGACCTCATGCGCGAGGCGCCGCGGCCGGTGCGGACGCTGGCCCGACTCGTCTCGCGTTCTGCCGGACGCGCCGCCGAAGATCTGGCCGATCTCGCGATCTCGCCCGCCAATGCCGGAACGACCGGATGGTTTTTCAAAGGCGCGCGCCGGATCGATCCGCCAAGGACCGTGATCGACGAGGCGGCGCAGGCTGCCTTGTGGCGGCGGACCGCCGAGCTGGTCGAGATGGAGTTAGGCGGTTTTTAGACCCTCACTAATCCTTCACACCGCGCTCACAAGTGCCCGGAAAGATGAAGCCTGCAGTCGTCAATCCAGTTGCAAGGAGAGCTCACATGAGACGCGGTTTCGGTTTGATCGGGCTGGTGGTCACGGCCATCCTGCTCACCATCGTCGGCGTGATCGCCTACAACGTGGGGTGGTCCGACGGCGTCGCAACGCACGTGCCCACCGGCACGGAAGTTGCGGCGCCCTACTACTACGGGTACGGCCCTCACTGGGGCTTCGGCATCTTCGGCTTCTTCTGGTTCCTATTCGTCCTGTTCATCTTCTTCGGGCTGCTCAGGTTCGCGTTCTTCGGACGCAGGCGCTGGGGCGGCGGTGGATGGGGCTACAGGGGCGACCGCGGTTACGGAATGCCGTCGGGTCAAAAAACGGAATTGGACGAGAGGATGCACGAGTGGCACAAGCGGGCGCACGGCGAGCAGCCTTCTGCCCCGAGCACGCCGCCGCCACCTCCGCCGCCTGACCAGCGAACGGTCTAGGCGACTTGACTGAAACTAGGATGGTCGCCGTGGCTCTTCTAGGGGTCCCCATGAACTCACCTCGTTGGCTTTGAGTTCATGGGGTTAACCATCCTTGTTGTCGATGACGAGCCCCGCATCGTCCAGCTCGTCCGCGATTACCTCGAGCACGGTGGGTTCACCGTGCTCGTCGCGTCAGACGGCGCGGCGGCCCTCCGGACCGCGCGGACGGGGCGGCCCGACCTGGTGGTGCTGGACCTCGGGCTTCCTGGGCTGGACGGGCTGGACGTTGCCCGGGCCTTGAGGCGAGACGGCGAGGTGCCGATCATCATGCTCACCGCGCGGACCGAGGAATCGGACAAGTTGGTCGGGCTCGCGCTCGGTGCGGACGATTACCTGACCAAGCCTTTCAGCCCGAAGGAGCTTGTCGCGCGCGTGCGCGCGGTGCTGCGTCGAGCCGAGGGCATGAACTTTCCGGCGGACGTGATCCGGGTCGGTTCCGACGTCGAGCTCGACGTGCCGCGGATGGATGCGCGGTTTGGCGGCCGGCGCGTCGGCCTGACGAAGACGGAGTTTCAGCTGCTGGCCACGATGGCGCGGCAGCCCGGCCGCGTGTTCACACGAGCCCAGCTGCTCGACGCGGTGCGCGGGGTTGCCTTCGAGTCTTACGAGCGCGCGATCGATGCGCACATCAAGAACATCAGAAAGAAGATCGAGCCCGACACCCGCAAGCCGCGCTACCTGCTGACAGTGTTCGGCGTCGGCTACAGGTTCGCCGAGCCGGCCGGGTGATGGGCCGCGGCTGGGGCCCGCGTCCCGGGCGCCGGCCACCCTGGTGGCCGGCAGGCGAACCCTTCCCCCCGCGCCGGTGGCGCCGCGGCGGGCCTCCTACTTTCGTGCGAAGGCTCGGGTGTTTTTTGGTCGCGATTCTTGCCATCGCGGTCCTCGCCGGCGCGGTCATCGGAGGCCTCGTGGCTCAGCTCGGCGGATGGCCCGTCGCGGTGCTGGCGATCGTGTTCGTGGTTTTCCTGGTCGTGGCCGGCGCCGGCGCTGTCAGGCGCATGACCAGGCCCATGGGCAGCCTCATCGACGCGGCGGGCCGGATCGAGGCCGGTGACTACTCGGTCCAGGTGGCCGAGTCTGGGCCGCGAGAGCTGAGGTCGGTCGCGCGGGCGTTCAACCAGATGTCCGCGCGGCTCAAGTCGAGTGACGAGCAGCGTCGCGGTTTCCTGGCGGAGCTGGCGCACGAGTTTCGCACCCCGCTCACGGTGATTCGCGGACAGGCGGAGGCGATCGCAGATGGTGTCTATCCGGGCGATACAGAACACTTCGCACCCATCCTCGATGCCACACAGACGCTGGACCGGCTGGTCGAGGACCTTCGGACCCTGGTCTTGACAGACGCCGGCAGCCTGGTGCTGCACAAAGAGCCGACCGACCTGGGCGCGCTCGCGGCCGACACAGCGGAATCCTTCGGGACACAGGCCGCAGCGTCTCACTTGAAGCTGGCCGCTGAGGTGGCGGACAACCTACCGCCTGTTCAGCTCGACCCTGCCCGCATCCGGAGCGTGCTCGGCAACCTGCTGTCGAACGCGATCCGGCACACCCCGGCCGGCGGGTCGGTCAGAGTCGCGGTGAGCGCGGACGGTGACGAGGTCGCCGTAATCGTGACCGACACCGGAGACGGCATCCCGCCAGAGCTTTTGCCTCGTGTATTCGAGCGATTCGTCAAAGGTGCCAATTCGCCCGGCTCGGGCCTCGGCCTGGCGATCGCCCACGACGTCGTTGCGGCCCATGGAGGAACGGTCGAAATTCAAAGCGTCATGGGCGCTGGCACGGCTGTAACTCTGAGGTTCCTGAAATGATTTGCGGAGACATTGCCGAAGGTAAAGCGAGATCGAGTGGGGGGACGGCGCGGGCTGAGACGAAGAGGCTCTCGGTCAGGTGCCGAGATAGGCTGCGAGGTGCCGGCCGGTGAGAGTGGAGCGGGCCGCGACGAGGTCGGCCGGCGTGCCCTCGAAGACGATCCGGCCGCCGTCGTGGCCGGCGCCGGGGCCGAGATCGATGATCCAGTCGGCGTGCGCCATGACCGCCTGGTGGTGCTCGATGACGATGACCGACCTGCCGGAGTCGACGAGCCGGTCGAGCAGGCCGAGCAGCTGCTCGACGTCGGCGAGGTGAAGGCCGGTGGTCGGCTCGTCGAGGACGTAGACCGTGCCCTTCTCGGCCATGTGGGTGGCCAGTTTGAGCCGCTGCCGCTCGCCTCCGGACAGCGTGATGAGCGGCTGGCCGAGGCTGAGGTAGCCGAGCCCGACCTCGGCGAGCCGGTTGAGGATGGCGTGCGCGGCCGGGGTGCGCGCGTCGCCCGCGCCGAAGAACTCCTGGGCCTCGGTCACCGACATCGCGAGCACCTCGCTGATATCGCGGCCGCCGAGGTGGTGGTGCAGCACCGCTGCCTGGAACCGCCTTCCCTCACACTCCTCGCAGGTGATGGCGACGGTGGCCATCATCGCCAGGTCGGTGTAGATGACGCCGGCCCCGTTGCAGTTGGGGCAGGCGCCCTCTGAGTTGGCGCTGAACAGGGCGGGCTTGACGCCGTTGGCCTTGGCGAACGCATTGCGGATCGGGTCGAACAACCCCGTGTAGGTCGCCGGGTTGCTCCGTCGCGAGCCGCGAATCGCGCCCTGGTCGATCGACACCACGTCCGCACCGGCGGGGATCGACCCGTGGACGAGCGAGCTCTTGCCGGAGCCGGCGACGCCGGTGACGACGACAAGCAACCCGAGCGGGATGTCGACGTCGACGTCGCGCAAGTTGTGCGCCGTCGCGCCGCGAATGTCCAGCGTGCCCGTCCGCGTCCGCAGCGTCTCCTTGAGGGCGGCCCGGTCGGCGAGATGGCGGCCGGTGAGAGTGCCGCTGGCCCGCAGCCCCTCGACGGTGCCCTCGAAGCACACGGTGCCGCCCGCCTTACCCGCGCCGGGTCCGAGGTCGACGACATGGTCGGCGATCGCGATCGTTTCCGGCTCGTGCTCCACGACCAGTACCGTGTTGCCCTTGTCCCGCAGCTGTAGAAGCAGGTCGTTCATCCGCTGAATGTCATGGGGGTGCAGGCCTGTGGTTGGCTCGTCGAAGACGTAGGTCACGTCGGTGAGCGAGGAGCCGAGGTGTCGGATCATCTTGGTGCGTTGCGCCTCGCCTCCAGACACGGTGCCCGTCGGGCGGTCGAGCGAGAGGTAGCCCAGCCCGATCTCAACGAACGAGTCGAGAGTCTGCAGCAGCGTGGCGAGCAGCGGTGCCACCGACGGCTCGTGGAGGCCGCGGACCCATTCGGCCAGGTCGCTGATCTGCATCGCGCAGGCGGCGGCAATGTTGATCCCCTTGATCCTGGAAGACCGAGCGCCCTCGCTGAGCCGGGTACCGCCGCAGTCGGGACACGCGGTGAAGGTGACCGCCCGGTCCACGAACGCCCGGATGTGCGGCTGAAGCGCGTCGGGGTCCTTGGAGAGCATCGACTTCTGCAGCTTGGGGATCAGGCCCTCGTAGGTGAGGTTGACGCCGTTGATCTTCACCTTGACCGGCTCCTTGTACAGGAAGTCGTGGAGTTCCTCCTTGGTGTACTTGCGGATCGGCTTGTCCCGGTCGAGGAAGCCCGACTCGATGAAGACCCCGGTTGTCCACCAGCTGTCCGTCTTGTAGCCGGGGATGGTGATCGCGCCCTCGGCAAGCGACTTGGAGTCGTCGAAGAGCTGGGTGAGGTCTATATCGGAGACAGTGCCGCGGCCTTCGCAGCGCGGGCACATGCCGCCGGCGCTTGTGAAGGTCCGTTTCACGGTCTTGCCCGCACCTTGCTCGATCGTGATCGCACCGCTACCTTGGACCGAGGGGACGTTGAAGGAGAACGCGTTCGAGGAACCGATGTGCGGCTGCCCGAGCCGGCTGAAGAGGACACGCAGCATCGCGTTGGCGTCGGTGGCGGTGCCGACGGTGGAGCGGGCGTTGGCGCCCATCCGCTCCTGGTCGACGATGATCGCGGTCGTCAGGCCGTCGAGCACGTCGACCTCCGGCCGCGACAGCGTCGGCATGAAGCCCTGCACGAAGGCGCTGTAGGTCTCGTTGATCAGCCGCTGCGACTCAGCCGCGATGGTGCCGAATACGAGCGAGCTCTTGCCCGAGCCCGAGACGCCGGTGAACACCGTCAGCCGTCGCTTCGGGATCTCGACGCTGATGTCTTTGAGGTTGTTGACTCGCGCGCCCTGCACGCGGATCAGGTCGTGGCGGCCGTCCGCACGCAGCGCAGGCGACCGCCTATCTGTCTTCGTGGCCGTGCTCATCGTGTCTCAGCGAAGCTGATTGATGCGGATCTCGTTGCCTGCGGGATCGCGGAAGGCGCAGTCGCGAACCCCGTATGGCTGCTCGGTCGGCTCCTGGACGACCTCGGCGCCGCTGGCCTGCAGCCGCTCGAAAATGCCGTCGAGGTCGCCGGTGGCCAGGATGATGCGGCCGTAGCTTCCCTTGGCCATCATCTCCACGATGGTGCGGCGCTCGTCGTCGGTGACCCCCGGCGTGGCGGCCGGAGGATAGAGAAGGATAGACGTGCCGGGCTGGCCGGCGGGGCCGACCGTGATCCAGTGGTTCCCGCCGTATCCGACGTCGTTGCGGACGTCGAAGCCGAGGACGTCGCGATAGAAGGCGAGGGAGGCGTCCGGGTCGTCATGAGGGAGGAAGCTCGTGTGAATCGTGATGTCCATGGCGGTCATGCTAGGTGCGGCTGCGTGACTCGCGCTTCTCGATTCCTGACCGGTCTGGTCACCTGCTTCGCCACGCACGACGGCAACTCCGGATTCGAGGGTTCCCACTGGCCCCGATAGGTGCTGGGCGGCACGCCGACCAGCTCGGTGAAGCGGGTGCTGAAGGTACCCAGCGACGTGCAGCCGACCGCGAAACACACCTCGGTGACGCTGAGGTCGCCACGACGCAGCAGCGCCATGGCGCGCTCGATGCGCCGCGTCATCAGATAGGAGTATGGCGACTCGCCGTAGGCGAGCCGGAACTCGCGGCTGAGGTGCCCGGCCGACATGTAAGCGCCACGGGCGAGCGCCTCGACGTCCAGCGGCTGCGCGTACTCCCTGTCCATGCGGTCTCGGACGCGGCGCAGCCGCGCGAGGTCGCGCAGTTGCTGCATCGCGGCGGGCGTGGTGGTCATTCAAAGACCATGCTACGTCGCGCCGCCAGGGTCCCACCCCGCTCCGCATCCGCCTGACTTTCAGTCGGGATCGGGAGATCCGGTGCGGTTGCGCTCTCCTCGAGGGTCCGTTCGCGAGCCGGCTGCGTTGGTTGTCGTTCGCGCCGAGGCGAGGCCCGCGCCGAAAATCCCGAGGGCGGCAACCGTCCAAAGTCCTGGAAAGATCAGGGCGCAAGGGCTGCTGATGAATAGCCACAGGCACACGCCGACAACTGCGAGCAGCAGCCACTGACGGTGCTCGATTCCCCTCACGACGAGGACGGTCGCCAAAGGCAGGACGCACAGGAACTGGTAGGTGTAGACGTCTCCTGGGATCAGCGCCCCCAGGCTGAAGGCCATGGCGAGGGAATAGGGCTGCGACCAACCGCTTCGCCGGCCGGCCCATAGCGTGCCCACCACCAGGAGCGCCCTGGTGACAAACGCCAGCAGGGCTGCCAGCCAGGGCAGCTGCAGGGCGCTGATCGTCACGTCGCGCCACGTGCCGTGTGTATCGATCACCGAGAAGCTCTGCCCTCCAACCAGACGGGAGAACAAAAGCGGCACCGAGTTTTGAAAACAATCGTGGGTCGCCACTGGATTCCCCGTCGCGACCGGCAGGAGCACGCCCGTCACATACTGGAGCGGGCTGCCGAACGGAACGAACGTCACCAAGAGGACAAGGCCTGCCACCGCGATCAACGTCCCGGTAAACCTGAGCCATTGCCGTGGATTGACGGACAGCGCCAGGACGGCGGGGAAGAACTTCCATGCCGTGCCCAGGCCCGCCAGAGCGCCGGCCAGCCGAGGCCGTGCCTCGACGGTGAGCATGGCTGCGGCTGTCGTGAGTAGCAGCAACCCGCTTCGCTGGCCCAGCCTGACCTCTTCGAAGATCGGCGTGAACAAAAGACAGACGAGGACGAAAGCGGGCAGCGCCCACACCTCGGCCGACCCGAGGGCGCGAAACAGGAGCGCCAGTCCAACCAGGACGAGCAACCCATTGGTCAGCGTCCAGGCCCATATCCCGATCTGCTCTGGCAGCAGGCTGTACAGGATCGAGATCAAGATCTGCGGCGGCGGCCAGGTGACGGTCCACGTGAACCCACGAGCGATCAATCCCGCCACGCCGGGGTAGACCCCCGCAGGATCAGCGAGCGCCTGGCGGCCGCCTTCGAGAAACTGGGAGGCGTCGGCGCCGACGGGCATGAGCAGCGGAATTTCGCCGAAGGCGCGCCCAGCGGCGACGATGGCGACGATGGCCCACAGGATGCGCCGGTCGGCGAGGACCGTCCGGGCGGCGGACCGCAGCCGCCACAACCGCGGGTTGAGGTCTTGATTCGAGATGTCCGGCGAAGTCGTCGGGTTCACCTCGGGCGGACAGTCTACCTGCGGCGCCTGTCGGACCTTGGATCGCTGATCACCGGAATCACGGCTTAGGAGTGGCGGCTGGGTTCGCGGTCGGCGTCGCGCTCGGCGACGCGGTAGGGCTCGGCGGCAGTGCGACCCGCGGTGGCAAGACCGGCTGCCCGTTGACATCTCGCTGGTCGAGCGGGTAAGCGTTCGGGATCGGCAGGCCGTCAGAGCCCACCGGAACGTTCGTCACGCCACCGCCCTTACCCGACGTGTCGATGACCAGGGGGCGCCCATCCTGGTCGTAAAGAAGCACGCCTTTCAGCGGCTTCCCGTCCGACGAATATGGATAGATATTGCTCACGCCTGGGACGTAATAGCTCGCGTCCACCGGCGGTGCGTACGAACCGGATGGATCGCCGCCGTAATACGTGTAGCCGTTGCTCGTGCCCATGCTCACGAGAACTGGCAACGCCAGCACCACGATCGCCACGTTTGCCGCCGCGGCGGCGGCCCGCCAGGCCTTGTTGTCCGGCAAGCCGCGCCGGCCAAGTCGAACCGAGACGACGATGGCTGCCACGGTGGCCAGGATCTGGAAAAGGCCGAGGCTGTGGAACGGGTTGGGGATCGGCCGGAGATTGTCTTGACCTCTGAACAAGAACGCGAGAAAGAGGATTGCCAGATACCCGCGCAGGACCCACCAGCCCGGGCGCAGCTCGGGCAGCATCGCGCGGACCTCTCGGTAGGCCCGAGTGCCGGTCACCGCATGGATCAATGCCGTTCGTCGCTCGCGCTTCGGGCCGCGTGGTTTTGTCTCGCCGGCGTCGGCGGAGGTGCCGTAAGCCAGCTTGAGCTCGGCGGCGTAGGCTTCAGGCGTCCCGAGGCGCTCTTGCAGCGGCGCGTCTGACTCGCTCGCAACCTCCGCTAAATGGCTCTCAAGGTCCTCCAGGAGGCTCTCGCGCTCCTTTTCGGGGAGCGAGGCGAGGGCGGCGCGCACCGCGTCGGCATAGCCGGCGACGTCGTTGGCTGGTTTGCTATCTGGCATTGGCAGTGCTCCTCCCGTTGAGCAGTTGATCGAGGGCCTTGGTGAAAGAGCCCCAGGTCTTCGCGGATTGATCGAGTGAGCTGCGGCCGCGATTGTTCAGCGCGTAGTACTTGCGATGAGGTCCTTCCTCGGATGGAACGGCGTACGACTTGAGGTCTCCCGCCCGATAGAGCCGCCGCAGCGTTCCGTACACCGACGCGTCCCCCACGCCATCCAGCCCGCTTTCGCGCAGCCGGCGCAAAACGTCATATCCATAACTGTCTTGCTCGGCGAGGACCGCCAGGACGGCCAGGTCCAGCACTCCCTTCAGAAGTTGGCTGGTGTCAATCGGACTACCGTTCGACCCCTGCATCCTGCGCATGGGATAGTACTACGGATTGCAGATTAGTGCCGCGGCGCGCAGCCAGGTGCCAATCAGCCCGTCCACTTCGCTTACCGACCAGCCTGTGGGTCGTCGCCGCTGCGCTGCGTGCACGTCGCGTGTTGTTTCGTGTAGGATGATTCAATGCCCGGCGCGAGACGCCTGAATGTCACACTCGACCCCTCCTACGCGGCAAAACTTGCCAAACTGGCCGAGCGCACTCACGTCAACGAGGGCACGCTTGCGCGATCTCTACTCACTCAGGCGCTTGACGAAGCTGAGCCCGACCCGCGCCACGTGGCGGCTCTCTTGGACGGCCTGCCCGGAGCCCTGGAGCGAGCTCGCCAAGGACTTCGCGACGCAAGAGCCGGTCAGACCATAGGGTTGGACGAGCTCTGACCGGGTGGCGGGTTGAAATCTCGAGGTCGGCTGCGGCCGACCTCGATCGGCTGATCCGCACTCACAGCCTGCCGAAGAACACAAAGCCACGATTCAAGCGCAGCGTGCGGCCACTCGGCCGCTTTCCTCGGCTAGGTCCTGAACTGGGCGGCCGCTGGGCGGGATTTCGTTTCGTACTCGGACCCTGGCGTTGGATGATCGTGGTCTATGTCTACCTCGAGGAAGAAAACCGCGTCGTCATCGTCACCATCGAAGATGCACGGTCGTCGCTGGTGGCTCGTTCTGCCGGGTGACGCGATCAAAAACCGATGTGCCTACAACTGGCTGCAAGACATCTGTGGTCAATCAGGAACTGGCGAGCTCGACAGAGGCGATCGCAATCGGCTCGGCCGAAACGACCACTGATCTCCTGATTGAACCCGATGCGGCGTCGACATACAGGATCGTCCCTTCTGCATCACTCGGTAGGAGTGCACCTACGTGTCCGACCGCGATCAAGTTGGCGGCGACGAAGGCGGAGCTCTGGCCGCATGGAGGGTTGGCTGGGTGCGTGTACTGCGATCCAGCCTTCACGATGACGCTGGGCTTGTTCGTGGTGATGTCGAGCTTCGCCATGCCGCCTGAGTAACCACACGATCCAAAGAGGTAGAGGGTGTGGCCGTCAGGCGCCAGCACGAAGTCCTCCAAGAAGCCCGGCAACAGACCCAGCTGGATATGACCTCGAAGAGTTCCGTCAAGGTCGTAGTAGTCGATCGCGCCGGACGGTGGATCGTTCGCGGTCGTGATGTAGATGCTGCTTCCGTGGACCAGGAATCCGGCTAGGCCAGGTGCGCACGCCTGGTTAGGATCCGGTGGGGTACAGGTCGTGGCGCGATTTCCAGAGATGTCAACCCAATCGAGGCCGCCGGTATAGCTGTAGTAAATACGACCCTCGTCGCTGGTCAGCTGAACTTCGTAGATCTCGAAGTCACCCCCAACGGGATCCTGGGCCACCCACTGGCTCATCGACCTGCCGAGCCACGAGCTGGTTGACCAGTCCAGATGGTTCACACGCACGATCTCGATGTGCTTGACCGGAAGATCCTTGGCCGACGGGACCGGACCGATCGAACCCACCACCCACACATCGCCCGATGGCCCGACGGCGAGCGCGCCATATCGCGCAGAGTTGCCGGGATTCGGGAGTTGGACTTCGCGAATCACCCGACCGGTGGCCGAGTCTGCAACAACCAGCTTGTCTCCACCAAAGAAGTCCTTCGCCGGCAGCGCATAGATCACGCTTCCATAAGCGCTGGCAGCCACGCGGTGGCCGAGTGCGGCGTAGCCGTGGCTCGGGTTGAGGTCAGGCGCTGGCGCCACAGCCACGTCCCACGTCGGTGTCGCCGCGCCCGGAGGGATGTAAACAAGGTGATTGTTGGCGAGAATCGCGGCCACGCCAGCCTCGGTGCTGGGCGCAGGGGAGGGCGCAGCCGGGAGAGGCGAGCCTACATTGCGGATGCCGTGGAACCCACCCAGCCCGACGACCACAAGAACGGTCAGCGCAGCCGCAGTCGCTCCCGCCATCCAGCCCATGCGTGAGCTGGACCTAGGGTCTCGTTTGAGCTCAGCCGAGATCGCAGCCATCAGCGCGGGATACGGATGGTCGGTTTCGAATTCATAAGCCGATTTGATCTTTCGTCGAAGGTCTTCGAGTTCGCCAGTCATGTCTGAATCTCCGTGCGCGTGATATCAGCCCTCAGCTGGCGAAGCGCTCGGTTGATTCGCGACTTCACGCCGGCAACTGACAGCCCGAGCGACGCGGCGACGTCCTGGACACGCAGATCGAGATAGAAGTGCATGAGCACAGCCTCGCGTTGCGATTGAGGGAGTCTCAGAATGGCCCGGCGTAAGTCTTCGCCTTCCAGCCACTGATCCTCTTCGATCAGAGGACGCCTGGAAAGGTCGGGAAGGCGTATCAGCGTCCACCAGCGCGCGCGTTGAACTGTCCGGACCTGGCGGACGACGATGCCAAGGAACCAGGGCCGGAACTCGGCGCCGACTCGCAAGTTGGCGATCCTGCGCCACGCTCGAACCGCAGCCTCCTGCACTACGTCCTCAGCCTCGGCAGGGTTCCCAAGCAGTACCCGCGCGAGTCTTGCAGCCGGCTGCAAGTTCGCGCGCAGGAGGTCTTCGTACGCCACCTTATCTCCACCCTTGGCTCTTCGAACCAGCTCCTGTTCGGAATGACCGTCCATCACCCGGTCACTCTCCGCATACGCGCTCACCGGGCCTTAAGGGTTGCATTTGCTCGATCCGGAACCAAGGAGTACGTGGATTGATGGTCACGCCACGGGTTGAAGGTCGAGCCTTGCCACATTGTTGGTCGTGTTATCTGAGTGGTCGGGTCGTGCCGCCAGACCGGAGGGAACGCGGAGACGGGGTGCAACGCTCCGAATACCGACCACTCCCGGCGAACTTCAGCTACAAGCGTTGGGCACGCGATCAGCTCAAATGTTCCGTCGCGCCACAGGTCGAGGAGCTGTGACGCCGCGCCTGAGCCAGCAAAGGACCGCCGCAATCAGACAGTCCGCGTCTATGGCGAGCTGCAATCGCCGCTTAGGAGCGGGAGGATCGTGACGGTGGTCTCTTGGATCGACGGATCGCCCTATCTTCATGGACCGGGCGGTGCGCCAGAGCGAAGGCGTCCTGCTCGCCGAGGTCAGCCTTTGCTCTGATGCGGTCGATAATCCCTAGGCCTTCGCGTAGAGCGGCTTCCAAGACTTCGGAATCGCGTTGCCCGGTCCGAGCCGCGTGAACCCGACCCGGGCGAATCAGTGCCTCATCGATCGCGAGCGTGGTTTTCAGCCTTGCCATATTTCCATATTTCCATATCGAAACCAACCAGCTCCGGGAGGGTCAGCGGGGCGGCCTCGAGGCACAGCCGACCGGCTTGATGGCGGTCATTCCTTCAGTCGGCGGACTACAAGTGGCCTGACCTCAGCAATGCGGTCAAAGTCACCGTCCACGTGAACGACACCGAGACCATGGTGCAATGCCGACTCGGCGATAAGCAAGTCCGGAATCGGCGTCCGGTGCCACATACCATGGTGATGAGCGAGATCTCGCTGCAGTGTGAGCGCCCGGACAAAAACGTCGGGTGGAGCGTCGACCGTTTCGAAGCTCGAGCGCAGTTCGGTCTTGAGGACGTCATAGTCATTTCCGGATCGAGCCGAGTAAAGCTGCTCGAGCTCACCAACCGGGCAAATAAACAAGGAGCCGAGCAGCTCGTCGAGCTGTCTACGGACACGCGGGCTGCCGGCTCTGGTGGCCGCGCTCTTGTCGAGTACCCACCCCGCTATCGCCACATCTCCTCCGAATTCAGCACCTTGACGTCGGCGCGGGCGGCCAAACGCTCGAGGTAGGCCCGCTGCCCAGCGGCTCTCCTATCGCGGTCCCGCTGACCGATCTCAACTGCACGCCGCAGAGCCTCCTCGACCGTTGCACGCGTTGTCTTGGCACCGAGAACCTTCTTCGCTTTGGCTACCAGGTCCTCGTCGAGCTCAATCGTCGTTCTGCGCACCATGCATACATATTAGCTCATTAGTGTGTACATCTCGAACAACCACGAGTCCCGCGGCCGAATCCAGCGGATCCTCTCGGAGTCGACCTCGGCATCAAGCAGCCAGATGCAGGTGTCCATCGCGGTCGTGCCGGCGCCGATGACGGTAATCATGGTGTGTAGCGGCTCTCTTTCGATGTGTACCATCATCAGGTGGCAACTCACGTGAGGAAGAACATCACGCTTCCCCGTTCGCTCGACGAACGGATCCGTAAGACCGCACGCAAACGGGGCACAACGCAGAGTGGGCTCATCGTCCAGCTTGTGGAGAAGGGTCTGTCGGCTGAGGCCAGTCAGGTTGATCGCGTGCTGGCATTCGCTGGAGTCCTCCACGGCCCTCCAGACCTATCCGAAACAATCGACGAGACGGTGTATCGCCGCTGAACTCTCTCGCGGATACCGGGCTCTTGATTGCGACCCTAATAGTGGTGATCGCCACCATCGCTGGGCGATCAGCGCAATAGAGGCTCAAAGAAGGCGGCAGGCTCCGATCATCGTGCCCGAGCTAGTCGCCGGCGAAGCCTTTACCAAGCTGCGATATGACCGCCGTATCAGCGGCCGCGGCGACGCCCGGCCCGCCCTCACCGTCTTTGGCCTGCTCCAGACAGGCCGCGAAATCTTCGAAGTCCGAGAGATGCCACATGAAGCTCTTCAGCGGTCAGCGGCTCTATTGGCCACGTATGTTGACCTTCCCCTGTCATGGGTCGATGCGATCGTCCTACTAAGCGCCGATGACGATCGTCGGGTCGATAGGCTCTGGACGGTCGACGCGAGTCTCGCGGCTTACCGTTTCTCACACAACGTCGCCGTGTCAATCCCCAATTAGCTTCAGTGATGCTCGCAGTCAACATCCCGAACGTAACCAGCAGTGAGGTCCTGCAACGTTGCCTGCAGCTCGGCCTCGCGATACGCCTTGAACGCCAGCGTGGTAATCCCGTGCGTAGGCACTGGCACCTCGGTAAACCAGGGAACAACGGAACGTTAGAGGTGACCGAAATGTCTCAAGCGGTTTATCTCAAAGTGCATCCACTTCGTGATGGAGGCTGGGCGTCGGCCTTGGCCAAAGAACTCGCTCGCGAATTCGGCAAAGGGTAACGCTACAGGCAGCCATGAGGCTGTCGGTGCGAAAGAGTCGTGATGGATCCGCCAACACAAGGTGGGGCCAGAAAGCAAGACAACTGGAGTAGTGGGCCGCGGTGGACTGGAACCACCTACCTCGGTAGAGCCGCCTGAACCTCGTCGCCTCCGGCCTTCGGATTAGAGTCTGACCAGCCAAACAGGCAGGCCAGGAATGCAGCGCGATCATCAAGATGGACGTAGTGACCAGTCCCTCGGATGGTCTGAACTGCCCACCCGGCTTTACCCAGGCGATCCGCGCCATGGACTGGGCAGCCGCACGCGCATAGTCGGCTGACTGGGGTCGCGGCCGAAGCCGCAACACGGGCGGCAGCCCATGGCGAAGCAGGATCCAGTTGCACAGGATCCTGGCGGTTCGACCATTTCCATTCGCAAACGGATGAATCCGCACCCACTCACCATGTGCGAATGCGGCGAGCTCCGCGATTTCAGCAATGGTCGCGGCGTCGCTGGCATCATTCGGGCATGCCGCGTCTAGCTTCACCGTCCGCTGGGCAATGGATCGTTGGAACCTCCGTAACTCAGCCGCTACGCGCTCAGCCATGACGCCGGGCACGTTTCTGACTGCGACATCGCATGCCTGAAGCGCTCTGGAAGCGCTGGACCCTCGGAACTCGCCCAGCGGATAGTTCGGATCAGTCCTGATTCCGACGTACATATCGCGGTGCCAGGTACGCACGATCCCCAACGAAAACGCGACCCGCTTGCTGGAGTCGGCGACCAGCCGTTTTAGGATCCGAGCACAGTTGCCCGCGATTCGTTCCTGAGACTCCGGCGTTTCCCTACCCCAGATCTGGCTCAGCGCGTCCCTCGTCGAGGGCCCGTCGCAGTCCCAAGGCCTCTTCCCGCGAGACGTGCCTGGCCTTGAGAGGATCCTTGTACTTGCCCTCGGCTTCGCCGGTCGCTCTTGCTGCGGCCGCGATCGATCGGGCTCTCTCCACTTTGGTCATGCTGCGAAGCCTCTCAACCATCCGCAGGAGCCTTCCTTCGAGTTCGCCGGCGGCGTCGTGAAGGGGCGCATCGATGAGTTCCTGAATCAGCTGATTGATGGAGGTGTGGCGCTCATCGGCGACCAACGTCAGCAACTCGTGCTGGGCCGGGTCGTTGAACCTCACGGTTATGGTCGGACGTTCGGCCGGTGCAGCTCTGTGGCCGACCCGCCGCGCGGCAACATTCCGCCTCATGCGCGTATGATAGCAGAATGGCCAGATGCCATCGAATTACCAAGATGATGGCAATCTAGCTGGAGCACCACACGTTTGCTTGTTCGAACCTTGCCGAGGTCCGTGCTCGTGTGCTTGTCCTCGAATGAACTACGGGTACAACTATGGCGCTGGTCAGGTGACAAGCGTCGGCCCGTACTACTACCAGGCAAGTGCTGCGATCGACGGGTGGTACATCATCAGCACCCACTTCTCGCCGTGGAATGGTCCAATTCCGTACGGAACAGTGACCTTGAGCTACAACGGGACATTCGCCTGGGTTTGGGGATCGTTTTGGCATTCAGGCACAAACAACAACCGCGCGGATGGCTTCGGGCAATGCGACGGTTGGCCGAACGAAAGTGGATCCACCGTACCTGGTGGCAAATGGGTCTGGGGCGTCTGGCAGACATAACCCGCGACTACGCCGGTCCTTCACCGAGAGGAGCAGTATCCAACCGCCTCCATAAGTGGGAATCGTCGTGATCACAGCCCGTTCGCAGCAGACTGTTGGACTCCTGGGCAGTGTGGTGGTTGGGGGCGTCCTGATCGGGATTGG
>JBOHUQ010000055.1:0-5435 GCA_050734495.1 Candidatus Dormibacteraceae bacterium
GCCCGGTGGAGGCGGTGCGGCGGGGGTCGCGCCCCAGGTTGGAGCCGGCGCGGCCGGCGGCGCTCCAGGCGCTCCCCAGGTTCCCTGGCGCGCGGGCGATGCCGCGGGTTGATCCCAGCTTGGCGAGGCCGACGGGGGCACCACGACGGTCGGGGCGATCGGGCTCGGCCCGTGGACCGCCATCGCGGGCGGGGCCCAGGTCGATGCGACCCCCGCGGTCTGGGCTGCCGGCGAGGCCGGGCGAACCGGCGGGGCAGACTTCTTTTTCCGCCGGCGCCTCCGCACCCGCATGTAGAGAATGCCGGCGATCAGCGCCGTCACCGCCAGGACTATGTATGCGTATTCAACCGGCATCCGGTGGAGAGCCTCCCTTGAGCCGTTTCCGGCCTGAGATCAGTGACGTAAAGCAGCAATCGCGTAGTGCTGAAGTATGGCATCCGAGTACGTCTCTTGAGCTTACGAATCAACCGAACCCTCGATCACCAGGCGGCCGGAGGCGATCCCTGGCACTGTGATGTCCGCCTCAAGCGAATGCGCCCCGGCGCTCAGCGGATCGCCGCCCAGAACGTGAACCACCACGCGCCGTCCAAGCGGCAAATCCAGCCGGCGCGGCAGGGGCGCCAGCGCGGCATGGCTCTCGATGTGAAGTTGATGGCGTGTGAGCACGACTCCGTCGAGCCGCAGTCCGGTCACGCCGGCGAGCACCGCCGGTCTCGTCCGGTTCTCGAGCACGAAGCTCATGCCGTCTTTTTCGGCGCGGAGGCTCAACACGTCGGCCAGCCTCTCCGCGAGGTAGCGCGGAATCTCGGGGCGCGGCCGCGGCGATGGAATCGAGGACGTGACCGAGAAGAGGAGCTCGGTGCGGTCGACTTCATTCCCTGCCACCGTCAGGGTGGCCTCGAGCCTGTAGTCGCCCTCGGCCGGCAGCGGCAGGCTCAGCGTCGTCGCGCTCACGGCCGGCTCGAAGGCGGTTGGAATTTCGACCTCGACTGAGCCTGCGTAGGACTTTCTCTGGATCGCGTCGCGAAGACGCCTCACGCCCTTGCCGCTTGCGGCGCGCTCCCGAGCCAGCGACCAGCGAATCGAGCCCCGTCCGGAAACCTCTGGGTCATCGTTGACAATCACAAGCCTGGCGCCGAACGGCTGATCGGGCCTCTGCAGGATTCCGAAAGGACGGTCGGGCTCAAAGGCAAGCGCCTCGATGATCACGCGAGTCGGCTCAAACGCTCGGGCGAGCGCCGCGAGCGCCGCCTTCGGATGCCGCGCCGCATCGAGCAGGCCGAAGCCGATCCCCGGAAATGGATCGATGAGGTGATATGCGAAGGCCCCCCAGCACGATTCGAACTTGCGCGTCCGCATGTGCTCGGCTGCGAAGCGAACGACGTCGGCCTGATACCGCTGCGACGTCGCCGCGTAGGACTCGAGGCTCTGATGTGCCGATGGCAGTCCGGCGCCGCGCTCTGCCCAGTTCACCGGTTGAAAGCCGGCGTGGCGCCACGACGGTTCGTCGTCCGCCGCGGGCCATCGGGTGCCGATCTGCTCCCACACCGGTGAGTCGGCGTCGGGCAGGGACTGCGCGCCGAATGCCGTGACCATCATGGGCTCGACCTGGGCGAGGTCGGCCCATGAGCCGGTGGACCATCCCAGCATCAGGTGGAGGTCGACGGCCCCCGAGGCTGCCAGGGCAGGACGGCTCGGGTCGAGACGCTCGAAGGACTCTTTGAGCTCCTGGTCGATCGAGTGGTTCTGCCGCACGGCGTGGACCTCGCCGAGGTCTGAGTTGGTGGCAAGCCACGGTGGATCGTCATGAGCCACCCACACCGCGACCGACGGTCGGTTGTGAAGCATCTCGAGCATCTCGGCCTGCTGCTCGCGCGCGGCCTGCTCGAAAAAGCGAGCGTCACCGGCTGACGCGTGATACACGTAGGTGCCGGTCAGCGGCAGGTCCTGGATCAGGAGCATCCCCGCAGCGTCGGCGCGCCGGTAGAACTCTTCGGGGAGGACGTTCGCGACCACTCGGAGCCCGTCAAGATTCGCGGACTTCGCGATCACGATGTCGGAGTCAAAGCGCTCCGGCGTGAGCTCATCGAGCCGGTAGGACGGGGCGTAACAGGCCCCGCGGAGAAACATCGGTCGCCCGTTCACCGACAGTGCCCAGCGGCGCGGGCCGATGTCCCACGTGAGCTCGCGAAATGCGAAAGTGTCCTCCACGCGAGCCGACTCGGTGCCTCCGGAATCGCGCGTGACGAGCTCTGCGTTGTACATCGGTTGCTCGCCAAGCCGCCATGGATCCCACTTGCGCGCGCCTGGGAACGCGAGCCGCATGGTCAGCGTCTGATCGGCCCCGCCGGCCAGCCGCACCTCCCGCTTGAGTCGCAACGGGTCGCGCCCAGCCGCCGGAATGCTCAGCTCGACCTCGCCCTCCATCTGCCGGCCGTCGAGGTTGCGCAGGCGCGCCTCGACCTCGAGCCTTCCGTCGCCACCCTCGAAGTGCGGCTTGACCCGCATCCAGTCGATCGTGATCGGCCCGACGTACTCGAGCTCGACCGGCCGCCACAAACCTACCGGCACCTCCCACCGGTACTGGTCAGGCAGGCTGCCATACGCGGAGGCGGGATATGGCCTGAGGTCGCCGTCGTTGAACAGGCCCATGATGTGCCGCTTCTTGTCGGGCTGGCTCTCCACCGGCGCTTCGCAACAGATCACCAGCAGGTTCTCGGGCTTCAGGTAAGGCGTGAGGTCGAAGCCGAATGGCGCGAAGTACCCGTAGTGCGAGCCGAGCAGCTTCCCATTCAACCAGACATTGGTGGCCAGGAACGCTCCGCCGATGCGAAGCACCACGCGACCGGAATGGTCGGGCCGCGGGAACTCGGTTCGATACCACACGGACTGGCGTCCCTCTCGCGCAGACAGCTGGCGCGGAACCTCGATCGGCTTCCAGCCGGAGCTCCGACCGGCGGGCAGCCCCTCCGCCTCTCCCTCGCCGAGCGACATCCACACGGCCTCCCACGCGCTCAGCTCTCGGGTGCCCGCAGTACGCTGCGCCATCGGCAGGAACAGGCTCATCGGGGCGCCACATAGGCGCCGTCGGCTGTCGCGCAGACGATCGTGGGACTGCCGATCGACGCCGCGAAGGTCTTGACCTGGGCCCGATCGACAAGAGCGAGCACGCTGCCGCCAAAACCGGCTCCCATGATGCGCGCGCCGTAGCAGCCCGCGATGCTCCACGCCTTTTCGACGAGCGCATCCACCGTCGGGGTTGAGACTTCGAAATCGTCGCGCAGGCTCTGGTGCGATTGTTTCAACAGGCGGCCCAGCTCGGCGAAGTCGCGACGGCCGAGCGCATGCACGAACGCATGCACACGCTCGATCTCGGAGTCGACGTGGCGGCGCCGCTTCGGTTCGAAGGCATCCGCCTCGCGCCGCCGTTCGTTGTATGGAGTGTCAGCAAGGGAGCGGTGCTCACCGGAATCGATCACGGCGATGGCGAGCTCGTCTGGAAATGGCACGGCTTGATATTCAAGCGTCGTGCAGTCGAGCAGCATCGCGTGCCCGCGACGGCCCAACGCCGAGGCGAACTGGTCCATCACACCGACCTGTACCCCGGTCGCATTCTGCTCGGCGCGCTGGCAGGCGAGGGCCGCCTCCATGCCACCCATGTCGGGACGCAGTCCGGCCGACATCGCCACCAGCAATGCCGCCGACGAGCTGATCCCTGCCCCGGGTGGCACCTCGGAGGTCACGGTCACCGATTGCGGTCCAACGCCGAGCTCCTTCCCCACCGCCTGGGCGTAGGCGAGGCCGCCGGGGACTTCGCTTTCGACAGACCAGGTCTTGCCCGGATGTCCGGTCACGCTGGTGTGCCGGTCCACGGCGGCCGGCAGCACGACGCCACCGAGATAGTCGACGTGCTCTCCGATCAGGTTCACACGGCCGGGCGCCCGACCGGCCCAGTGGCCTGAGGCCAGGCTAGATTCCACGCAGCTCCGCCGCGGTGTCCTCGGCAAGCGCGTCGAGGATGAACGCGCCGGCGCCAAGCTCGGATCCGGCGAGGTACTTCAATTTGTCCTTGGTTCGATTGGGCGGATAGAACTCGATGTGGAAGTGATGGTGCTTGCGGCCACGGCCGGGCGGCTTCTGGTGCATAGCCATGACATAGGGAAGGGGACGGTTGAACAGGCGGTCGAACTTCTGCAGCACGCCTTTGAGCGTGCGGGCGAAGGACTCGTCATCCACAGGGTCGAGGTCCTCCAGGCCACCGCGATGGGTGATGGGCGCGAGATGGACTTCGTATGGCCAGCGCGCGAACGGCGGGACGAATGCAATCCACCGCTCGTCGCGGAGCACGGTCCGCTCGGCGCCGCGCTCCCCTTCGATGACGTCGCAGTACAGGCACCGCCCGGTCCTCCTCACGTGGCGCGCCTCGGCCGCCAGCTCCCGCTGGATCACCGGGGGCATGAAGGGATAGGCGTAAATCTGGCCGTGGGGATGGCTGAGGGTGACGCCGATCTCCTCGCCGCGGTTCTCGAAAACGTACACGTAGCGCACATTCGGCAGCCGGCCCAGCTCGCTGGTGCGATCGCGCCAGACCTCGACCAGGTCCTGGATATGTTCGACGCTCTGCGCGCCAAGCGATGAGTCGTGGTCTGGCGTGTAGCAGACGACCTCACAGCGACCCTGGTCTCTCGTGTACGAGGGAAACCGATTTTCGAAGACCGCGATGTGATAATCGGGCTCGGGGATCTCGGTCTCTTCTTTTCCGGGACGCGTTGGGCACAGCGGGCAGTGGTCCTCAGTCGGGTGATAGGTGCGGTCCTGCCGCCACGGAGCGACCGTGACCCACTCTTCGAGAAGGGGATGCCAGCGAAGCTCGCTCACACTTTCTCGTAATAGATCAGGTAGCGACCGTCCGCTTTGATGACGACCCGTTTCCGTAATCTCCCCGCCCGCCGGGGACGTACTCCTGCTCGGGTCCCCGCGCCTTTGATCGCACCCGATTCCGCGAGCAGCCTGCCGACCTCGCGAGCGGCATCGAGCTGGGCGCGCGTGGCCTCAGAGGTGCCGCACACGGCGACATATCTGGAGCCCCGCGAAATCGGAGGCTTCGCCGAAATTTCCCGGGGACCCCTTGGTGTGCGGGGCATCGAGCAAAGAGTCTAGTTGCTCGATCGGCTGGTACACTTCGGGGCGAAGTTCAACGCCCGTGGGGCAAAGGAGGTGAGGCGGAAGCTTGGATAAACCTAGTCGTGGTGCCAACCGCCTCGTTTGCCAGCCGGGAGCTCGGGAGGACATGAGCCTCTAGGGCTTCCATTCCGAATCCGGCTCCTGGAGTCGGAGGCGGGAAGCACTGCGAACGCCGACCGGCGAGGGCCTGGATGATCCAGGCCCTCGTCTTATTTCCAGCGCAAGTAGGATTTCTCGACGTGGACGAGGAC
>JBOHUQ010000056.1:0-3291 GCA_050734495.1 Candidatus Dormibacteraceae bacterium
ATTCGTGAATGTCCACTTGGATCTGGTTACATTCAAGTGGTACATTGCTTTCGATGACCTCACCAAGGGCCAATACTGGTCCAGTGAGTTCTCGTTCTCAGTTGCCGAGGACACCGCTGATTGGATCTTGGAATTACCTGGTGGTGGGACAGTGCCAAGATCAAACAATGTACTGTTCACTCAATCGCAGTGGCTGGATGAGCACGGCAATAATCAGTCAGGCATTCTCACTTCGGAAGACAGCGTCGTGAACGTTAACCTCGTTAATACCTCTTGTGGGTCGGTCATACCCAGCGCATTGTCGAATGGCTATCAGCAATTCACCGACTACGTCTCCGGCTGCTGAGGGCGCCGGGCGGGAGCGGCAGTGATGGCCACCGCGCCGACCGGGCGCTGGATGCGGACCGAGACTGAAAGGCGCCGGAGCAGGAGAACGCCCGGCTCAAGCGGATCGTTGCGGACCTGGCGCTCGAAATCTCAATGCTGAAGGACCTCCAAAAGTCAAAATGGTGAGCCCGGCGCGCCGTCGGGAGGGCTCGCGCAGCAGCAAGGGCTGATCAAGCACCTCGGGCTCAGGACCGTCACCGCCGACCAGATCGCCGAAGCGCAGTCGATCGCTACGGTCGTGTGCGTGCAGAACCCTCTACAACGTGCCACATCGGAGCGACGACGCTCTGATCAGCTCCCTCGCTGCCCAGGGTGTCGCCTATATGCCGTACTTCCGCTCGGCGGCTTCACCCCGCTGCAGTCCGATGAGCTCGGATCGGTCGCCGCCAGACTCAGCGCCGCGCCCGAGGGCCGTCGCGCGCTGGCGTGGCTGCTACAACGGTCGCCGAACATCCTGCTCATTCCCGGCACCTCGTCCGTGGCACATCTTCGCGAGAACGTTAACGGCGCCGTCTGGTTCTTTCCCAGAAGGACCTGGCCGAGCTCGACCAGATCGCCTCATGACACGAAATGACCGTCAGGCTTGGTTCCGGACCGGCCGCCCCGATCGCGGCCTTGAAGCAGGTGGCGGACGAGCCTTGCCCGGACATTGGGAGGGCGACCTCCTGATGGGCAAGAACAGCAAGTCAGCCATTGGGACTCTGGTCGAACGCTCACCCGTTTCGTAATGCTGTTGCACCTGCCAAATGGACACAGCCCGCTCCCGGTCCAGGAAGCCATCGTCGCAGCCACTCGCAAGCTGCCTCGCTTCATCTGGAAGTCGTTGATTTGGGACCAGGGGCACGAAATGAGGAACCACCTCAGATCAAAGTGGCGACCGGGCTGCAGGTTTACTTCTGCGATCCCGCCAGCCCATGGCAGCGCGGTTCCAACGAGAAAACGCCAAATGGTCTGCTCCGCCATTACTTTCCGAAAGGCACTGACCTCGCCCAACACAACGCCAACATCTCGACTTTCGTCGCCGCCCAGATGAACCGCCGACCACGTGAAACCCTCGGCTGGATGCGCCCCGCCGAAGCCGTCACCCGCTTACTTGCTACGACGTCAGAGTCGGCCGGTGTTGCGACGACCGATTGAATTCACCCGGCTCTACGCCCCTTTATGTGGGCATCAAGGCGAGAGATCAAGTAATGCCTACTTGGTTGCACCGGGCGACAGTGAGCGCTGGCCGCGAAGTAATCCCCAGACAATGTGTGCCTAGGAAATCGTATCGCGCATCGCGGAAGGCGATCACGTACTGCGGCAATCACTCGAGCGTTGAGCAATCACTCATGCGCTAGGTCAGATCGCCCCTCAGAGTGCCGAAAGTTGGTCGGCAGCGAGCTTTCTTAGCCGACGCCGTGCAAGCAAATACCAATAGGCGCAATCTGCACAAACTTGCGATACCGAAATCCGGTTAACGGTATGCAGCTGATCGGTCTACCAAGATCTCATTCCTCTCGACTCGGAGGTCGCCACCAAAAATATCGGTGGCCGGAGGCGTCGCGAGCGCCTACTTCGCACGTCCAAAGATGCCGCTCAAGGCTCGCAGTGAAGCGCGAGGACGCGGGCGAGGTGCATCAGCTCCTTGGTCTTGGCGTCCAAGGCGTCTCCAACGCGGGCCTCCTGGAAGTTATCGGCATAGCCTCGTGCGCGACTGCCATTACGCTCGCAAGAAGCTTTCCTCGGTGCCGATTCCGCGCTATTCCATGCTCCCATCAGCAGCGCGGTACAAGTCGCGTCGATCGCCGTCGGTACGGGGCGAAGCGTTTTCTGCATTCGCTAGCGGGCACGGGAGGTCAACCTTGGAAGCCATGTAGGCGTTGGAGATCGGCGGCCCGGCCGAGCTGGCCCGTTTCAAGGTACGCTGCCCGCAGCTTCCGGGCCAAGTCCTCGCGATCCGGCTGCCGCTCGAGCGCCTGCTCCAGGAGCGGAACCGCCCGCGCTGGCTCGCGGCGGGCGAGGTGGTTGGCGGCCAGGGCGCCCATCACAGAAATCCGGGCCGACTCCGCTCGTTGGCGGAGCTGGGCAACCAGCTCGCCGGCCGAGCCGCGACCGCCGTTGACTTCGTTCTCCAATTGCTCCCATCCGGGCAGGAACTCCCCTGCCGTTGTATCGAGGAGCGCGGCCGCCTCGGCTGCCAGATCAGGGGACAGAATGCCGTCTTTGGCGGTGCACTCGGCAGCGATCGCTTCGAGGCGGAGCAGATCGATGCTGCAGCGAGATAGATCGAGCTTCACGGACTCGTCGTGGTCGACCACCATCCGCTCGGCGAGAGGTTTGGGCAGCTTGCGCATCATGTCGCTAAGCCGGTTGCGGAGCCTGGTGCGCTGCTTGTCGGCGGGCATGCCCGGCGTCAGCTCATTGGCAATGTCCACTCGCATCAAGCGGTCCCTGGGGCCGGTCAGCGCCCGGATCAGCAGGTAAAGCCAGAGGAAGGCAACCACAGGCCGGCCCAAGAGTTCCGGCCCGAAGTCCTCCTCGCCCTGACGAAGTTCGATCCGGCCAAGCGTGTTGATCGCCAGGTAGGTCGGACCCAAGGGCGATCGGCGCTGCACCAAAAGAGGCGGCGGGTCAGGCTCGAGCGCGGGTGCCGCCTCGTCCAGGGGACGGGCTCCGTCCCCGGTCGCGCTTGGGGCTACGTCGCTGACAATCTTGGTGACCTGATGGTCCAGCCACCACTGGATCGACATCGCCGGCCGGGGCTGGAATTTCGGAGCGATCGCCTTCTCCGCAGGCAGAGGCAGCGCGCGGTACTGGAGCTGGCCAAGCAACTCGGTCTCACTCAGAGCGCCCGAAAAATGGGCGGCGAATAGCGCTTGTGAAGTGCTTGCCCAACCTTGGCGCGCCTCCAGCCGGGCGTGG
>JBOHUQ010000057.1:0-3471 GCA_050734495.1 Candidatus Dormibacteraceae bacterium
ACTCCAGAGGGGTGGAGGGCGACCCGGTACGCGGCATCATTGGCGGCGCTGTTGAGAAGGAAGCACTCGCGGGCCGATCGGGCGATACCCCGCGGCGACGGTGTCAGCAATCGACGCCGCTGGGCCAGGCTGTACGCCATCCCGTTTACGACCACCAAGCGACGGCCAGGTGCGGCGCGTCGGTAGTCGGCCAGTCGCGCCGGCGCATGGACTCCACCGAGGATGAAGGTGACGTCCGTCCTGACCGCGCGGTGAAAGACGGCGATGTCCTCGACGTTTTCGCGATGGGCTCGCAGCTCGGCGTGGATCTTCCGACCGCCGCAGAAGATCGAGACGGCCTCCAGGTCGGGCTGGCTGTTGATCCACTCGGCCCATAGTCGGCCGTCCGGCTCGAACACCGCCCAGCCCACGTCGGGCACGGCGCACGCCCCCGTCTCGACGAGTTCGTGGTACAGGACGGCGGCACGCCTTTGTTGAGTTATCGCCTCGAACCTGGATCGGTCGCGCCACACGCTGAAGTTGGGTGTCAGGACCAGGTCGAAGCCCATCGACGCGATCTGTGGCACCAGGCGCCGGCGCTCAGCCCATAGTCCTTCGAGTACGCGGTCTTCGACGTATAGCTGCAGAGCCACGCGCGTCTCCGGCGCCAACCGGTAAACGTCACGGATAGGGCGAAGGTGTTTGGCCGTTACCTGGCGGCCGGTCACGCCCAGGACACGGCCGCCGTGCAGCGCGATCCAGGGAAGGTCGACCTGATCGGCGTAAGCCTGCACCAGGACCGGCACGTGATCAGGCAGCTGGGGCAATCGCGGATGTGCCACGGGTCGATGCCAACCCAGCCCGAGCCCCCCGAGGTGCTCGATGACGCGGCTTCGGGTGTCCATGCGCATCAGCGGGTCTGCCGCACAGTCGTCGCAGGCGCCGAGGCGACAGAAGTTGGAGCGGTCACCACAGCGAGCGAGCGCCGGGCAGCGCGAGCAGTCGAGGCCGCAGGCGTTGGTGGTCATGCCGCCTCCAGCACATCGTCGATTGCCGAGCGGAGGTCGGCGAGCGCGGGCGCAGCACACCGTCGCCGTTCCGCGTCGCCATGCAGAAGGAGGATCAGGCGGACCAGCTGCCGGCAGAGGTCGCCGAGGATGGCGAGTTGCTCGTCGAAGGCGACGTCCCCAGCGTCTGTTCGACTCAGCGCATCATCCACTGAGAGGTCGGCGTCGCAGCGCAGGCGATCGACCGCCGCCCGCACCTGCTTGTACGTTAGCTGCGGCGCACGGGCGACCAGCTCCTCCTGCTGCTTGCGGTCCGTCAGCCGCGATATCTGGATGGCGTGCTCGGCGGGCAGGTCGCGGACTGCCTCACGCAGATCCGGATCGAGACGGAGCACGCCGACCTTGGCCTTGCGGCGCGTCTCGGATATGCCAAGCGCCTTCTCCGTCTCGCTCCAGGGCGACAGGATCTCGACGTCGATGTGGTGCCAGCGAAGGAGTTGCCGGAGCGCATCCAGGTGCTCGCTGAACTCCTCGCGCCGCTCGATCCGCTTGTCCTCCAGCGGCTGAAAGGGAACCAGGCCTTCATGCAGCAGTCTCTCGGCGGTTTCGATCTCCTTGATCGTCCGGAAGCAGAAGAGGAGAGACCCCTCCTCGACCGGATCGAGGTCGCCGCGAAGGTGGTTCTCCTCGTACTGCTTCTGGAAGCGCTCGAGATACCCGAGCCGGTGATGAACGCGGACGAGGACCTCGGTGCGGCCAGCCTCGAGCGCCGCGCGCCAGCGCTGCTCTCCGCACAGGATCTGGTAGCAGGCGGGGGTGCCCGGGATCCGCTCGACTTCCAGCAGCGGTTCGTGCCGACCCGCTTTCATCGACGCGGCGAGCCGACGCACCAGGTCGACGCTCACGTTCACGCGTGGTTGGATGGGATTGGGCACCACCGAACCGATCGGCACCGTCAAGAGTTGTGTGTCGTTCACGCGGCGTGACCCCCAGGCCGAGGGCGCGGTCGCATCCGCCCGGCGATCACGCGCAGCCGCGGCCGCATTGTGGAAAGGCAGGGGTCCAACTCGGACCCCCACCCGCCGGCGACCACGCGAAGGCGCTGCAGCCGGCGTCGCCGTAGGCGGCGCGCGCGACGAGCGTTCATGCGCCCTCGCCTCCACCCGGCCGGCGCTCCCACCAACGCTCGGTTGCGATGCAGTCGGCGGCCGACCGCGCACTCCGCGGGTGCCCGGCCAAGTCGGCGAAGGCGACGCGCCGAGTCGAGCCTCCAATCTCGAGCCAGGCTTTGCCCGACCAACCGACCGCGGCGGTGGTCTCGATCGCTGTGGTCCAGAACCGGCAGAGGTTGTCGAATCCCTCAACGACCGGCTCGATCAAGTCGTGCAGCTCGCCTTCGCGCATCCGAGTGGGTGCCACCCAGAGGACGTGGTGGAGTTCGGCTTCGCGGCGGCCGCGGAAGTAGCTGACGTAGCCGCTCGCCTTCCGGCGGATGCGCGGGCCATGTTCAGTCCCGCGGTCCCATTCGAGGTCGAAGGTGATCTCGCGGTCGGGCAGCAGGTACTGGCCCCACCCATCTGAGGCCGGGCTGCCGTCGAACTCGTAGGCCGCGCGGCAGCTGGCCTCGCCGAGCCAGCGATAGAGTCCCTGGTCCGGAAGGTCACGCGCCCCCGCCGCCAGCGCGACGAAGCATCCGTTGGCTTCCACGTCATGGCGCATGTGGTAGCGATGTCGCATCGCGCGCCAGGCCTGGCGTTGGGCAGGTCGCGGATTGTCGTGGCGGAGTCGCGCGGCGTGCTGCGCTCCAGCCGGCGTTAGGCAGTAAGTCCGAGGCATGCGCCACTCGGGCCAGTCGGCAGCCAGACCGCGACGTCGCAGTTCCTGGAGGCAGAGCTCGGTGCTGCGCCGGCATCGGAAGAACAGCTGGTCGATCTGCTCGCGGTCGAGGTAGCGGTACTGCCAGAGCGCCAGCAGGATCGCGGAGTCACGAGGTGTGAGCGGGTTTCTGCACACCCGTGTTGCGGGAGACAGTCCGCGAACCGAGATGCCCGATTTCGAGTTCGAAATGGGGCTCGTGCTCATGCTGTCCTCCGAGTGTTGGAGCGAGTGTTGGTCCGCAACGGCTTCGTACCGCCGTTGGCGGCCGCCGGCCGCACAGCAGGCTTCGGCGCATACGTGGAAAGTCGCGCCTCAATCTCGCGCTCGACCTGGGCGCGCACGCGGCCCGTCCGCTGCAGCGCCGCAGCGACCAGCTGCTGGGCGCTCTCCTCGCCGAGGCTCGGTGTCTCCGGGCGGGTGACGCCGGTGAAGGGGCGCTCGGTGCGTCCGCCGAGAAACTGCCGGACGGCAACCTGGTATGGCTGTAGGTTGCGCAGCTGTCGATCGCCGAGCCAGGGCTCGAACTCACGCGCGAGGTTGCGTGCGTCGTCCTGGCCGCACTGAAAGGTGATGCGCGTGCGCGCGTTGGCGGCGAGCGCCTCCCGCG
>JBOHUQ010000058.1:0-15596 GCA_050734495.1 Candidatus Dormibacteraceae bacterium
GCGACATCCTTCCGCTGCTGGTGGGCTTGACTCCCCCTCCCGCGGAGCCTCCGACCCCTTCCCCGTCGCCAATGCAGTCCCCGCCGCCGACCCCGCCGGCTGCTTCTCCTACCCACCCGTCCCCATCGACCGCGGTGTCCCCCGGCCAGTCTGGATCGCCGGCTCCGAGCACCAATCCGCCTCCATCCACTTCAGGGCCGCTGCCCTACGTCCGGGGTGTCTACGGAAAGGACTCGTCTTCGTCGGGAGACGCAATGATCGCGGCGACCGGGTTCAACACCGTGATGACCGATCCGTACAGCCAGTCGCTTGACCCTCTAACGGCGCAGGGCCTGAAGGGAATCGTCTGGCTGGGTGCGTGGATGAGCGCGCCCGCCTGCAGGTTTGAGCGGGACGACGCGACGATCAAGTCCCAGGTCGCACCGATCGCGGGACACCCGGCCATCCTCGCCTACTACCTCGGGGACGAGCCCAGAGTCAGCGAATGCCCGTCTGCTCCGGCGATGTTCAAGCAGAGGAGCGAACTCGTCCACTCACTCGACCCAGGCAGCACGACCTTCACCGTAATCCAGGCGTACGAGAACGGCATCACCTACGACTACAAACCGTGGGCCGGTGTCGTGGACGTCGTCGGCTTCGACGTCTACCCGTGCGCCAAATCATCGTCGACGTGCGATTTCGCGGCCATTGATGCGGCAATCGCGGCCATCCAGAAGGCCGGGATCGACCGCTACTGGGCGATCGTGCAGGACTTTCAGGACTGCTACTATCGCCTGCCGACGGCGGCGGAAATCGGCGCCCAGTTCGATCGCTGGGCCGGATCGGACATGTCCGGCTACCTGGTGTTCTCGTGGAACTATCAGCCCACTGACAAGTCGTGCATCGGAACCAACCTCGAAAGCCACCCGGAGAACCTCGCACGTCTCGAGCTGGAGAACTCCCGCACCTTCATCCCTCAGTCGGAGGCTACATCGGCGCCACCCGCGCGCCGTTCACTCCTTGATGCCGGTCGAGCGTTCCTGTCCGGAGCAATCCCGGAGCTGGTCGCATCGGCCGCAATGCTGGCGTCCATCGCGGTGCTGGTGCTGGTGGCGGCGAGGCGCCGCAGGCGAGTCTCAGCCCGCCAGAAGGTTTCCGACGGAAAGGCGGTCGAACAGGTCCCAGTGCCGGCGAGCGAAGTCGATGTGGTCGGCGGTGGCGGCGACGTCGACAAGCCCGGTTAGCGCCGCGTCCCGCCATGCGGCTGGATCAGCGCCCAGGCGCGCCAGGCCGTGCTCCAGGAACCGGCGGAAGACGGCAGGAAACCAGGCCTGGCCGTCGAAGGCATATTCGATCCCGGCGCCCCACCCACCGACTCTGAGGCCGGGGTGGCCCGCCACAACCCCTCCGGGCCTGGTGTGGCGGTCCAGGTACAGGGCGTAGGTCAGGGCGAACCGAACCAGGTCGCGCAGAGGCTCGCCGGCCATGTCGCCGGCTTCCCAATCCACGACACCCGAGATTTCGTCGCCAGTCAACAAGAGGTTGCCGAACCAGAAGTCGCCATGCACGGCAGTTCGCGGTGTCCGCACAAGATCGAGCCGGCCGCGAATCGCCGCGAGCCGGTCCATTGTTTGCCGGAAGTTCTGGTGCGCCCCGAATCGCCTGGCCAGGACGTCATCAACGCCGCCGTCGATCTCCAACCTCCGCGTAGGGCCGGCCGTCGCGGCCTGCAACTGCGCCAGCCAGCGCTCCGCCATCGCGAAGTCGGCCTCCACGGCTGCGGGTTTGGCCAGGTGTCCCCACGCGTGGTACCGCGCGTTCATGGGTGACCCCGGCAACGCCGTGGTGACAAGCGCAGTCCGTGTCGTGGCAACGTCGAGCTCACGGATGGTCGGGATCGTGGTCAGCACTCCCTCCGGAAGGCGCGCGCGAAGCTCGAGCAGGACACGTCGCTCTGCAGCGACGCTCGACTCGGCCGCTTCAGTCGTCGCCACCTTCACCGCAATGGTCGGCTCGACGCCTCCGCTGGGGATCAGCAGAACGGTGAGCTTTGCGTTCGGATCCTTGGACAGGGCCAGGACCACCGACTGCATCCCGCTCGGGTTCATGAGCTCGGCCGCGCCGCTCGATCGACTGGCCTCGTCCCGCGCCCTGCCGGCCCGACCCAGCGCGATTCGAGTCGGGGCAGCCGCGCCCAACAGGCTGCCGGCACCGGTGACCGCGGCCGCGACCTTCACCGCTCCAAGCGCGGCGGCGGCCACGGTGCCTCCCCGCGGAAGGGTCAGGAGCCGGGAGAGGAAAAAGCGAAGCGCTTCCGGCCTGTCCTCGACATAACACGTTGGCGGCCCTACTGACGGCATGGCTACGTACTCGCGCAGCAGGTCGATGCCGGCAGCTCGCGCGAAGCGGCGAACGCGGCCGCGCGCCCCGACCGCCTTGCCACACAGGACGACTGTGGTGCCGGCGGGCAGCGAGCGAAGCTGTTGCTGCAGACGCTGCCGGTCAGCCCGCGATCCGGGAACGTCGACCTCGAGCGTCCCAGGATGTGTCAAACAGCGCCAGGGCGGTGGCTGGATGACCGTCCTGGTCGGCGACGATGACAGCGTTTGGCTTAGAGCAGCGCGCGCAGCCATCGGGGAGTGCGGTAGTCGGTCCCGTTGAGGACGATCCCGCTCACGCGATCCTTTCCGATCAGCTTGATCGAGGTCTCCAGGTCTTCGAGCGGAGTCACGCCACTTCGCGCCACGACCAGCAAACGGTCGGCCAGCGCGCAGGCGAGGGACACATACGACATGTGCAGGGTGGGCGGAAGGTCGATCACGACGTTGCCAAACGTCTGGCGCAGACCGACCATGACTTCTCTGTCGACGAGCTCATAAAAGAAACGGGCAGGCTCGCTCTGCGTAGCACCAGCCGGGATCATGAAGACGTTCGGCACGAGGGCCGTACCCCGGACGATGCGCAGTCGCGAATCACCGTCGAGCCACTCGCCAAGGCCTCGGCCCTGATCGAGGCCGAGAAACTTATGGAGAGTCGGCACAGCGAAATCACACTCGAAGAGCAGGGTGGGCTTTTTGCTGTCGACCGCCATCGCGGTCGCGATGCCAATGGCAACCGACGTCTTGCCCTCGCCGTACGAGGCACTCGTCACGCCCAGCACCCGGCACTCTTCGGCGCCATCGAAAGGCACCGAAAGGTAGGCCCGCCGGCAGCGGTCGACAAACCAGGGTGGAAGCTCGACGCCGTTCACGCGCTCCATCCTGGGGTCGGCGAAGCCCGGCAGCGTCTGCCTTGGGCTGAGCGCTTCGTTGATCGATTCGCGGAACTCGGTCGCAACCGTGTTGCTTTCCTTCAGCAGCTCTTCGGGCGCCACCTCATCAGTCGCTTCGGCGACCGGCTCGATCTCTTTCTCCTTGACGACCCTAGACGCCACGGGAGCTCGCCAGCCTGGGAATTGTCGCCACGACCGGGACGCCCATGCGCCGCTCGATGGACTTCGGATCTCTCACTGTCTTGTCGGCCCAGGCGAGGATGACGAGGTACGCCAGGACGGCGACGAGCCCTGCCGCCAGCGCAATCGCCGCTGGCTTAAGGCTCGCGCGGTCGCCGAGAATGCCTGGCGTGGCGAGCTGGGGTGCGTTGACCACGTTTGTCCCGATCTCGGTCAATCGCGCGGACGCGCTGCTCGTGTATTGGGCCAGGCTCAAGCTGTCTTGAGCCTCGCTCACCTTGGTCTGCCATTGCCTGATCCGGTCGAGCAAGAGGACCACTCGAGAGTCGGTTGAGCTGCCGTCGACCGCAGCGCTGGGGTTGGCTGCGGCAAAGGTCTTCAGATCCGCCCGAGCGGAGGCGAGGTTGCTCTGGGCATCCTGTAGCTGTGCGGTCCAGAATGCGGCCGTGGCGTCTGCCTGCTTCTGGTCTGTATCAATCAGCAGCTGTCGAACCACCGGTACCGCCGCGCTCAGCACCGATACGCAAAGGCTTGCGCTCTGGCACGAATAGCTCATCGTCACAAGTTGCGAGCCCGAGACGCCAATCTTCAAGTTATTGGCCAGTGAGCGCGCGGTCTGCTGTGCATCGGCCGAGCCGGAAGCTGCACCCGAGCTCGTCAAGGCATCGGAGAGGCTGAGAACGAAGGCCGGCGTCTTGACCACCTGGGCGATACCGTCGGCGATGTTCTGCGCGGGCGTCTGGCTCTGGCTCCAACCGATCGGAACGAAGGTCGCACCGAACGACGCCGGGTCGGCCACGCTGAGCGTCGTGCTCGCCCGGTAGCCGGTGAAGGCGACCATGACACCGGCGGCGATGGCGATCGGAATCAGAGTCAGACTCGCGAATCGCAGCCTGTGGCGAAACAGAACCTCGAGGTAAGTGGCCATCAGGCTGGTTCATCCACGACGAGAATCCGGACGCGCGCCCAGGTCCGCGAGCTGAGGGGTTCCAACACATCAATCGTATGAGCGCCCGGAGTGGACCGCATGAGGCGGTGGTCCCGTCTGTCCTGGGACAAAGCGACCTGAATGTCCTGCTGACCGGGACTCGGGACAATCGCCCAGACGAAACCGGGACATGCCAGCAAGGCCGCCGAGCCAGCCGATACCTCGTGAGGAGTCCGACCGCGTCAAATAGATGGTGACTCGATGCAGCACCTGATGACCATCGACGCCGCCCTGCAGCGCTTGCTCGACGCCGGTGGTTCCGACATCGTGATCAGCGCCGGCAGCGCTCAGCGGATGCGAAGGGACGGAAAGCTCACACCGCTGGATCCCACCGCCCCGCCGATGACACCGATGGACACCGAAAGGATCGTCCGTGAGGTCCTGAACAGTCACCAGTGGGACGAGCTCGGCCGGAACCGCCACGTCGACTTCGCGTTCACCTGGCGAGAGAACGCGCGCATCCGGGGCAACGCTTACTTCCAGAGAGGGTCTCTCGCCGTTGCCTTTCGGCTGCTGCCGCTCGCGATCCCCACGTTCGAGCAACTCGGCCTACCGGAGGTGGTGCACAAGCTCCTCGCCCGGCGGCAGGGGCTGATCCTTGTCACCGGCCCGACTGGATCGGGCAAATCGACCAGTCAGGCCGCGATGATCGACCTCCTGAACCAGACCCGTCCTTTCCACATCATCACCATCGAAGATCCGATCGAGTACGTGCACAAGCACCAGATGGCGATCGTCGACCAGCGGGAGGTCGGTGTCGACACGCCAACCTTCGCGGAGGGGTTGAGAGCGGCGTTCCGCGAGGACCCGGACGTCGTGCTGATCGGTGAGATGCGCGACCTGGAGACGATCTCGGCAGCCCTGACGGTGGCCGAGACAGGCCACCTCGTCCTCGCCACACTGCACACGAACGACGCGCCACAGGCTGTCGATCGGATCGTCGACTCATTCAGCGGCGCCCAGCAGCAGCAGATCCGGGTGCAGCTGGCGGCCTGCCTGGCCGGGGTCATTTACCAGCAGCTACTGCCGGCCGAGGGTGGCGGCCGGGTGGCCGCCTTCGAGATCCTGATGGCGAATGTCGCCGTGCGCTCGATGATCAAGGAGCGGAAGACAGACCAGCTGCGCAGCGTTCTCCAGACCAACGCACGCGAGGGCTCGCAGACGCTCGAGAGGTCCCTGGGTTACCTGCTCAGGACCGGCCTGATCACCGAGCGCGACGCCCGTGCCCACTCGCTCTACCCGGACGAGATCCGAGTCACCTAAGCTCGAAAACGCGTCGCCATCTGGCGACGTTGAAGCCCACGACCGCCAGCCCGAGCAGGGCGACGAGGGCGAAGCCCAGTAGAGCACCTGGCCGTAGCCCAAGCGTGACGAGCGGTGCCAGCATGCACCCGCCGGCGATCGCTTCCACCAGAGGCGACACCACGCCGATCGGCGCCCGGCAGGATGCGCACCGCCCGCTTCGAACCAGGTAGCCGGCGACCGGGACCAGGTCGACGGCGTTCAGAACACGGGCGCACCGGCGGCAGCGCGACCGTGGCCGTACCAGCGACTCGCCGCGTGGAAGCCGGTCGGCCGCCATGTTGATGAAGCTGCCCAGAAGCAGGGCCACCACTACCAGATATGCGCCTACCACCACCATCCCCGTAAAGAGTTAGGGCGCCGTGCTCCCGGATACCTGGCATCCGCTCGGCAGCGGCACGCCTGTTGTCGTTGCCATCCCGGTGATTCGGCCGAACTGGTCCCAGGTGTACAGGTAAACCGTGGGGGAGTTGCGCACGAAGGTAGGCGTTCCAAGGGCGTTGTACAGCTGCAACTCAGCCCCGGTGCCACCCATGACGTTGGTGGAGGTGCCGTAGCTGCCCGTGGTCAATGAGCTCACGTCGTTGTAGGCCATGTACGCGTCGAGGCCGGCTTGAACGGTCTTGTACTCCTGGTTGCAGGCCTGGGCCTCCGCCTTGGTGGTCAAGCCGACCAGGCTCAGCGTGACGATGGCCGCCAGCACACCCAGGATGGTCACCACGACCAAAAGCTCGATCAGGGTGAACCCGGATTGGCCTTTGCGCCCCCGCATGTTCTTGTTGAGGTACCCATAAAGACCTCGCATACGTTCCACTCCTTACGCCCTCACTTGATTCAAAGGCCCGCTATGCGCAGTCCCCAGGTATTCCTTCTCCACCGGCCTCACTCTAGGCACGCCGCCCGCAAAGCTGAATAGAGGGTTTGGCCCATGGTCTAGGCACATGTCCGGGATCGGCTTGGGCGCTGGACATCGGTTCACGGCCGATTGATTGCCAGCACCGCAGCCAGGCCGAGGATTGTGCCGCCGAGACCGATGAAGGGCAGCGTGCATCCGCGCCGAGACCGCGACGGAGCGGCCTTGACCTTGTGCTCCGAGAGCAGGTTCAGCTCAGCCAGCTTCCGGCGACGGTCTGATCTCCTGTCCGGTCGCAGCCCCCTTGCCTTCACCGCCGCCTCATGACCAGCCCGATGCACGCCAGGTAGGCTCCGTGTTGGACCTCCGGCGACACTCGCGGCGGCACAGGCAACGACTGGAACGGATGTCCCACCCTGGCCTGCAGCGCAGCCGCCAGACCCGGCGGCAACGGCGCCTCGCTGGTGATGAAGATGGGCGCCTCGGCGCTAAAGTCGCGGGCGCCCGGCTGACGTAGGTAGAAGCTCAGAACGACGCCAAGACCGCCGGCAACCCTCTGGACCAGTTCCTCGTCGCTCTCTACGTCCGCCTTGAACGAGTGCCATAGTCTCGGCAAGCCGCGATCGATGAGGAAGACTTCGGCGGGCTCTACGGTGAGGTCCAGCACGACACAGGCCGACTGAGGCGCGACCCTGGCGACGCAAAGAGACTTGAGCTCCAACACCGACGGCTCCAGGCCTGCCATGCGTACGGCAGACGCCAGCTCCTGCACCTTGAGCCGGTCGAAGGCGACCGCAAAGACTGTCCGATCCGACCCGTTGTCGGTGACATCGATGTGCTGAACTCCCATTCGGTTTCCGTCTTCCGGGAGCTGAGTCCTCACGAACGAATCGATCTTGACCTCCGCGGTGTCCCTGGGAAAAGTGAAGACTCGGAAGCTGGCCACCGAATCGCTGGCGGCGATCATCGCCCTCGTCTCCTTGCCGTCGAGTCGACCCACCAGATGCTTGATCACCTGCGAGAGCGCCCCGCTGTCCTTCACGGAGCCGCCCGACATGGCGCCGGAGGGCATCAGAGCATTGGCGCAACGCATCGGCCCGCCCGGGCTCCCGCTAAGCACCCGGATCATGTTTCCCGACAGATCGATCGCGAGCCGAGGTGGAACCATCCGCTACGACCCGTAGTAAGACCAGGTCAGGACATTGACCCCGCGGCCGCCGACATAGAGTGGATCGCCCACCTCGATGAGCGCTCGTAATTGAAGGCCGCAGGTCGCCGAACCCGCGCTGGGTTTGATACATGCGTTCACCGACATGACCCGGCCCTCCCCGATCTGGGCGAAGTAGTCGCCGCCGCCACCCGCACCGAAGTACATGCAGATGCTGCCTCCGCATCCGCCTACGGTGGGGGAGGATCCGCGGATCCCGCCCCCGGCTCCGAATCGGGTCGCATTCGACATCTGCGCGCCGTTCGGCGGCGGCTCGACGTCGTAGACGAAGCCATCGTCCGCGCTGAAGTACCAGTTGTTGTCGGAGTCGGCGGCCGGGGTCGAGTTGATGGCGGAGGCGCCGTCGTAACGCCACTTGGTGGCCAGACCGTTCGCGTCCAGGATGAATAGGCGCCCCGATGAATTCCCGACTCCGATCTCCTCGACCGGCTGCCCATTCTCCTTGCAATGGCACCAGTACGGCGCCTGGTTGAAGCTGCCGCCCAGGGCGACCGTTTGCCCGACACGAGAGATCGTGTAGGTCCAGTTGCCCGACCTGTTCCGGGCGGCAATCGCAGCCATTCCGACCTGGCCCGAGGTCGATGCGATGGCCAGGTCGATGGACTGACGGTCCACTGGAGTCGTGCCACTCATGGCCACCCCTGATGCATCCCCAAGTGGCAGTGAGAGCGTCTCGACTGGCGAGATGACCGCAGAGGTGCCGTCGCGGTCGTGGGTCTCCTGGTAGCTGTAATGGACGAGGCTGCTCGAGCCTCCGCTCGTCACAACCGCGAAGAGCTCGGCGGTGGTCGTGGTCGTGGTCGACTCGTCCTCCTCGTCTCCTCGGCTCGTCGTCACGGTGCCCGAGAAGACAAACGGGCCGGCCACCACCGCGCCAGGGGTAGAGCGGTGCGCCATCTGGGGGCAATTCCCACTCAAGGAATAGACGTAGAGCCCGCTGGAATCGCCAAAGAATACGTAGCCGGGGAAGTAAGCTGCCTGTCCGGCGGGTGGGCTTTCGAACCCGGGCTGCGAGGTCACCCAGCCGCCTGCAGCCAGAGTGCACGGAATCGATCTCGAGGTGTCGTCGATATAGGCCACGCCGTTGCCGTCGGGAACCACGGTTGCCGCACCCGATTGGCCCAGCATTCCGCTGACACCCCTTCCGACATTGACGACCCAACTCGGTGACGTATGGCCGAACGTGTACGCGCTGACGCGCCCGTTTGAATCACCGGTCAGATACGTGGCGCGCCCGTTGACCATGGCGTAGGTACCGTCCACGGAATAGGTGCCTGTCGCAACCTTGCTGACCAGGTCCGGCACGATGGCCTGGCATTGCGGAAGCGGGTTGATGATGCTGGCTGTCCCGCTGTTCAACGTGACCGCGGGGATTCCGGCCACGGTATCGGTTGAGCAGCGGGGCGGAACGGAGTCAACGGCCACCCGGGTCTCGAGCTGACTGATTGAAGATTCAACGCCCGAGTTGAGCGTTGCCTCGTCCGCGACTCGTGATTCCAGCGCGTGGGTCAGGACGAACTGGTTGGAGATCTGATTCATCAGCGCTCCGCCCAGGATCGCGAGGAATGCAACGATGATGAGCAAGGCGCTCAGGATGCTTCCGCGTTGAGCTCGTCTCCGCCTGTCGCGACCAGAGCTCAGCATGACGCCTCCACGTAGTTGGGACGCAGTGAAACCACCCGAGGGTAGAAGCGCATCTCTTGCGACTGGCTGTAGGTTCCGGCGGTCGCGGTGATCGTCACCACGACTGTCTGGCCGGCGGTGCTGTCAACGTACCAGGAAAACGCCACCACGCCGGTGGCGGATACGTGTGGGGAAGCAAGGCTGACGGTTCGGTTGACGACATTCGAAGTACTGTCCCAGCCATACGTCACTGTGCGGCCCTGCCAGCTACCGCCGTACGGAAGCGCAGGATTCGAAACCCAGGCGCAACCCTGCAGGATGATGGCCTGTCCCTGGGCGCACGGCTGAGCCAATGTTCCGCAGCCACCAGGAGCCGTGGGGACGCTGCTTGTGGCGAAGTCGCCATAAGCGGTCTGTTGGAAGCTGCGGATCTGGCCTGCCGCGTTGACGCGATTGGTCGCCATCTGATCGGCCTGGTAGGTGGTGAAAACCACTGACGTCAGCGCGCTCATCAGCACCACGCCCATGGCCGACGCGATGATCAGCTCGATCAAGGTGAAACCACCCTGACTGCGCGCTCTCCGCGCCTGGCGCTCGTTCACCGATCCACCTTGTAAGTGGAGACCGGGGTGCCTATCGCCGCGGCATCCGGCCAGCTGCTGATCTTGACCGTCCAGAGCTGGGGGGTCTTTCCCTCGGGCGCGGTGACGTTGACATCGGCGCGGATCCTGGCTGCGGCCGGGCAACTGCCCACGTACACGGTGCCGTCCGACGCAAAGCAGTCGAAGTAGCCGGCGGAGTTGGCGCTGTATTGAAACGCGCCGATCTTCTCGAGCTCGTACTGGGCGGCCGCTTGAGCCGCTGTGTCGCGCGTGGCGAGCCTCGAGTCGATGGCCCCCGTGCTGAACAGACCGACCAGGAGCACCAGTGCCAGCCCCATGATCAGCGTGGCGACAAGAAGCTCGATCAGTGTCGTGCCGGATTGTGCTCGATGCCTCTTGGAACGGCCGGTCATTACTTGACCGTTGACAGCAGGCCGTACATGGGCATGATCACCGAGATGGCAACGAATCCGACGGCTGCGCCGACGGCGATGATCAGGGCCGGCTCCATGAGCGCGATCATGTTGCGGACCTTGTAGTCCATCTCCTCGCTGAGGAAGTCGGCGATCTGCTCCAGGCTGCTGTCGAGGGTGCCGGTCTCCTCGCCCACGCGAACCATGCGGATCATCATTGGCGCGAACAGCCCGGTCGCCTCCAGCGGCTCCGAGAACCCGTCGCCGGTGACCATGCGTTTTCGCACCGCATCGAGGCCACGCTTGTACCGAACGTTCCCGGCCGAGGCGATCGCGACATCGAACGTCTGGCTGATCGGTATGCCAGCCCCCAGCATGGTCGCGAGGGTGCGCATGAAGCGCTCGATGATGGCGTAGCGGACGATGTTGCCGAGCACTGGAAGGCGAAGCACCGCGTAGTCCCAGAAAATCTTGCCCGGCCGGCTCTGGAAGAAGAAGACGGCGACGGTGATCAGGATCGCGAGGGACGCGACGATCTCGATCCTGTAGGCCTGCGAGAACTTCCCGACGCCAATCAGGATTCTGGTCGGCAACGGAAGGTCCGCGCCGAACTCTTTGAAGAGCAAGACGAAGTTGGGGAGCACGACGACGATCAGGACCGTGCAGACCGCAACCGCCAGCGTGAGGATGACGGCCGGATAGATCATCGCGCTGCGCAGCTTCTTCACCGCGCTGTCCTGGCGCTGGAGATAGGTGGCGACCTGGACCAGCACTTTGTCCAGGCTGCCGCTGTACTCGGCGGCGCGGATCATGTCGACGTACAGCTCATTGAACACCGTCGGGTGATGCGCGATTGCCGCAGAAAATGACTCACCATCGTCGAGGTCATCGTTGATGTCGTCCAGCGCAGCTTTGAAGGCCCCTGATTTGGTCCCGTCGCGCAGGAGCTTGATGGCGTCGGTGATGGGCACGCCCACGCGCAGGAACGTGGCCAGCTGGCGCGAGAAGAGAACGATGTCTGACGTTGTGACCCGGAAGAAGCTCGGCATCTGCCGGTAGAGCCAGCGCCAGCCGGATTTCGCAGGCCTCAACGCGACGACGCGATACCCGCGCTCAAGCAGGTCGCGGTTGATCAGGGCAGCGGTATCTCCGCTGACCACGCGCTCTTCGAGGACTCCACGAGGAGAATAAGCGCGGAATACGAACTTTGCCATCTTTACCCCAGCTAGATCATGTACACGCTGCGCAGGACTTCGGGCACCGTCGTGACTCCTGCCGTTACCCGATCCCAGGCATCAACGCGGACAGGGAGCATGCCTCCCTTGATCGCAACATCGACCAGTTCCCGGTGGCTCGCCCTGGCGATCACCAGGCGCTTCAGCTCGTCGCTCATGGTCAGCACTTCGAACACGCCGATGCGGTCGTAGTAGCCGGTCATGTTGCAGCGGCTGCAGCCCCTGCCGCGGTAGAGCTGCGCGGGCACTTGACCGCCGACTGACTGGCCAAACTCGATGTCCTCGGGCGTCGGTTCATACGCCACCTTGCACCCGTCGCACACCTTTCGTACAAGGCGCTGGGCGACGATCGCAATCACCGACGAGGCGATCAGGAAGCCGTCGATGCCCATGTCGATGAAGCGAAGCAGGGCGCCGACGGCGTCAGTCGCGTGAAGAGACGAGAGGACGAGGTGTCCGGTAAGGGCAGATTGCACCGCGATCTCCGCGGTTTCCCGGTCGCGGATCTCGCCCACCAGGATGATGTCTGGGTCCTGGCGAAGGATGGCCCGCAACCCGTTGGCAAAGCTGATGTCGGCCAGCTTGTTGATCTGGCTCTGGTTGATGTTGTCGAACATGTACTCGACCGGGTCCTCGATCGTCATGATGTTGCGGACCTGCTGGTCGAGCTCGTTGATGGACGCATAAAGCGACGTCGTCTTCCCGCTACCGGTGGGACCGGAGACGATGATCATCCCGTACGGCGTATGCAGCATGCGATGGTAGACCTGGTAGGCGTTCTGCGAGAAGCCCAGTTGCGGCAGGGTAATCAAGGAGCGGCTCCGGTCGAGAAGCCTGAGCACGATCTTCTCGCCCCAGATCGTTTCCAGCGTCGCCACTCGAATGTCGAGCTCGCGGCTGTCGACCTTCATGCTGATCTGGCCGTCCTGCGCGCGACGTCGCTCGACGATGTTCATGTCGGCGAGGATCTTGATGCGAGAGGCGAGCGCCGCGCCGGTGGTGGAAGGCAGGTGCGCGATGTCCTGGAGCACCCCGTCGATCCGGAACCGGATGCGGAGGTATTCCTTCTGAGGTTCCATGTGGATGTCGGACGCGCGGTCGCGAACGCCCTGCGTGATGAGCAGGTTCACGATCTCGACCGCCGGCGAGGAGGCGGTGATCCCGCTGAGGTCGAGCGAGAGAGAACGGTCTGTAGAGTACTGAGGCCGCGACTCCTGAAGGGATTTCGCAGCCTCGTGGATGCGGGGTCGCATGCTGTGGATGCGGCTGAGGTTGGCCAGGATGTCGGAGCGCGTCGCCAGGTAGGGCTCGATCGGCAGCCCCGCGATGAGCCGGAGGTCGTTCAGTAGGACAAGGTTCCTCGGGTCGATCATCGCCACAGTCAGGTGGCCGTTCTCGCGCGCGATTGGCAGGACGACGTTCCGACGCGCAAATTCCTCAGGGACCAGGCGCGCCGCATCCGGGTCAACCGGCACTGTGCGAAGGTCGGCGACCGGCATCTCGAGGTGGGCGCCAAGCGCGACTGTGATGGTGTCCTCATCCAGAAGGCCAAGGCCCAGGACGACAAAGCCAAGCGGGTACCCGCTCAGCCTCTGTGCATCGAGGGCCCGCTTGAGCTGAGCCTCGTTGATCAAGCCTTCTGCGAGCAGGCGCTCGCCGAAGCGAGCAGGCTGCACAAGCTTAGGGCTGCCGGCGCGTGTGGTGGGCATCGATGTGATGTTGCCCTCGACCAGGGGCTCGTGAGAATGGGAATCGCCCGCCCTGATGGGTAATCTGTCCCGGTTCGCCCTGGGTGCGCCCTTCATCCCAGCGGCTAGTTAGAGGGGAGACCCATCCGAGCTGCGAAAAGCATCGCCTCAGTTCGGCTCCGCAGCTCCAACTTGCGATAGATGTTGGCCAGGTGGTTGCGAACTGTCTTGTGGCTGATACCGCGGCTGGCCGCAATCGTCGGGATCGATTTGGCCTGGCCGATCATGGTGAGGATGTCGAGCTCGGTTGCCGACAGATGCGTCTGGTTCCGACGCACCGCAGGCGACTGGTCGGCGAGACGTTCCAGGAGCCTGCTCATCAGGTTGGCGCCTACGACTCGGTGGCCCGCGAGCACAGCGCCCACACCGACGAGGAACTCATCGAGCGCCGCATCTTTTGTGAAGAGTCCAGCGACTGCGCCCTGGAGCGCAACGCTCATCAAGCGCTCGTCATCCGACTCTCCCAGCACAATCATCGGGATTTTGGGCGTCAGCCGCGCCAGACGATTTGCGAGATCGAGCGCCGGCACAGGAGTTGTCGTCACCTCGCAGAAGACCAGGTCGACGCCTCCTTGCTCCACGATCTCGAGGCCGACGTCGGAGCCTCGGGCGTAGCGCAGCCTGGCGCTGACCGGCGGCGAGGTCAAGAGGCTGCCGAGGGCGGCCAGGAACAGCGGTTGCCGGTCAATGACAAGCACGAGCGGTCCGTCCGTGGCTGTCGCACGACGTGCCAGATCCGGGGCCGCATCCCCCTCGGCTCTATGGCCTGGCACCACAACCACGCTTCGGACTCTAGGTTCCGAACACCTGCACGGTAATGGGATGGTCGTACTAGGTCATGGTCGTCGAATGGGCCGAGCGTCCCGGGACAGGTCGTCAGATTTCTACCAGGCCCTTGCGGACGGCGTACAGAACGGCTTGCGACCGGTCGAAGATGTTGAGCTTCTCGTACATGTTGCTCACGTGGTTGCGAACCGTCTTGTCGCTGATCTTGAGCTTGAACGCGATCTGCTTGTTCGCCATGCCTGTCGCCAGCATCTTCAGGATCTCAACCTCGCGAGCCGTCAGCCCGTCGTAGAACTCCTTCGGCGTGGTGGCACCGGTGAGCATTTCCAGCACCCGGTTGGCCACGGCGCTGGCCATGACGCGCTCGCCCGACACGACAGCCAGCACGCTGGACACGATGGCGCTTGGCTGGGAATCCTTCAGCACGTATCCGCTCGCGCCCGCTTTCAGAGCCTGGATCACATGGTTATCGGCCTCGAACGTGGTCAGCATCAAAACTTTGATCTTCGGGTTCTCGCTGATGATCCGGCGGGCTGCCTCGATGCCGTCGAGGTTCGGCATCTTGATGTCCATCAACACGACGTCCGGCTTCAGGGACAGTGCCATCTTCACCGCCTCGATGCCGTCCATCGCTTCTCCGACAACCGTCACCCGCTCGTCCACCTCCAGTAGACGCGCCAGTCCCGACCTGAACAGCGTTTGGTCGTCGGCGATCATGACCCGGGCGGGACGGGCGGGACTCGACAGGTCGGTCGGCTCTATGGCAATGCTCACGTCAGATGCTCCTTTGGAAAAATCGCTCGGACAGAAGTACCCCCGCCGGCAGCCGCTTGAACCTCAAGCCTGCCCCCGAGGATCAGTGCGCGCTCGCGCATGCCGAGCACACCGAGCCCGGGCGCGCGAGATCCCACATCGTTTTCAGCCCCGTGGCCGTCGTCGTTGACTTCGAGAACAATCCCTGCATCAGTGGCCGATCCGAGAACTACCTCGACCAACTTGGCGCCGCTATGCAGCCGGACGTTCGTGAGCGCTTCCTCGATGATCCGGATGAGGTTGAGCGAGGCTGCGTGCCGCAGTCGTGCCGGCCAGGTGGGCGAGATCGAAAGCACGGCCTTCATCTGGGTCTTCTCCTGGAAGCGGATCAGAAGGGTACGGACTGCATCGGTAAAACCCTCGTCGGCCTCGGCTTGCCCCCGCAGGTCGTAGAGGACGAGCCGGAGGTTGTTGAGGATCTCGCGAGTCGACTCCTGGAGTCCGATGACCTCGCGAACGACGGCATGATTTCCTGACTGGTCAAGCTTGAAGTTTTCGAGCTCGATAAGCATCGAGGTGAGGGTCTGGCCGACTCGATCATGGAGCTCTCGCGCCAGCATTCGACGGATTTCGAC
>JBOHUQ010000059.1:0-17333 GCA_050734495.1 Candidatus Dormibacteraceae bacterium
CCCCTGCTCTTCGCCCGAGAAGTTGGCCGTCAACAAGGCCAACGACCCCGGGACAAGGAACGCGCCGGCAACGCCCTGAAGGATGCGGAAGAGCACCAGCAGCTCCATGCTCGGAGCCAGTCCGCAGAGCGCCGATGTCGCGCCGAAGCCGACGAGGCCGTACAGAAACATGCGGCGCCTGCCGTGGAAGTCGCTGAGCGCGCCCGCAAGGATGATGAGCGAGCTCAAGGTCAACAGGTAGGCGTTGTAAACGTACGACTGGCCCTCGAGCACGCCGAGGAACGAACGCGGCAGGTCGCGACCCATCCGCGGCAGGGCGACGTTGACGACTGTCGAATCGAGGAAGACGATGCCGGACCCGAGGACGGCGGCGACCAGGATCCAGCGTTTGGAGGTCAAGCTAACAACTCTAGAAGTCCTGGCGGCCGATGAAATGCTCGAGCACTCCGGACCACGGGAGCTTGTCTAAGCCCTCACTTCAGAGCGTTCGGCAGTCCCGGCCTCCACAGGTGCGTCGCCTGGACGACGATCACCGCCACGATCACGAGCACTCCCCCCAGGACCTGCACGAGCGAGAGGCGGTCCCCCAGCACGACCACCGCCAGGGATATGGTGACCACCGGCTCCCAAGTGCTGAGGAGCGCCGCTCGGGCCGCGCCGATGCGCGGGAGCCCAGCCAGGAACAGAGAGATGGCGATCATCGTCGGGACCAGGGCGATCCCGACGGCGACCTCCCAGCCCCGCGCGTTCCGGGGCAGAGCCAGCTCGTGGTTGAGGGCCGCCAGCAGGCAGAAAGCCAGGGCCGCGCCGCTCATGATCACCGCGCTCGCCGCCACGGCGGGCACGGAGGCCATCACCCGCTCCCCGATCAGGATGTAGCCGGTGTAGATCGTGGGCGAGGCGATGGCCAACAGAAGCGGTGGGGCAACCGCCCACGAGAGATGGAACTGCGCGCCTCCGACCAGCAGAGCGACACCGAGAAAGCTCATCGCCAGCGCCACGCCATGCCAGGGGGAGACCGCGCGCCGGAGGAACAGCCACCCCGCCACCACGACCAGGCTCGGGTAGATGTACGCGATGAGCACTACGAGGGAGGCCGGCAGAGATCTCAGCGCTATGAAGTAGGTGAGGGACTGGCCCGTGTACACGATGGCTCCGAGACCGACCAGCGTGAGGGCCTGGTTGCCGCGTAGCCTGAGCGGATTCTGGCCGAGCACCAGGGCGAGCGCGATCATCCCGATCGCCGCGAGGAGAAATCGGAAGGCGAGAGTCTGCTCGGTGCCGAGACCGGAGGCATAGCCGAGCTTGGCAAAGATCGCGAGCGTCCCGAACGCCGTCGCCGACACCAGCACCATGCTGGTGCCCGCCCACTGAGCCCTCTGCGCGGCCGGCGCCGCGGCGCTCGAGCCTACGGCCAAAGAAGGTGGCCGAGCAGCATCCCGATGACGACCGCCAAGACGTAAGTGACTCGTGGGAAGCGACGGACGACCGACCGGACGCCATTGCTCATCGGGTCTCTTCCCTGCCCCAATGCGATGGACTCCTGGAGCATCACGAGAAACGCGACGAGCGAGAAGGCGGTCGCGAGCAGCGACAGGATCGCTTCCGGCCGGAAGTTCATTTCGGCTGATTCGTGGGGGACGTGCGCCCATAGGCCGGTCCCCAGAGGAAGTGACCCAGGAGGATGCCCACCACCACCGCGATCACGAACGCATAGCCTGGAAATGAGTGGACCGCGGGGCGGATGTAATCGGAGATCGGCTTGTGGGCGGTGAGGAGCGCCCAGCTTTCAAACGCCAGCAGCAACGTGATCACGCCGAACAGGGCGGTGACCAACCACGAGAAGATGTTCCCAATGGCGATTCGCATGGTCACCATCGGGTCACCACGACCTTCTTGCGCGTATAGAACTCGATGCCATCCATGCCGTGCACGTGGAGATCTCCGTAGAAGGAGCCCTTCCATCCGCTGAACGGAAAGAAAGCGAACGGCTGCGCGATAGGCACGTTGATGCCGGTCATACCCACCTCCACCCGCTCGCGAAATTCGCGGGCCGAGCGGCCCGACTGGGTGAAGATCGTCGCCATGTTGCCGAGAGCCATGCGGTTCGCCTGGGCGATCGCCTCGTCCAGCGTCGCCGCTCGGGCGAATGACAGAACAGGTCCAAAGACCTCCTCGTGGCCGACCACCATGTCAGGCGTGACCCGGTCGAGGATGGTTGGTCCCAGGAAGAATCCAGGGCGCGAGATCTCCCCGCGCCCGTCGACGACCAGCTCCGCGCCCTCCGCGACGCCCTTTTCCACGTAGGCGGCCACCCGGTCGCGATGCTCGGCCCGGATCAAAGGTCCCACCTGCACCCCCGCCTGATCGCCCGGACCGACCACCATCTTGGAGGCGGCTTCCCTCAATGGATCGAGGAGCCGGTCGGCGGCCTGTCCGACCGCCACCGCAACCGAGCCGGCGAGGCATCGTTCGCCGGCGTTGCCAAACGCGGAGTTGAGGATTGCCGGCACTGTGATCTCCGGGTCCGCGTCAGGCATCACGACGATGTGATTCTTCGCGCCGCCCAGGGCCTGGACCCGTTTGCCGTTCGCCGCCGCCATCTGGTACACGTGCCGCGCCACCGGCGCGGAACCGACGAACGAGATCGCCTGCACGCTCGGATGTGACAGCAGCGCATCGACCGCCTCACGCGCGCCATGCACCACGTTGAGCACCCCTTCAGGAAAGCCCGCTTCGAGAAAAATCTCGGCCAGGCGCTGCGCGCCCAACGGCGTGCGTTCCGAGGGCTTGAGCACAAAGGTGTTCCCTGCCACGACGGCGAGGGGAAACATCCACAGCGGGATCATCACCGGAAAGTTGAAAGGAGGAATGCCTGCACACACGCCGACCGGGTATCGATAGAGATCCTGGTCCACGCCGCCTGAAACGTCCCGCAGCGTGCGGCCTTGAAGAAGGGTCGGCGCGCCGCACGCGAAGTCGACCACCTCGATGCCCCTTCGCACCTCACCGCGGGATTCCTCCAACGTCTTGCCGTGATGCCGGGTGATGATCGTGGCGAGGTCATCTAAATGCTCCTCGAGCAGAGCTTTGAAGCGGAACATGAGGCGGACTCGCTCCATGAGCGGCGTATGGGACCAGGATGGGTACGCGGCAACCGCCGCCATGACTGCCACGTCCACGTCCTTGCCGCCCGACAGCGGAACCTGGTCGATGACCTGGCCCGTCGCCGGGTTATACACCGGGAGGCTCGCGGTGCCGTCAGTTGGGACGCGCCACTGAGAACCGACAAGGTTGGGAATCAACGCTGCCCCACTCGGCTGCTCATGATCGCATCGTCAGGGAGTCGCCTGCTGCAGACAGCGGCCGTGGCTCGGGTTGGAAGGGCAGGTGGCGCGTTTCTCTTGTCGTGAACAAGCGTCTCTTGGACATGTCGTTGGTGCTGGCGATCGCCGCTGTCGCAATCGGCATTTACGTCGCAGGGCACCCCTACATCCCGGAGGATGCGACGATCGAGCGGGACGTCCAATCGACGAGCTGGGGGCCCCTCGCCTTGACGTTTCCGATCTTCAGCTTCATCGGCGACGCCAAGGGTGCCGCGCTCGAGGCGATCATCTTCGTGCTGGTCCTCGTGCTCAATCGCCGGGCGTGGAGGCTGGCCGCCGGCGCGTCCCTCACGGTCCTCTGGTACGTCCTGTTGAGCCACCTGGTGAACCGGCCGCGACCCACCACAGCACAGGTGCTCCAGGTGACTGAGCATCCAGGGGCCTCGAGCTTTCCTAGCGGCCACACGATGTTCATCGTCACGGTGACCGTGGTGCTGATGCTGTGCCTGGGACGCCGCTTCCTACCGCGATGGGCCCAAGCGCTCGGTTGGGCGCTGGCCGTACTGATCGTGCTGGCCAACGCCATCAGCCGGATCTACGTTGGGGCGCACTGGCCGACAGACGTGCTCGAAGGCATCCTGGTTGCGACCGCATGGTTGACTTTCATCGCATCGCTCAAATGGATCTCCGATCGCGCCGTGGCGCGCAGCCGAGCTATCCCGGCAGCCAGCTTGGCGCCCCGCGCTGCCCCTCGATTGCCCACTCGAGAGTGACCTGGACCTCGGCCAGGTGCGCGAGCATCGCCGCCTCCGCCGCGTCCGGGTCGTGCGCTTTCAGGGCGCTGAAGATCGCCTCATGCTCGCGCAGCGACCTCTCCGTCCGGCCCGGCCGCAGGATCGTCTGATACTGAAGGCGAATGCTTTGCGACTTCAAGCTCCCGACCAGCCGGCTGGCGGTCGGGTGGTCGGCCGCTTCCCAGATCCGCTGGTGGAAGCGGGCGTTCAAGCCCGAGTAGCCGATCGCGTCTTTCGCCTCCACTCGGTGCCGCATCTCCACGACCACCTGGCGCAGATCGCGGAGGTCGGCGGGGGTGGCTCGCGTGGCTGCCCGGCGGGTCAGCATCACTTCGAGCGTGGCCCGCACCTCCTCGATCTCCAGGGCCTCGCGGTCTGAGATGAGCCTCACCCGTGCACCTCGGTTCGGCTCCAAGGTCACGAGACCTTCCTGGTCGAGCCGGACCAGCGCAGCGCGGACGGCCGTTCTGCCTACACCGAGCTGGGTTGCGATTGAAGCTTCCACGAGGCGCTCGTTGGGATGGAACTGTCCGTTCGCGATGCCGTCGCGCAAGCGGCGGTAGGCTGTTTGACCGGCCTCCGGCCCAACTGGTTCGCGGAGCGCGCTCCTTGCCATCGCCCAGATTATCCTCAATAATGTCGACAATCCGACAGCCTATGCAGCCTTATCAGTAAGGAGCGAGGAACGATTGTGAGAGGGTTCGAACGGTACAAGATGGTGGCGGCGCTTGGCGCCCTGGTGATTCTCGCCGCTTGTGGCGGAGGCAACTCCAGCGGCGGCAGCGGTCTCGGGAGCGGACCTTTGCTCGTGGGTGTCATCGCTCCATTCACCGGCGCTGACGCAGCCCTGGGCCCGGCCTATTACGCCGCCTGCCTGGCGGCTGCCCCATCGATCAACAACAACGGGGGCGTGGGCGGACGGCAGGTCAGCTGCCAGAAGTTCGACTCGCGCGGCGAGCCAGCTGACGGGGTCCCGGCCGCCAACGCGATGATCGCCGGCAACTCGAACCTGATGGCCGTGGTCGGCTGCACCTCTGACGAAGCGGCGGCCGTGGCTCCGATCATCGACCGGGCCCACATCCCGATGTTCTGCATGACCGGGCAGACGGAGTTCAACAAGACAACGTTGAAATACTTCCACCGCCTCGTGCCCGCAGACATCTACGACGCGTACGCGATGGTCGGCAGCGCGCTGTATGGCCCGGGACATGCGCCTTACAAGAGGGCCGCCCTCGTGTTCGGCAACGACATCGGTTCACAGGCTTTCGTGGCGCCTGCAACCAATGCCTTCACCAAGCTCGGCGGCACTATCGCAATCAACCAGCCGATCAATCTGACCCCGGGAACGTCATACCGGACCGAGGTCGCCGCCATGCTCGCAACTCATCCTGACGTGATCCTCACCGAGGCGCTGGGCGCTGCGGGGACCTATCTGAAAGAGGTGAAGACCCAGAACGGCGGGCAGATGATTCCCTTCATCGGCACCTCCGCCACGATCGACCCCACGTGGTTCCAGCAGGTCCGCGACGCGATCGGCGTCGACGACCTGGTCAAGTACTACGCGGGCGTCGACCTCGGGTACACATTTTCGGGTCCGGCCTACGACGAGTTCATCACCAACCTCAACGCCGCCGCGTCGACCTTCGCCGACGCGCCAAAGTACAAGCAGCGCGGATCGACCCTTCACCTGTACGACGGCATCATCCTGACCGCGCTCGCGATGACCGAGACCAACAGTGCGGACCCCACCGTCTACAACCCCAAGATCAAGGAGATCGCCAACGGCTCGAGCGGCGCCACGGTGGTCGCCACATATAAGGACGGGGTTGCGGCGATCAAGGCCGGCAAGTCGATCCAGTTCGTGGGCGCCGGCGGGCTGAACAGCTTCGATGCGTACAACAACTCCGTGTCGGGCTACATCTGGGTCACGTATGACAACCAGGGCAACGAGGTCAAGGCCGGGCAGATGACGCCGGAGCAAACTGCAACGATCGCCACCGCGGGCGGAATCTAGAGTCCTCTCAGCAACCCAAGTGGGCCAGCGTGTCTCGGACCCGAAGTGACGCAGCGGACTCCGGGCCCGAGACACTAGCTCCGTGAACATTTTCGTAGCGGCGTTCGGCTTCGGCCTCGTCAGCATGTCGGTGATCGCGATCGCTGCGGTGGGGTTCACCATGCAGTTCGGGATCACCAACATGATCAACCTGGCCTACGGCGAGGTGATGATCTCCGCCGCCTACCTCGCCTACTACTTGAACAAAGCGGGCCTCAGCATCTGGATCGGGATGATCGCCGGCGCGCTGTTCGGTGCGGTGTTCTCCTTTCTCCTGAACCGGGTCGTTTATGCGCCCTTCATGCGCAAAGGCACCGCACACCTTGGGATGGTCATCGTTTCGCTGGCCGTCTCGCTGATGATCTCCAACCTGCTCCTCCCTATCGTCGGGTACTACAGCGTCTCCTACCAGGAGAACGCCGGAAGCCTCATCCGCCTCGGCAGCATCGTCCTGACCAGGGACCAGATCATCGTCATCGGCATTGCCGTGGTCGTGATGGTCGTCATCCACGCACTGCTCACCTACACACGGCTGGGCAAGGCGATGCGCGCGACGGCGGCCAACCCGACGCTGGCCCGCAACTGCGGCATTCCGACCCAACGGGTGATCGACTCCGTATGGCTCATCACAGGGGCGCTCTGCGGGTTGGCCGGCGTGGTTGCCGCGTTGAACGCGGATTCGTTCGCCATCGCAAACGGCTCTGCGTTTCTCATCACCATCCTGGCCGCCGCGGTGCTGGGCGGAGCCGGCCAGCCATACGGCGCCATGCTCGGAGCCGTGCTCATCGGACTGATCACGGAGTTGAGCGCCGCGGCGTGGTCGCCTGAGTACAAGGAGGTCGTGGCGTTCGGCATCCTTGTCCTGGTGATGGTCCTCCGGCCGCAGGGCCTCCTCGCCAAGCGCGGCGCCCTGGCTGCCGCCGGATGAACACCTATTACGCCGCCAACCTGCTCATCTACGCCGGGATCGACATCATCGCGTGCCTCGCGCTCAACCTCCAGTTCGGCGTCTCGGGCATCGTCAACTTCAGCTTCATCGTGTTTCAGGCGGTGGGCGCCTACGCCGCGGCCATCCTGTCGCTGCCGCCGGACACCGCAAACGGCGGATTCCAGCACTACGTCGGCGGCCTTCAGCTTCCCTTCCCCATCCCCTGGATCGGCGGCGCGGTAGCCGGTGGCCTGCTCGCCATCCCGGTCGGGTTCGTCGTGCTCCGGAAGTTGCGGAGCGACTACCAGGCGATCGCTCTCCTCGTGCTCTCTGTGATCGCCAACACGGTGATCACCAACGCCGACAAGTTCCTGGGAGGCGCCGCTGGCCTTGCCCTGGTTCCACCGCCCCTCTCAGACCGCATCGATCCCAACACGGAAAGCTATCAATACCTCTATGTAGGGGTCACCGCCGTGGCGGTCGTGATTGCGTTCGCGGTGGTCAACCGGGTCGTCAACTCACCCTACGGACGGAGCCTGAGGGCGATGCGTGAGCGAGAGATCGCTGCCGCCTCGATCGGCAAGAACCCGGTCAGTCTCAAGATGACGACCTTCATGGTGGGCGGTGTGATCGCCGGCCTGTCCGGCGCGATTCTCGTCGGCTTCATCCAGATTTGGGCGCCCTCCGTGTGGCTGTACCCCGAGACGATCATCCTGTTTGCCGCGATCATCGTGGGTGGGCGCGGCAACAACATCGGCGCCATCCTCGGGGCCCTTCTCGTCCCGGTGGGCTTCGAGGAGGTGACCCGCCTGCTGAACAGCAACCCCAACATCGCGAACCTGGGGCCCCCCAACCTCATCTCGGCATTGCAGTGGGTCGCGATCGGGCTGCTCATCCTCGGGTTTCTCTGGTTCCGGCCCCAGGGCGTCCGGCCGGAGCCGCGCAGGGTCTTCGAAGGCGGCCCGGATTGAGCTCGACGCCGACCGTCGCGACAGAGCCGATGCTGGTGGCGACCGACATCCACCGCCACTTCGAGGGAATGAGAGCCGTGGACGGCGTCTCGCTCGAGGTGACTCCCGGGAAGATCACGGGCCTGATCGGACCCAACGGTGCCGGCAAGTCCACCTTCATGGCCGTGCTCGCCGGCACGCTTCCGGCAACCAGCGGAACGATCGTCTTCGATGGCGAGGCCATCACCCGTCTCCCCGCCTACCAGCGGGCCCGCCGCCGTCTCGTCCGGACCTTTCAGCTGCCGTCGGAGTTCGCGCAGCTGACGGTGCTCGAGAACCTCCTGGTGGCGGCTCCGAGCCACAGGGGCGATTCCCTGTTCGGCGCGCTGATGGGCAAGCGCTACTGGGACGCGGACGAGCACCGCGTGGTCGACGAGGCGCGCGGGCTGCTCAAGCGTTTCGGGATGAGCGCCAAGGAGTCCGACTATGCCGGGTCGATGAGCGGTGGACAGAAGCGCTTAATCGAGATCATGCGGGCTCTGATGCTGCATCCTCGACTGCTCCTCCTGGACGAGCCGATGTCGGGCGTGCACCCGAAGATCGTCGAGGAAATCCAGTACTACCTCCAGGACCTGCGCGCTGGAGGGCTGACCATCCTGATGGTCGAGCATGAGCTCCACATGGTGGAGAGGCTGTGCGACACGGTTGTGGTGATGGCGCAGGGTAAGGTCATCGGCAGCGGGACGATGGCCAGCTTGAGGCGACAGCAGGAGATTGTTGACGCTTACCTCGTCGGATAGCGAGCAGCGGGTGGGTGGACGACCGGCGCCCAGCCTGCGAGCCGAGCATGTCACGTCCGGCTATGGCGGCGTCCCCGTCATCCGCGACGTCTCGCTCGCGGTCGGGCCCGGCGAGATCGTCGCGATCATCGGCCCCAACGGGGCGGGCAAGAGCACGCTGCTCAAGAGCCTCGTCGGCATCCTGCGCGTGACCGAGGGCCGGATCATGCTGAGCGACCGCGACGTCACAAACCGACCGCCGGAGGAGCTTGCCAGGCGTGGGGTCGGCTACGTGCCCCAGGTCAACGACATCTTCGAGCCTCTCACGGTATTGGAGAACCTGGAGATGGGCGGCTACCTGCTCAGCAAGGCTCAGATCCGCGCTCGAGTCGCCGAGGTCGGCGACGTGTTTCCGCAGCTGCCGCCGCTGCTGAGGCGCCGCGCAGACAAGTTGAGCGGCGGCGAGCGCAAGATGCTCGCCATCGCTCGCGTGCTGATGCTGGATCCGAAGGTCTTGATACTCGACGAGCCCACCGCCAACCTCTCGCCCAAGGTGGCCGACAGCCTCTTGAGCGAGCACGTGAAGCGACTTGCCGCAGTCGGGAAGTCCGTGCTGCTCGTGGAGCAGAGGGCGCGCGCGGCCCTGAAGATCGCGGACTGGACAAGCGTCCTGGTCTCGGGACAGACCAGGCTGGAAGGACGCCCGGACGAGCTCCTCAGGCGTGAGGACTTTGAGGAGCTGTTTTTAGGGGCCGGGACCAGCACCCCGGTTTCACCAGAGGAGGATTACGACAAGACATGAGACTTCTGATGTTCAAAGCCGACAGCGGACCGAAGCTCGGCGCCCTGCGCCCGGGTAGCGATCACGAGGTTGTAGAGCTGTCCGAGATTGCGGACCTGCGCGCCCTCATCGACTCGGGCGACGAAGGCCTCGCCCACGCGAAGGCCGCGCTGGCCTCGTCCCGCTCGAAGTTCCGGCGCCTCGCGGACCTGGAGGTCCTGGCCCCGCTCGACGAGCCGCGAGGCAACGTGATCGCGCTCGGGCGCAACTACCAAAAGCATGCCGAAGAAACCGCGTTGATGGAGGGTAGGGAGCCCGCCCCACCGACCATCTTCACCAAGGCGATCACCTCGCTGACTGAGCCCTTCGCCGACATCGCGATCGACCCGAGCATCAGCGACCAGATCGACTGGGAAGTGGAGCTGGGCGTCGTCATCGGCAAGCGCGGCGCGAACATCAAACGAGCTCGTGCCATGGATCATGTATTCGGATACACGGTGCTGAACGACGTCACCGCGCGCGACATCCAGAGGGGCTGGGGCGGCCAGTACTTCAAGGGCAAGAGCCTCGATCGTTCCAGCCCTACCGGCCCGTGGGTGGTGACCAGGGACGAGGTCGAGGACCCTCAGTCCCTCAAGCTGTTCCTTCGGGTCAACGGTGTTGTGAAGCAGGAGGGCGACACCCGGGACATGATCTACCCCGTCGATGCGATCATCGAATGGGTCTCCAAGGGCATGACACTGCTGCCCGGATCGCTCATCGCGACGGGGACGCCGGACGGCGTGGGCTTCGCGCGCACGCCCCCAGAGTTCCTGAAGCCCGGAGACGTGATGGAAACCGAGGTGCAGGGCATCGGGCTGCTGCGCAACCGGTTTGTTTCAGTGGTCGGCTGAAGTTTGATGGTCAAGCTCGAAGAGCTCACGGGCGTGGTGCCGGCACTGATCTCCCCGTTGCGCAGCGACGGAAAAGTCGACGAGCCTGGCGTGGCCCGCCTGGTCGAGCACGTGATTGCCGGTGGCGTGCGCGCCGTCCTGGCGTTGGGATCGACTGGAGAGACGGCGTCGCTCGATGAAACCGCGCGCCGCACGCTCGTCTCGAGCGTGGTCGCGGCGGCGGCGGGCCGTGTGCCCGTGATCTGTGGTGTGGCGCAGAGCCACCTTGCGGCGGCGCGGGTCGAGGTCGAAGCCGCGGCGCGCCTGGGCGCGGCGGCAGCGCTGGTCGCCCCTCCCTTCTACTACCTCATCGACCAGGCCACGCTCCTTGCGTTTTACCGCAGCCTGGCCAAGGACAGCCCTCTCCCAATCCTGCTTTACAACATCCCGCAGTACACGAAGGTGGTCGCCCAGCCGGACACCGTGGCCACGCTTGCGCGCGAAGGAACGATCGTGGGAATCAAGGATTCCAGTCGCGATTTCGAGTACTTCGAAGGCGTCTGTATCGCGACCCGCGAGCTGCCCCGGTTCCGGGTCTTCACCGGCAGCGACACGATGCTGCTGGCATCGCTTGCGATAGGCGGCGCGGGGACGATTTGCGGGGCTGCCAACGTCGCACCCGGCTGGATCGTGCACGTCTATGACGACTTTCAGCGGGGGGACCTGGCCGCGGCGCGAGCGGGCCAGGACAAGCTCTACCAGTTGGTGATGGCGCTGCGTGGAGGCGTTTTTCCGGCGGCGATCAAAGCCGCCTGTCACCTGCAAGGGATGTGCGAACCATGGTGCGCTCCGCCGGTTGCATCGCTCGATGACCAGGCCGAAGCGAAGCTCAGGGATCGCCTGGAGGCCTGGGGTCTGCTCACGTCGGCGATTCCCCGATGAAGCCGGATGCCGCACCGGCACCAATCGAGTGAAGGGCCCGCATGGGGCCAGGCTGATAGGGCCCTCAGAACTTGCTGGGATCCGCGACGCCAATACCGACGGCAGCTATTCTCCTTCCAAGCGTGATCCTCTCGATCGGAGACCTGCTGCTCGACATCACGATCATCCCCGACGGTCCGCTACGGCCCGATGACGACCGAACGGCCCGGATCGGGGTCGGTGGTGGAGGCCAGGCGGCGAACTTCTGCGCCTGGGCAGCCGGCCTGGCGGAACCGGTACGCCTCGTCACACGGGTCGGCGACGACGACCGCGGCAGGCGACTGGTTTCCGACCTGGAAGCCAAGGGCGTCGAGGTCTGCCCGGTCTGGGCGGATGAGCCCACGGGCGCGATCGCCGTTCTCGTCGGAGTCGACGGAGATCGCGCGATGGCCACAGAGCGAGGGGCCAGCGTCGGGTTGCGTCCAGACGACCTCGTCGCGGCCTGGTTCGACGGCGTGCAGCTGATCCACGTCCCCGCCTATTCGCTGTTCCTGGATCCGCTCGGCAAAGCAACTCGCGCCGCGATCGCGTTCATCCGCGATCGAGGAGGGATGCTCTCGGTCGACCTTTCGTCGGTGGCCGGTCTGCGGCGGTACGGCCCGACGAGAATGGCGTACGACCTCGCGCGCCTCAAGCCTGAGCTTCTTTTTGGCACGGCGGCCGAGGTGGCGACGATCGGCATCCCCGCGGAGCACCTCGCGCAGGTGCCGGTGATCAAGCTCGGCTCTGCCGGGTGCAGCGTGTTCGGGCGGCTCATACCCGCCCCAGTTGTGCGGAACATCGACGGCACCGGTGCGGGAGACGCTTTCGCGGCTGCCTTCTGCGTCGCATGGCTGCACGGCGCCACGCCGGTGGAAGCGGCCGAGCGCGCGGTGATCGTTGGCTCGGAAGCGGTCACGCGAAGCGGAGCGAGACCGACCTGAAAGTCCCCCTCCAGGTATCGCGAGAGGTCGCGGACGCGGTTGCTTCAGGTCGCCCGGTCGTGGCCCTCGAGACGTCCATCGTCGGGCAGGGGCTGCCGTCGCCGCACAACCTGCGAGCCGCGTTCGAATGCGAAGCAGCCATCAGAAAGGAAGGGGGCGTCCCGGCAAGCGTTGCGGTGCTCGACGGCAAACTGCGCGTCGGGCTTGCCGCGGCCGACCTCGAGCGGGTGGCCGCCGGCGCTGTCAAGGTGAGCTCACGGGACCTCGGCCCGGCGATCGCCAGGGGTGAGGTTGGAGCGACGACGGTGGCTGCCACGATGCGCGCGGCCGCCATGGCCGGCATCCGGTTTTTCGCCACCGGAGGAATCGGGGGCGTTCACCGAGGACACCCCGAAGACGTGTCGGCCGACCTGGTGGAGCTGGGGCGCACGCCGGTGGCGGTGTTTTGCGCCGGCGCCAAGATCATCCTGGACCTTCGGTTGACGCTCGAAAGGTTGGAGAGCCTGTCGGTTCCGGTGCTCGGTTACGGCACCGACGAGTTCCCTGCCTTCTACACCAGGCACAGCGGGTGCCCAGTGAGCGCGCGGGTCGATGGGCCCCAGGAGGCGGCACGTGTGCTGCGGGCGGCGTGGGACACGGGCACGCGAGGGATCGTCGTCGCCCTACCGCCGCCCGCCGATCTCGATGATGCTGAGGAGATGGCTCAGCGCGCTGTGAGCGAGCTTGTGGGATTGGCGGGATCCGAGGTCACGCCGCGACTCCTCGCCCGGATGGCGGAGCTCTCGGGCGGCCGCTCCCTGGACCTGAACGTGGAGCTCGTGGTGAACAACGCGCGGGTGGCCGCGCAGGTCGCGGCGGCGCGCATCTGAACACGGCGCCTTGCGGATCCGAGAGGATGGCGAAGCGTCTGCGTCTCTGCCATCGTCCATTGCCTCCTGAAACCCCGAGCTGGTGTGGCTGGCGGGCGCTCAACGTGCTCGCGATCTTGTCTTCAGTGTGCCATGCGGCGGTTGAGGGATAGTTGTCAGGTGGCTGTGAGTGCGCCGGTAGAGCTGATCGTCTTCTCCGACTACGTTTGACCCTGGTGCTACATCGACTCGGTCCGAGTCGAGCAGCTCGAGCGCGAGAACCTCGTCAAGGTGACGTGGCTGCCCTATGAGCTTCACCCTGAGGCGCCCGTCGAAGGTATTCCGCGCGAGACTTACTTCGGCGGGGCCCGCTTCGAGCAGATGCGCACACACCTCGAAACGATCGCGGCCGAGGTCGGCCTGACGATGAAGCAGCGTGACGTGATCATCAACTCGCGCCGCGCGCTGGGCGCCGCGGAGTTCGCCCGCGAGCACGGCAAGTTCGACGCGATGCACGGCGCGCTGTTGAAGGAGCACTGGGAGGGGACCGCGCGGCTCGAAAACGTGGACGATCTCGTGCGGATCGGCACCGATGTTGGTCTGGATCCCGCTCAGCTGAGGATTGCGATCGACGAGGATCGCTATGCGGCCGCGATCGACGACCACCGGGCTGATGCGGAGTCAGTCGGAATCAACGCCATCCCGGCGCACATTTTCGGCCGGCGCTACCTGGTGCTCGGCGCCCAGCCGTATGAAGCGTTCCAGCAGGTGCTCGAGCGTCTACGAGAAGAAGCAGCCGCCGGGTGAGGATCGTTTCACTTCTGCCGAGCGCGACGGAGGCGCTGTTCGCGCTCGGGCTCGGAGACCAGGTCGTCGCGGTCACGCACGAGTGCGATTACCCACCCGAAGCGGCGTCGCTTCCCATCGTCACGCGATCGACCCTTCAGCTCTCCGACAAGGCAAGCGGCGAGATTGACACGGCGGTCTCTCTGGCCGCGAGGGAAGGCCGCTCGCTGTACTCCGTGGACACGGACGCGATCCTCGCGCTCAAACCCGACCTCGTGGTCGCTCAGGACATCTGCGACGTGTGCGCGATCCCGGCCGACCAGGTTGCCCAGGAGCTGGCCGGAATCCGCATGATCCGGCAGCATCCGCATTCCTTCCAGGACGTGCTCGACGACATCGAAGAGCTGGCCGAGGCTGGCGGCGTGGATCCCACGTGCTTGATGAACGACCTGCGCCGTCGCGTTGATGAGGCTTCGCAAAAGGCGCGCTCGCTCACGCCCATCCGGGGTGTGTTTCTCGAATGGATCGACCCTCCCTATCGCGCCGGCCACTGGACGCCGGACCTGCTCGCACTGGCTGGCATCGAGGATCCCCTGGCGCGGCCGGGCATCCCCTCGGTGGCGATGGATTGGAGCGACGTCGTGGCCGCGCGGCCGGACCTGTTGATCCTCGCGCCGTGCGGATTCGACCTCGAGCGGGCGAAAGCCGCAGCCTGCGTCGTGCGCGACACGATCGACTCGGTCGGCGCAAAGCGCGTGGTCGTGCTTGACGGCTCTGCTTACTTCAACCGGCCTGGGCCGAGGCTCGTCGACTCGCTGGAGCTGCTGGTCGCCAATCGGTGAGCTTGTCTCGCCGAGCGGGCGCTACTGGTGACAGCCCTTCAGGAGGGATTCCTCGGCGCCGCCCAGAACCTCTCTCACGCTCTCCTCGCTGACGCTGAGCAACGAGCTCCTCCCAGAGGGTCTGTCTTCGATGACGCCGGCTTCGCGCAAGAGCTGGACGTGCGCGCTGACCGTCGGTTGCGAGAGCTTGAACTGGCGCGAGATCTCGGTCACCGACGCCGGCCTTTGTGCGAGCCACATCAGGATCGCGAGCCGGGTCGGGTCGGCGAAGGCCTTCATGGTTTTCGATACGTGGTTGGCGGTATGGCGCAGGTCGGCGCCGTGGCTGTGGGGCTGAATGCCGCGGCCGAGGTACATCCAACCGTCGAGCTCCTCGACGTGGATATCGCCAAAGAACCAACCAGGCGTGAGCACGATGCGTCCGTCGGCCGCGGCGGCATCGGCGAGCCCTTCGACGTCGGGGCGCCCAGGCCAGAGTCGGGTGCGCTGAAGCAAGTCGCGAAAGGGAGTGCCATCGGCCAGCTGCTTCTGCCAATCGCGTGTTGCCGCGATGACAGCCGCCCGCCCGGTGTGTTCCCACTCGACCCGCACCGCGTCCCAAACTTCCTCGAGCAACGTGATGTAGCGTGCGCGAACATTCGGGTCCGTTCGCAGGGCCTCCAGCCGCGCGTCGATCGCGCTCCGCTCGGCCGGTGACTCAGACAAGAGCGACGGAGTGGCCGCGCTTGACCCAGCCGCAACCTCGATTCCGGCGAAGAAGCCATGCATGTCAGAATCGAGCAGCGTTCGGCTGCGGTCGGCGAGGACGACCATCTCGCCAAAACCTCGGATGTCGTCACTCCAGAAGGATCGGAGCGTGGGCCCAAAGGCGACCCGCACCGCCTCTATCGATGCGAACCGGCCCTCGAGCACATGATCCGCGCCGCCGTTGTGGAGCACCCACATCAACTCGAGGGCGGCCGACGGCGCTACCTTGATGCTGATGGTCAGTTCTCGCTCTGCCTGAATTGGCATAGGTTGATGGCTATATTAGCACGATTGATTGCAAAGATGATTGACTATTGATCATGGATTTGACCTATACTGGCCGGCATGGATGCGTACACCTCGGAGCGCCTGCTGCTGGAGCGCCACGAAGCCGTGGTGCGGGAGTCTGAGCTGAGAGCGCGGCTCTTGCCGCAGATCGATCAGTCCGCGGGCCTCAACACATGGATCGCGTGGCGCTTACGCGGGCTGGCCGACCGGCTGGACGGCCGCCGTACCTTCGCAAAGGCGACGCAGTAAGTCTGCTGGAGTCCAACCTCGTCCGGCGGATGCACCCCCGGCATGTTATAGGTGACGCGTGACTGATCAAGCCGCCACGGCACTGTTACGCGAGGCGATGCCCTATTGCGCGACGCTCGGCGTCCGTGCCGACAAATACGCTGCCGAAGGGGTCGCGCTTTTGCTCGACTGGGACCCGGGCCTGTGCACGACCAACGGAATCCTGCATGGCGGCGCGATCATGTCGCTCGCCGATGCGGCCGGAGGCGCGTGCGCGATGCTGAACCTGCCGGAAGGCGCGTCGGGCACGGCGACGATCGAATCGAAGACGAACTTCCTCGGCGCTGTCCCTTCGGGCACGGTGACGGCGACTTCCACCCCACTCCACGTCGGCGGCACGACCATCGTTGTCGAGACGTCGGTGCGCGACGCCACGGGACGGCTCGTGGCCAAAGTCACGCAGACGCAGATGGTGCTCCGCCGGCGGAGCTAGATCAGCTCCCGTTCAGTGGGACCGTGCGAGCACCAGCTGCTGACGCAGCTCGTGTTGAAGCCGGCGTGAGTCGTGTAGGCGCCCGACTGAACCTCGTGTCCAGGTGCGGCGAGTAAAGAGCGTGCGTATCGTTGTGGTCATGTTCGATGACGAGACGGTCGTGGCATGGCGGGCGATGCCGTATCGCGCTCCGGTGGTGGCGGCGGACGGTTCCGAGATCGGGACCGCTGAATCCCTCCTGGGCGACGAGGAGGAGGACATCTTTCACGGCATCGCCGTCAAGCCCAGGCAGGGCGGTAAGCCAGTGGAAATATCAGCGGCGCGAATCAAGAAGATCACGACCAAGCACATCGTGACCGACCTCTCGAACGCCGAGGTGCACGCCCTGCCGGCCTACCGCGAGGAGCATTGGTTTCACATTGGTTGGGGTGGCCTCTTTCGCAAGCACCCCGAATGGGACGAAACCTCTAGAACGTAGCTCTCAACGCCTCGCGCCACAGCTTTCAGGCCTGCCGCGGCGCTCCGGCTTCATCGACGCGGAACGAGGCCAGGGTCGGAACCAGGACCGCGTACACGAATGGCAGTAGAGCGGTCAGGAGGAGGCTGCCTAACGGGACGAGAAAACCGATCGTGACGACGACGGCGGCATAGATCAGGGTGGCGACGCCGTACAGGACAGCTACGTGCAGCGATACGTGGTGGTTCGCCCTGGCC
>JBOHUQ010000060.1:0-32559 GCA_050734495.1 Candidatus Dormibacteraceae bacterium
CGCGGTAGTAGTCGTACGGGTACGCACCGTTCAGGTCGGAGGGATAGAAGTTGTCCATCACGGGGTTGGTCGCCACGATGTTCACTCCGCCCAGCTGGTCGATCAGCTTGACCAGCCCGTTCAATCCGATCCACGCGTAGTCGTCGATGTGGACCTTGAAGTTGCTCTGTACCGCCGCGATCGCGGCCGGAGCACCGCCCAGCTGATACGCGGTGCTGATCTTGCCCTCACCCTGGTCGGGGATGGGCACCCAGAGGTCTCGCGGGATCGAGAGCATGGTCGCCTGCTTGGCGGCCGGGTCGACTCGGACAAGGATCATCGACTGGGTGTTCAGCCGGTCGGGCGGAAACTTGGCGTCGTCGTCTGAACCCAGGAGCAGGACTGTGAAGGGGCCGGTGGACGGATACAGAGGATCGAGATTGGGAATCGCCGCGGGGCCGGCCGTTGAGCCGGCAGCCTGGAACACCGGCAGGAAGTAGGCTCCCAGGCCAAGCAGGCCGGCGAGCAGGAACCCGGCGGAAATCATGAAGGCGCGCGGCATGAACACGGTTTGACCCTCCCACAGGGGCAACGCCTGAGCGCGCCCAAGGCCCTAGGCGAGACGTGAGGCAAAATCCGGATGGTTTTGCCTGCGCGCAAAGCGGCGATGAGGGATGTGACCTGCTGAATGCATGGCCCGCGCGGGCTGCGCCGCAAGCCATGGCCCTGGACTCAGGCGGCGACGATGCGGTGCCGGTTCTGGCTCTGGATCGTGTGGGTGCCCGAGGAGGTGACGACCGTGAAGGCGACCGAGTACTCGCCATAGCTGGCGCCCGCGCTCGGGACCTTGCCGTTCGTGCACGCGCTCGGGATGTTCAACTTCAGCGAGGCGCTGCTGCCGGCTCTGACCGTGACCGGCGATACGGTGACGCCGCCGGCGTCGTACCTGTCTCCCACGTGTTCCAGCCAGCCGCCCTTGACCGCGGCCAAGGTCATCACGACCGCGACCGACCTGATCGTAACGGCGCTGGAGGTGCCGTTTTGCACGCCGATCCTGGCGTGAATGGTGTAGGACAGGTCGTTGGCGGAGGTGGGGCAGACGTACGACTCGTCGACCGATGCGCTGCTCAAGATGAAGTTCGACGGTCCGCCGATCGAGCAGCCGCCGGCGACGGCCATGAACAGGAGCAGCAGCGCCACCTTGGCGAGCCGCGAGACTCCGCCCATCCTTCTATATAAGCTGCTCGAGATGGGTCATCTGGGCTCGCAGCGCTCGCTTCCGGTCCTCGGAGACGCTGAGACCGGCTTCAGCTCCATGGCAAAGAAGCTTAGGCCCGCGGCCGGCCACAGACCGAAGGGCGGCCAGGCGGGGCGGGCGACCGACCTGCCGGCGACCCCATGGTGGACGAAACGCGACGTGCTTAGAGAGATCACGTTGCTGACCGGCTACAAGCCGGTGGCATTTGTGGCGATCGACGACATCTACACCGCCCTTCGTTTCAAGCGAGCCTAGTTCCCGGGTTGCGGGCCCTCACCCTGGCGGGTCTCGCGCGCCGCCAGCTCGCGGCGCGGTGGACCCTCTCGCGGCGGCACGACCATCATCGCGGCAACCCATGACGATGCTGTCGCGGCCATAGCCGACCGTACTCTCCGAAACGAGGACGGCGGCGTGAGCGCCGCAGCGATTGCGGGCGCTGGTGAATAGAATGCGGCGGGTGTCCATCGATTCCGAAGCCGGCCCGCGCTCGCACGGGGCTTACTCGCAGCGGGTGGCTGTCGTCGTCGGGGGAGGCAGTGGGCTGGGCCGCGCCGTGGCCAAGGCGTTCGCCCACCAGGGCGCGAGCATCGTGGTCGCCGATTTCGACGGGCCGCGCATGGACCGCACGATCGAAGAGGTGCTCCGGCTCGGGACGTCCGAAGCCGCGATCGCTCTCTCGACCGACGTGAGGAGCGACGCCTCGGTTCGATCGCTGGCCCGCGATTCGCTCAGGTCCCTGGGTCGCGTCGATGTCGTCGTCAACGCGGCCGGCGTGCTGCTCCAGGGCAGGGTGGACAAGATCTCAGGCGACGACTGGACGTGGATGCTCGAGACGAACCTCGTCGGCGCGGTGCGCACGTCGGCCGCGTTCCTGCCGCACATGACGGAGCGCGGCTCGGGACACATCGTCAACGTCGTGTCGTACGGCGGGCTGATGCCGGGCGATCCAACGTCTCTGCCTTACGACACAGGTCACGCCGCGCTGGCGGTCTTCACCGAAGGGCTCGCGCGACAGCTGCAGGGCTCAGGAATCAGCGCATCGATCTTCTGTCCGGGAGCCAGGGGACCGCGGATCGGTCAGAACACCAGGTCGCGCGGCGTGGGCCGCCTGTTCAGCGGGCCCGACAAAGGCATGGACACATCTGTGACGCTCGAGCAGCTAGCCTCGTCCCTCATCGAAGGGATCGAGCACAAGCGCTTCCTCATCCTCGGCGCCCCCTCAGAGGCATCCGTCTTCGAGGGTCGATGGAATCGCGTCGACTCGGCACGCGTGAGCCGGTGAACGCGCCCACCGGGCTGCTGGCCAGCATCGGCATCTGCGTCGGCGCGGCGGCGCTGCTAGCGCTGGTCGGCTGGCGCTTCCGCCAGCCGCTGATCCTCGCCTACCTCGTGACCGGAGTCGTGATCGGTCCGCACGGCCTGAACTTCGTGACCGATCAAGCCAGCATCGCAACGGTGGCGGAGATCGGACTGATCCTGCTGCTCTTCATCATCGGGCTGGAGATCGACATCAAGAAGCTGGCCTCGGCCGGACCCGCCGTGCTGCTCACCGGAGCACTGCAGGTTCCCATCTGCATAGGCCTGGGTCTCGCTTTCTTCTATGCCATCGGCATCCGCAACACGGGTGGCGACTATGCGCTGGTATACCTCGCTGCCTGCACGAGCCTGTCCAGCACCCTGGTGGTCGTCAAGCTCCTGAACGACAAGTTCGAGCTCGACACGCTGCCTGGCCGAATCACGCTGGGGGTGCTTGTGATCCAGGACATGTGGGCGGTGGCCATGCTCGCGGTGCAGCCGAACCTCCTCAACCCGAATCTGCTCCCGCTTGCCTTCTCGATCTGGCGCGGCGCCCTGCTTGTGGTAGGCGGCTTCGCCATCTCGAAGTACATCCTTCCCCACCTGTTCCGCGCTGTCGCAAAGGCCCCCGAGCTCGTCCTGGTCAGCGCGCTGGCGTGGTGTTTCTTCCTCGCCGGGGCAGCCAGCGTCATCGGCCTCTCGCGCGAGATGGGAGCGCTCATCGCGGGGGTCAGCCTCTCGACCTTCCCGTACAACCTCGACGTCATGGCAAAGGCCGTGAGCCTCCGCGACTTTTTTGTCACGTTGTTTTTCGTTGCGCTCGGCATGCAGATCGAGATCCCGAGCCTTCGCGTGGTCGAGATAGCGCTGGCCGCCTCAGCGTTCGTGATCGTCAGCCGCCTGTCAGTCGTGCCGATCCTGTACGCGCTCAGGCTGGGCCATCGCGCAAGCCTGCTGCCGGCCATCAACCTTGCCCAGGTCAGCGAGTTCTCGATCGTGATCGCATCCCTGGGTCGGTCGTTTGCAAAACCTCAGATCGACAACGACGTCGTGACGATCGTGATAATGACCTTCGCGATCACCTCGGTCGTCTCGACCTACATGATCAACTCGAGCCACGGGGTGCAGCGCGTCCTGAGCAGGGGGCTCAAGTTGCTCCGGGTCAGGGATCTCGACGTGGGGGAGGCCGCCCCGGCCCGCAAAGCATCGCGCGACGAGACGGTGGTCTTTCTGGGTTTCTTCCGCGATGCCAGCTCGATCCTCTTCGAGCTCGAGAATGCCGGCTCCGCGGTCGAAGGGCAGGTCCTCCTCGACAAGGTCCTGGTGATCGATTTCAACCCGAGGGTCATGGCTGAGCTTCGCCGGCGAGGGATCAGCTCGGTCTACGGCGACATCGCGCACGCGGACACACTGCGGCACGCGGGCATCGAGGAGGCGGAGCTGGTCGTGTGCAGCATCACGGACGACGTGCTTCGCGGCACGAGCAATCTCCGGATGCTGCGCAACGTCCGCGTCACGTGCCCGAAGGCGAAGGTCATGGTCACCACCGAGCACATCCCGCAGGCGCTCGAGCTCTACGCGGCGGGCGCGGACTTCGTCTATATTCCCAGGCTTCACTCGGCGTCGGAAATCGCCCGCATCCTGACGGAGGGGCTCGCCGAAGGCTTCGAGGCAGTGCGCGCCGCGGAGGTCGGGCGGCTCTCGTCCAGAAAAGAGGTCCTCGCCTGAGGATTCTCGCGGTAGCGGACGAAATCGATGAGTTCTTATACGGGGACAAGCTTCAGATGCTCAGGCCGGAGCTCATCGTTTCGTGCGGCGACCTGCCATTCGACCACCTCGAGTACCTGATCACCAGCCTCAACGTGCCCCTGCTCTACGTGCCTGGAAACCACGATCCGAACGTGAGGCCACTTGATACGACATTCGTGGCCCTCGACCACCGTGTTGCGATACCGGGGCCGGAGGGTTGCGACAACGTCGACGGTCGAATCATGGAGGTGCAAGGGCTGCGCGTCGGGGGCCTGGGCGGTAGCCTTCGTTACAAGGACGGACCCAACCAGTACACGCAGCCGCAGATGCGGTGGCGTGCCCTCAACCTCGAGCTCCGGGCGCGCCTGAAACGCGTCCCGTCAGGCCATCGCAGGCTCGACGTGCTGATCACGCATGCGCCCCCATTCGGGGTCGGCCCGGCGGAGGACGCCGCCCATGTCGGCTTCGTCGCCTTTCACAGGATCATCCGGAACCTGCGCCCCGTGCTCCTGGTGCACGGCCACATTCATCCATACGGAAAGACGCAGCCGGAGCGGCGCGCCGGCGGCACGCGCATCATCAACGCCGTTCCGTCGCGCCTGATCGAGATTTAGAGAACGAGCGAGGTCCCGACCCCTTCAGCGCGAGCCCGGTCGTAAACCAGCCGCGCGGTGGCTGCATCCTCAACCGCGTGGCCCGTGGACTTGTAGACCGTGATCTCTGCCGCGGACTGCCGGCCGGGCCTTGTACCCGCCAGGACCTCGCCGACCTCGGTGAGGCTTGCCGCGTCGAGACCCTGCAGCTCTGCGGCGCCAGCGGGCGGAGGGGTTGTCGCCGCCCCGCGCCACTCGACGAACACGCGTCCGGCGGCGATCGTCTCGGCGTCGAGCTCGGGTCCCCAGGTCCCACCGACGGAGCTGACGTGGGCGCCGGCCTTCAGCCACTCCCGGCGCAGTATGGGTTCGCGCGCATCTGTGCAGCAGGCGACCACGTCCGCCCCGCGCACCGCAGCTTCGAAGGATTCAACCACCACCGCGCGCGGGTTCCGCGCGGCCAGCCCCTTCGCCTTGCCGATGTCGCGGGACGCGATCCGGATCTCCTTGAACTCGCGGACACGAGGAAACGTCTCCAGATGCGAACCGCCCTGCACGCCGGCGCCCAGGATCGCCAGGACCGAGGCATCCTTCCGCGAGAGCTCGCGCGCGGCGACTGCCGCCGTGCCACCCGTCCTGATCCCCGTGATATATGCGCCGTCCATCACCACAAGCGGGGTTCCGGTGTCCTCGTCGAAGAGCGCGATCAACCCCTGGTGCGAGGGCAGCCCATGGTCGTGGTTGGCGGGGAACACCGACACGAGCTTCACCTCGAGCGCGATGCCAGGGACGTAACCCGGCATGGCGCCCAGGATTCCGCGAGCTCCGACGCGGGCCCCCGCTCTCGGCGGTACCGAGGCGATCCCTGAAGAGAATGCGATCAGCGCTCTGCCCAGGGCGTCGAGCATCGAGTCCACGTTGAGGAGGCGCTCGACGTCCGCGCGGCTCAGGTAAAGCAGCCTGGGCATCGCGGGCGATCATAGCTCCGGTCCGGATTTCCATGAGGCCGGCTCATCAATTTTCAGGATGGCGCCCGTCGGGACTGAGCCGTAGCCTCCGACGGTATGACCGTCTACGACGGGGCCGTAAGGATCCAAGGCAAGGATGGCCGCCGGTTGCACCCCTGGCGCGTCGTCTACCAGCGACCTGGTTGCGGGCTCAGTTACACGACGGTTACGGCCGCGGATGGGGTCAGTGCCGCTGACCGAGCGCTGGCTCTGTCCGACCGGCTGCGCACCACAGACAGCCGCACATAGCCCTGAGGCGTTGCAGATAGGCCGGATCCACTCCGGATTTTCCCTGATAGCCGCCCACTACCCTTAACCCCTCGATGAGGGAGTTCCTCAGGAACGGGAAGCTGCTCACGTTGATGCTCGGGCATCTCACGGTCGACAGCTACGTAGGCGTCATCCCGGTCCTGTATCCGGTCTTGATCGGGCGCTTTCATCTCAGCCTCGCCACGGTGGGGCTCGTCAGCCTCGCCTACAGCGGAATGGCGGCCGTTTCGCAGCCTCTCTTCGGGGTCCTGGCCGATCGGTTCGGGACGCGATTCACCGGGCTGGCGCTCTGCTGGACCGCCCTGACGTTCTCGCTGGTCGGCTTCGTGACCAGCTTTCCGCTGCTCCTGCTGCTCGCTTGCGCCTCTGGGCTTGGTTCGGGAGCGTTCCATCCTCTGGGCGCCCTCGATGTTCGCGCCCTGCTGCCGCGGTGGCGGCGCAGCGCCGGGATGTCGATCTACGTCACCGCGGGCACTGTCGGAGTCGCTGTCGGCCCGCTCATCGGAATCCTGCTGTTCGGCGCGTTTGGAATCCATGGCACGGGCGCGCTGATCGTGCCGGGCCTGATCACCGGCGGATACCTCCTGTGGCGCATGCGCGGCGGGATCGCAAAGACAGTTGGTTCGGCGCGCAGCGTTTCGACGGCGACGCGCGTACCGGTCTTCGCCCTCGCCGTCGTGATCGGCGTGATGATGTCCCGCAGCTGGACGGTGAACGTGTTCCAGGCGTTCACCCCGACCTGGTACAAGCTGCTCGGCTATGGACCGGAGTTCTACGGGCCGCTCGCCACGACCCTGGTGCTCGCGAGCGCCGTCGGCACGGTGGGATGCGGAACGCTCGCGGACAGGTACGGGAGACGCACGGTCATCCTCGCGACGCTCGTGCTGAGCGTGCCGGCCATACTCCTGTACACGGCGTTTCCAGGACCCTGGGCATTCGCCAGCGCGATCCTCATCGGCTTTCTCGCAGCTTCCACCGCACCGCTCATGCTTTTGATGGCGCAGCAGCTGATGGCCGACCGAGCCGGACTTGCCTCCGGCCTGGTGATGGGCCTGGGCTTCGTCACCGGCGCCCTCGGGATCCCGATCAACGGGGCGATCGCCGACTCCATCGGCCTCCAGCTGTCTTTGATGACCCACGTCCTGCTCGTCTTCGTGACCATCGCGATCGCGTGGTTCCTCCCGAGCGAGGCCGAGATAGAGCGCCTGTCGACTCGCGCGGAGCTTGCGGGAGCGCACCCTGCGACCGCCATTCCCTGAGCGTCGGTGCGAGCAATAGAGTTGACACTCGAGTGGACCTGACGACAAGCGACCAGATCGAGATCGACGTTCACAACGACGCTGCGGCGATGACGCACCTTTTCACGCTGCCGGCCCACGCGCGCATGGACGCGCTCGCGGCGATCCGCGGGATCTCGGCGTTTGACGAGGCACCGCTGAAGATGCTCAAGCAGATCCACGAGCAGGGCGACGGCTTTCGCGTCCACGTCGACGACGCGCGTTATCCAGAGGCCCTGCAGCGGTTGGTCAAAGCAGACGCCTGGGGCCAGCTGCGCCGCGACCTGGCACGGGCGTGGGAGTACCAGCGCTCTGTGCTGCCCGGCATCCGGCACCCCGATCGCGTGGAGGTCGTGCTCACGCTCGGCAATCCGGACGATCAGATGTTCATAGAGCGGACGCTTGGCTATTACGGCATGGGCGCGATCCCCGGAACCATCTGGATGGTTGCGTGGCCCACCGACTACAACGTCACGCGGATCGGTGCCTGCGGCGTGCACGAGCTCGCGCACAACCTGCGTACTCCGAACGTGGAGACCCAGTTCAACCTTGCGGAGTGGGTGATCCAGGAGGGCCTGGCGGAGCTGTTCACCGTGGAGGTCTGCGGCGCGGATTCGACAGGCGCCTGGTACGCGGGAGTGACGGGCCCGGCGCTCGAGGCGGCTTACGCCACGGTCACCGGCGCTTTTGGGACCGGAAGCTCGTTTGCCGAATGGACCGGTTACGCGCTCGGCGACGACATCGCAGGGCGGATGGGGAGGAGACCGGTGGGCGTTCCGCACATGGGCGGATACGCGGTCGGGCGCCGAATCGTCGAACGCTACCTGGAGAAGACCGGTCTCAAAGCCGCGCAGGCGATCGTCCGGCCCACGGCCGAGATCCTGGCCGGCGCGGGCATCGCCTCAGGCTGAGGCCGGGGTGGACCCGGGGCGGCCCGTTAGGAAGATTCCGACCGCGTACGCGATGACGGCCCACGCAAAAAAGGTCGCCATGATCATCGAGCTGAAGTCCTCGTTGTAGTTCAGAAAGCTGCCGCCGTTGGCGCCCGCCGCCAGCACGCCGAAGGCGCCCACGGCCGCGACCGTGATGAGGTCCCTGGCTCGCATCCGGATCGCGGCGACCAGCAGCCCGAATGTGTTCAGGACCAGCAGCAGGCCGAGGACGGCATGGAGCTGCAGCAGAACGTGGCCGTGGAGGATCGCCCATGTGACGCTCTGCGCGACCCCGCCGAAATACTCGGGCGGGCTGGCGCCAGGGTGGTTGGTGGGAATCGTCACGAACAGGTTGACCGCCATGCCGAGCAGGAACTGGACGATGAGAAAGATCAGTGTCCCCAGGAACTGGTTGCGCATGCGTTCACGCATCTGCGCACATCTTATTGGCCTTTAGCATGAGGGCGTTGTTGAACCGGAGCGTCTACGAGCTGGCGGGCGGCGAGAAGACTTTCAGACTCCTCGTCCAACGGTTCTACGCCCGCGTCCCCGGCGACGACGTCCTGTGCGCCGTCTATCCCGAGGAAGATCGTTCAGGCGCGACGGAGCGGCTCACGCTGTTCCTGATCCAGTACTGGGGTGGTCCATCGACCTACAGCGAGCTGCGCGGCCATCCGCGCTTGCGCATGCGCCATCAGCCCTTTGCCATCGGCCACAAAGAGCGCGACGCATGGCTGCGGAACATGACGGGGGCGGTCGATTCGCTCGACCTGGCGCCGGCCGTGCGCAAGGCCCTCGTCGACTACTTCGAGACCGCCTCGACCGCGATGATCAATCGGCCGGATCCTCCGTAGCCACCGGCTTCTTCGCCTCATGCGTCGCAACAGGCTCCGGCTGCACGAGGTCGGGCGCCACCGTTGCCACGTCCTCGAGCTCGAGCGCGAGCCCATTGCCAGTCGCCTTGGCCCGGCGCAGCGCGGCCCGAAGGCGCGGGATCTCCGCGCGAAGCGGCTGCTCGACCCAGTCGAACGCGATCACGCGCTCGTTGACCTCCCAGAAAAGGCCGTTCTGCATCGACTCCATCCGGTCGAGCGCCGCATCGACGAAATCGGGCGGCGCCTCCGCGATGCCCTCCACCAGCACGTTGGCGATGTCCTTCTGCTCGGCGGCCATCGCCCAGAAGGTCAGCTTGGCGACGCCTTTGAACATGCCGTTGAGACCGATCGGGCGAGCTTTCGGGGTCAGATCGAGGAGGTTGCGGACGAGCAGGCGCGCCAGTCGCAGCGAGACCTGGGGGTCGCGGGCCCGCGCCTCGATGGCCAGGTCGGCCACGTCTTCGGCGGCGGCGCCGAGGGTCGCAGGCATGCCGGCCTCTTCGAAATGGCGGCCGTACCGGAGCAGGTGCGCCGCCGCCTCGACCGAGAGGTCGGGACGCCACTCGAGCGCCCCGATCGCGAACCGGCGGTACTCGTTCATGATCCCCGACGCGAAGGTGGGCGCCGAGCGGTTGATGGAGGCGCGCAGGTAGGTGTTGAAGAAGCGCATGCAGAGCTCCGCTACCTCTGAATCGCCCGCCTGGATGGCGGCGATGCCCGCGTCGCGTGTCGCCACCGCGATCGCGTGGACAGCTTCCTTCCGGTGCACGGGCGTGAGGCCGACCATGTCAACGAAGCTCGACATGATCGTGTACGAGAACCAGGTCTGAGCCCGGTTCACCTCGGCCACGATCTGGTCGGATGCGCCGGGCATGTCGGCGTGGCTCACCTGGAACCACTCTTGTGCGAATCCCTTCTTGACCTGCATGTAATCGTTCGCGACGAACTGGCCCAACACGTCGATCGTGAGGACGCACACCGGCATGTCTCCGAGCTGCATGGAGCCGAACGCGATGTCCGTGACCTGGGCGACCGACGTCATGAGCGCGTCCCGATGGCGTCGCGCGTGCTTGCTGCCGGCGGCGGCCCGGAGCTCGCGCTTGGCCCGCCGCATGATGCTTTCGACCAGCGTCTCCGCCCGCATCACCTCGAAGATGTAGCTGACGTACGGCAGCAGGATCGCGAAGTTGATCAGCGCGAGCACCTCGGCGACGACGACGCTGATCATCGGCGTGTAGTTCGCTTTCACCTCGCTTCGGACCAGGAACGTGTAGAGGATCGAAGCCAAGGCGAAGCTCAGGACCAGCGCATTGAGCGGGTTGCGCGTGAAGATGCCGATGATGCGCGGCGAGTACCTGGACGACGTCGTCTGGATGCCGAAGACGACGGCGACGATCACGATGCTCAGGACCACGCCCTCGGCGCCGCCGACCAGCCCGAGAACGCCGCCGGCGGCGGTCGGGTCGGGCGTGAAGAAGTCCCGGATCGAAATGTAGTGAATCGCGTCGAGCACGCCGAAGAGCAGGAACAGCATCACCGCCACCGAGACGAGCGCAAACCCCGGAAGCGCGGCCCCGATCCAGCCGGCGACGGTTCCACGCTCCGCCTGCCGAACAGCGGCCTTACGCGCTTCTTCAAGCATGAGTGCTGCTCCCCAACACGGCAGGCCGATCCTAAGCAATTGGCACGTGGATCGGTACATTTGGCCGATGATCCGCGCGATCGTCTTCGATTTCGACGGCTTGATCCTCGACACCGAGGAGCCTGTTTACCGTTCGTGGCTCGAGGTCTACCAGGCGCACGGGGAGGAGCTGCCGTTCGACCGCTGGACGCAGATCGTGGGGTCGACCAACGCCCGATTCCATCCCCAACACCACCTCGAGGAGCTCCTGGGACGGCCTCTGCCCAAAGACGTCCTGGACCGACGGATCGGCCGGCGGACAGAGATGATCCTCGCCCAGGAGGTGCTGCCGGGCGTGGCGCGGCACCTCGCTGAGGCCAGGGCGATGGGGCTCAAGCTCGGCGTGGCCTCCAGCTCCACGAGGGATTGGGTACGAGGCCATCTGAGCCGCCTCGGCATCCTCGAAAGCTTTGACTGCATGCGCTGCCGCGACGACGTGGCCAGCGCGAAACCTGACCCGGACCTTTACGTCGCCGTCCTCGAGTGCCTCGGCGTCCACGCAGCCGAGGCGATCGCCATCGAGGACTCGCCCAACGGAGTGCTGGCCGCCCAACGCGCCGGGTTGCGCTGCGTCGCCATCCCCAACTCCATCACCGTCCAGCTCGACCTCGGACACGCCGACCTGAAATTGGGATCACTCGCGGAAGTCAGCCTCGCCGAGCTGTTGAGAAAGGTCTCCGCCGCCTGACGGGGCGACGGGACGCTTTAACCTATCGGCGTGCGAATCGGAATCCTGACCGGCGGCGGCGACGCGCCCGGGCTCAACGCGGCGATCCGGGCGGTGGCGCGGCGCTCGTTCCAGCTCGGACACCAGGTAAGCGGCGTGCAGAACGGCTGGGCCGGCTGCATCGAAGAAGGCTTGATCGATGAGCTGACGCCCGCCAGCGTGCGTGGAATTCTTCCCCTCGGCGGCACGATCCTCGGCACGTCGCGCACCAACCCGTTGAAGGAGACGGATGGAATCGCGCGCGTGATCAAGGCGCTGGGGCGGAGCGGGATCGACGCGCTTGTTCCCATCGGCGGCGACGACACGCTCAGCGTCGCGGCCGCGCTGCATGAGGCCGGCTTCCCGACAGTGGGAGTGCCGAAGACGATCGACAACGACCTCTCTGTGACGGAGTTCTGCATCGGCTTCGACACTGCCGTCGGAGTCGTCACCGAGGCGCTCGACCGGCTGCACACGACCGCGTCCGCGCACCATCGCGTGATGGTGGTCGAGGTCATGGGCCGCGACGCGGGCTGGGTCGGAATGATGGGCGGGATCGCCGGGGGCGCCGACCTCATTCTCATCCCCGAGTTCCAGGTCACGCTGAAAGAGGTCGTCGCGCACCTCTACCGCCGGCGCGGGGAAGGGAAGCTGTTCAGCATCATAGTGGTCGCGGAGGGAGCGAAGGTCCCAGAGCTCGAGGCCGAAGGCGGTGGGCAGGCCGAGAGGGACGCCTTTGGTCATATCAGGCTGTCGAAGCGAGGAATCGGCGACCTGCTCGCCGACAACGTGGAGCGTGAGACCGGCTTCGAGACGCGCGTGACGGTGCTCGGGCACCTGCAGCGAGGCGGATCGCCGTCACCCACGGACAGGATCTGGGCGACTCGCCTCGGGGTTGCGGCGGTCGAGCTGATCGTTGCGGGCAAGAGCGGGGTGATCCCGATCCGGCGGAACGGCGACGTCGAGGTGGTCCCGCTTCGCGACGTGGTGGGTGAAACACGTCGCGTCCCGAAGGAGCTCTACGAACTGAGCCGGGTCTTCGAGTAGGCGGACGTGCCTCCCCGCAAGAAGAAGATGCTCGAGCTAGCGGGGTCGGGCGACGACGGCTCGACCGGCCTCCTGGGCGGCGGACGCGCGCACAAAGACGATCCGCGAATCGAGGCCTATGGCACGATCGACGAGGCGTCGAGCGCGGTGGGCCTCGCGAAGTCGCTGAGCCCGCATCCCCGCGTCCGCGCGATCTGTGAAGAGCTTCAGCGCGGGCTCTACGCGCTGGGGGCCGAGCTGGCGACCAACCCCATCTCCGGCGCGTCGTTTGCGCACACCGGCGAACAGGACGTGGAGCGGCTCGACGGGCTCATCGCGGAGCTCGAAAAGTCAGTGACCATGCCGGACGGTTTCATCCTGCCGGGGGCCACGCCGGCTTCGGGAGCGCTCGATCTCGCGCGTGCTGTCACCCGCCGGGGCGAGCGCCGGTGTGTGTCCCTCGAGCGGGTCGGCGGGCTGAAGAATCAACAAGTTCGGCGGTGGCTCAACAGGCTCAGCCTCTTGCTCTTCGTGCTCGGCCGCTACGAGGAAGCTCTCGCCGGGAGCGCGGCGACCCCGGCCAAGCGCCCCGCCGGTAGACTTCGAAACAAGTGAGTCCTCTGACCTGGGTGGCTCTCGCCGGAGCCGTCGTGTTGGTGCTCTATATCGCCGTGTCATACCAGCTGTACCGGCGCGCGTTCGTGCCGAACCGGCCGTCGTTTCTCGACGATTTCACGTTCACGCCATTTGAGTTCCAGGGCGACTACGAAGAGGTCGAGCTCGTCACGGCCGACGGCGTGAGTTTTGGAGCCTGGCATTTCAGACAGCCGGGCTCGCCACAGACAGTCATCGTCTCGGGGGGGCACAAGGGGCAGCGGCAGGGTTCCCTCGGCATCGCGGCCGCGCTGTGGCGCAAGGGATTCAACGTCATCGTCTACTCGTATCGCGGCATGCCGGGCAGCGATCGGGCGCCAATCACGTTCGGTATCAAGGAGGTCCTCGAGCTTCAGGCCGTCATAGCCTTCGCGCGGAAGAGGATCTCGAACACCCGGATCGGGCTGCTCGGCTACTCGATGGGTGCTGTGGTCTCGCTGCTCGGCGCAGCCGGAGAGCCTGGGGTGCAGGCGCTCGTGCTCGACAGCCCGTTCAGCGACCTGCGCGGCGTGCTGATCGAGAATGTGCGCCGGGCCGTGAAGCTTCCGGGATCGCCCTTCGTCTGGCTGGCGGGCGTGATGCTGCGGATGCGCACGCGAAGCCGGATCTCAGAATGCAGCCCCATGGACGTGCTGAGCTCGCTCGAGCCGCGCCCGCTGTTCTTCATTCATGGCGGGGCGGACGACGTCACGTCGGTCAACCACAGCCGTCGCCTTTACGACGCCTACCGCGGGCCGCGCGAGATCTGGATCGTGCAGGGCGCGCCTCACACGGGCGCGTACTTCGCCGACCGCCCGCTGTATGTCGAGCGCGTCGCGGGTTTCTTCGCGCGGCACCTCGGCCTGGATGTCAGCGGCCACCTGCGCCTCGTGGAAGAGGAAGAGGTCAGCTAGCGGCAGCAAATCGCCCTGCGGGCGACAGAAACTGGTGAGAGAGGGTGCTCGACAGCAGGATGCCGTCAGCCCAGTAGCGCCCGGTCGGGCCTGCCGGCAGAAGGTCGTAGGTGCGGTCGCCCGCGTAGGGGATCAACTCCCAGGTCGTGATGGTCGATCCGTCAAGCGATTCCCCCCGGGCGAGCGAGCCGAGCTGGCGGCCGCCAGCTGTGCGGTGGCCCGGCGACGCCAGCAGCTCGCGGCCGTCGGCCATGATGAGGTGGACCATCAGGTGACCAGATGGCACCTGGGTGTTCCCGATCTCGAGGACTGGTTCGACGATGCGCGCTCCATCCGCACTCACGGTCCACACCGGCATCCCCGGCTTGATCTCGGTGACGCGCACATCGCCGCCCGGCGTCGAGATGAGCGTTGCGGCCGCCAGGCAGATCGGACAGTTCGGCGGGCCGGTTGGGGTGCGCGAGCTCACGCTGACAGCCCCGCCCACCCGGACCGTGCCGGCCACCAGCAGGTAGGACGCGGCGCCGGCGGACTGGACGCGGTACGAAAAGGAGTAATCGGCTCCGGCTGGGTTGAGGATCAGCGCCTGGAGCAGCTTCCACGCGCGGTAGAGCACGAGCTTCTGTCCATCGGTGAGGTCGCCGCTGGGCAGGTTTTCGTGGGCGACGATCGCCGCGTAGACCTCGGTGTCAGCTTTGATTGCGGTGTACTGCGCCAACGCGCTCGCCTGCTCGCCACCATCGCGGGCGATCGGATAGGAATCGCGGTCGCAGTACACGGGCTTTCCGACCGAGTCCATGACCTTGAACTTCAGCGCGCTCACCGTGAGCGGTGTCCCGACCACCGGGGCGGGGGTGATCGCGCCGCACGCGGCGCACGACAGGAGCAACAGGGCCACGGCAATCCTCATATCAGGTACACGCTGGCCAGGCTGTCCAGGTAACCAGCGGAACCAAAATGGACCCCCACGCGTATTCAAATGCGATGGAGCGGTCCCTTGACGAACCTATAATCCGCGGAGTGGGGGCCACCGATGTCGTTACTCGCGTCGCGGACGCCTTCATGGCAAACGTCAGCCGCGCCATCGTCAACAAGGAAGACGAGATCCGGCTTTGCCTGGTCACTCTGCTGTGCGAAGGCCACCTCCTGATCGAGGATGTGCCGGGGGTCGGCAAGACGATGCTCGCCAAGGCGCTGGCCCGTTCGCTCGACTGCACGTTCCGCCGCATCCAGTTCACACCCGACCTGCTGCCTTCCGATGTTACCGGCGTCCGCGCCTTCAACCAGAAGCTCAACGACTTCGAGTTCCGGCCCGGCCCGGTCTTCGCCCAGATCCTGCTGGCTGACGAGATCAACCGCGCCAGCCCCAAGACGCAGGCCGCGCTTCTCGAGTCGATGGAGGAGCGCCAGGTCACGATCGATGGTGAGACGCATCCGCTGCCGAAGCCGTTCATGGTCATGGCGACGCAGAACCCGGTCGAGTACTCCGGCACGTTCCCACTGCCCGAGGCTCAGCTCGACCGATTCCTGATGAAAGTGAGGCTTGGCTACCTGTCCGAGAAGGAAGAGGCCAATCTGCTCAACCAGCACAAGGTCGAGTCCCCGATGCTCGAGCTGCAGCCGGTCGTCTCCCCCAACGAGCTGAAGGCGGCGCAGAGTGCGGTGCGCGAGGTGTTCGTGAAGCCGGAGCTGCGCGAGTACATCGCTCGACTCGTCGGTCGTACGCGGGGCAACCCGGAAGTCGCGCTGGGCGCGAGCACACGAGGCACGCTCAACCTGTTTCACTCGAGCCAGGCGCTGGCTGCCGTGCAGGGTCGGAGCTACGTCCTGCCTGACGACATCAAGGCGCTTGCCGAGCCGGTGCTGGCACACCGCATCATCCTTCGGCCCAACGCAGAGATGCAGGGACAGAGCGCCGGCAAGCTCGTCGCCGGGTTGCTGGAGCGCGAGCACGTTCCCCAGATGGCATACGACGGGTAGTTCCCGTTAGGGGCATTTGAGCAAGGTAGCCCTCGCCGCAGCCCTTGGACTCCTCCTTTTCTTCACGTGGCTGACCGCGATCCGGCCGGCTTACGCGTTCGCTTACGCGCTGTGCCTCCTCTTCCTCGTGGCGTGGGCATGGCCGCGGATCGTGATTCGCGGCATGACGTTCACGCGCCATCTCAACCCGGGCACGCCGACCGTGGGCGAATCCTTCGAGGAAGCGATCGAGGTCCGCCGCAAGGGCTGGGTGCCAGCGCCCTGGGTCGAGGTTCGCGACCTGAGCCAGATCCCCGACTACCAGCCCGGCCGGGTCATCTCGGTCAGCGGCGAAGCTGTCAAATGGAAGTCGCGCGGCGTTTACCGCCGGCGGGGCTGGATGGCCTTCGGACCGACTTCGTTGCGTGTGCGCGAACCTTTCGGCCTCTTCGACAAAGAGCTCAAGCTCACGCAGCGCACCTCGGTCCTCGTCTATCCACGGGTCAGGCCCATTCCCGACCTGCTCACGCCAAGCGCTCAGCAGGTGGGCAACTCGCCCAGCTTCGGCGCCTGGGCCGATTACCCGCCTGAAACGGGCGGCGTCCGCGATTACACGACGGGCGACAGCTTCGGCCGCATCCACTGGGCGCTCTCCGCCCGCCACGGCCGGCTCATGTCGAAGACGTTCGAGCAGCCGCTGACGACCGACCTCTGGATCCTCCTCGACCTCGACCGCAACGTGCATTCCGGCGAGGGTGAGGAATCGACGGTCGAGTATGCCGTGAGCCTCGCGGCGTCGATGGCCTCGCAGGTCCACAGTCGCGGACGGCAGGTTGGGTTGATCGCGAACGACTCGAAGGGGACGATTCTCGAGCCGCACCGCGCGGTCCGGCAGGACCGCCTCATCCTCGACTACCTCGCCGTCGCGCAGGCCGACGGCCGCACCCCCCTCACCCAGACGCTCGCGTGGGACAAGATCCGCCGCCTGCCCCGCCGCGCCATCGCCGTCATCACCCCAAGCGCCGACCCCGCGTGGGTGCGGCTGCTGCAGGCCGTGCGCGGCCGCCGCTCGACGCTGATCGTGTTCTACCTCGACGTCGGGAGCTTCGGCGGCCCCGACCAGAACCCGAGCTTCGACCTTGGCCAGGATGTCGACCTTTATGTGGTGCGTCGCGGCGATGATTTCGCGCGCCTCGTGAGGACCAGAGATGCAATTCGCATCGCATAGCGCACGCCTGGCGCTCGCGCCCGGACAGCTGTGGGGCCGCGCGCGCTCGTCGATGGGAGGCGGCGTCTTGTGGTCGGCGCTGATCGTCTTCCTCTTGACGTATGCCATTGCGAGCTCGACCGCCACGGCCGGCTGGGTGAGCGGCGTCGAGATGATCCCGCTGGTCGCACTCGGCGGCGCTCTGCTGATGGCTGCGCTGGCGGTGCTTCCGGTTCCGTGGCCTGCCGCCCTCGGGATCGGGATGATCGCCGGCCCAATCGTCGCGCTCGTCGCGGCGGGTCCCATGCTCCATGCGGCCCATCCACTCGATCCGGCCCTGGTGGGCGCCGGAGGCTTTTCGCTGCGCATCGTTTCGATCTGGTGGGCCAGGCTCACCGACGGCGAGGCGGCCAACGATCCCTCCTTCTACCTCTTTCTGATCTGCTGGCTGATGTGGGTCACCGGAGCGTGGTTGAGCTGGTGCGTGCTGCGTTGGCGCAAGCCGATGCTCGGGCTCATCCCCGGCGCGGCCGCGTTCGCCACGAACCTCCTCAACATCCCGGCGAACCAGAACGGCTACACGCTCAGCATCCTCGTCCTGACCCTGGCCCTTCTCCTGTGGACGAACTACACCGGCTCGATCGCGAGCGCGACCCGCGCGCACGTCAAGCTGACCGGCGACGCGCGCTGGGACTTCTGGGAGAGCGGGCTCGTCGCGATGGCTGCGCTCATCGTGCTCGGGGTGATGCTGCCGCCGCTCTCCACCGTCGACCGCACCGTGGACGTCGAGTCGAATCTCTTCTCGAACTGGGCGCAGCTGCAGCAGAGGCTGAGCACCAATCCCGGCGTCGTGGGGACCGGCCCGGGCGGATCCGGGACCACGGGCTTTTCCGCGGACGTGCCGCTCGGCGGACCGCTCACGCGGACTCGGGAGACCGTCTTCACCTACACGAAGGACACAAAGGTCGGCGACTACGCGAGCACGATGTATTTCCGAGGCGTGGACGTGACAGCCACCGCAGACGGGGAGTGGCGTTATGCCGCGACGCCCGGACTGCGGCGTTCCATCGGCAAGAACCAGACCGCGACCTACGCCGAAAGCTACCAGGGCCTCGCGTTTGCCGGTGTCGACGTGAAAATGCTTCGTCCCCCGATCGGAAACGCTGACATCGTCTTCTACCCGGGCGAGCTGTACCGCATCGACCGGCCTACCGTCGCCACTCAGGGGGTGCTGCCGCTGACCCAGGTCGGCAACCTGTACTCGGTCGACCGGCTTTCCTCGGTATCGCCGCCCTCGTCGATCGGCAGCTATCGCGTGACCGTCGAGTACTCGACCGCCACGGACGCGGAGCTGAAGGCGGCGGGAACCGGCTATCCGGATTGGGTTTCGCAGTTCTCAACGTTGCCTCCGACCGGATACAGGAGTCCGGACGTCATGAGCCAGATCCGGGACCTGGCGCTGAAGATCGTGACCGACGCACACGCGACCAATCCGTACGACCAGGCCAACGCGATCCAGAACTACCTTCGCGACCCGCAGAACTTCACGTACATGCTGAGTGGCTACCCACAGGCGCCCGCCGGCACGGACCGCCTCTGGTACTTCCTGTTCAGGTCTCACAAGGGATACTGCGAGTACTTCGCGAGCGCGATGGGAGACATGATGCGCTCGCTCGGCATACCCACCCGGCTCGTCAACGGGTTTGGACCGGGCACCTTCGACACGACCACCAACACCTTCGTCGTGCGCGGCGAGGACGCCCACACGTGGGTCGAGTCGTACTTTCCGGGCTACGGGTGGATTCCCTTCGAGCCGACTCCTGACATCGCCGGGGGCTACGAGCCGATCACGCGCGGCTCGCAGGGACAGTCACTCTGCCTCCGTGACGAGAACTGCAGCCCGGGTGGGTCAGGGACCACCGGCGGCACCCAGCCGACGCCGAGTGGGCTGCCGCCCGGCTTTCGCGAGCCGAACAACCCAGGTCCGGGAAGCACGATCTTCCGGGCTCCTGACGCCGGGACGCTGACCACGATCGTCGGCGTGCTGCTCGCGCTCATCCTCCTGCTGGCCGCGGCGATTGCTCGCTACCTGAGGCCGCGCACGGTGATGGGCGTCTGGAAACGCATGATCGCGCTGTCGGAGCTGGCCGGCGCCAAACGCCGGCCCGGCGAGACTCCGCTGGAGCTCGGCCGGCGCCTCCAACGAAGCTTCCCTGAGGCGTCGGAACCGGTGGGCGCCCTGGCGGGTGGCTTCATCGTCGCCGCTTATGCGCCCGAGGACGTTGCGGCCGGGTCCCGGTCGACGGTGATGGAAGCCTGGAGCGCGCTGCGCCCGTTCCTGGTGCGTAGGGTCATGGCACGGCTTCGGCCTAACAGGGCATAACCTTTAACGCGTGTCAGGCACCAGCGAGGTCGGTGCCGGCGCGGCAGGGGTCGCGGGCCGGACCTACCCGCCGGTGACGTTTCAAATCGAGCCGGCTCGCGCGGCGGCGTTCGCCCGTGCGATCGGCGCCGATCCCGCGGCCGGTGTGCCGCCCACCTTTGCGGCCGTGTATTCGCTGGGTGCCACGGCCTCCCAGCTGTTCGGTGATCCGGAAGCCGCCGTCGATTTTGCTCGCCTGCTGCACGCTGAGCAGGAGTTCACCTGGTCCCGCCACCCCCGGCCGGACGAGACCGTCACGTCCCAGGGGCATGTGGCGACCGACGTAAACCGCCGCGGCATGCGATTTGTCACATTCGAAACTGACACCACCGACGGACGAGGACAACCGATATGCCGGTCGAAGGCGCTCTTCGTGATCCGTTCGTGATCCGCCGTGAGGTCGAGTTCACAAGGGAGCAGATCGCCGCGTACGCCGACGCGTCGGGCGACCACAATCCGATCCACCTCGACGATGACTTCGCACGTACGGTCGGGCTGCCGGGCATCATCGCCCACGGCATGCTCCAGATGGGATTGATGGCGACGGTCGCCGCCGAGGCGGCGGGCGGCCCCGAAAAGATTCGCCATCTTTACTGCCGCTTTGCCGGCATGGTGTTGCCGGGTGACATGGTGACGTTCGTGGCCGAGCCGCTCCCTCCGGGCAAGCTCGACCTGCGAGCGATCAACCAGCGAAGCGAGCCGGTACTGACCAAGTCCTTCGCGGAGCACGACTGATGCCGCTGGATTTCTCGCTGACCTCGGAGCAGGAGGCGATCCGTCAGCTCGCGCACGAGTTTGCGGAGAGGGAGATGCGGCCTGTGGCCGCTCACTACGACGAGACGGAAGAATTTCCGTACGACGTGGTCAAGAAAGCGCACAAGCTCGGCCTGAGCCCAGCCGGTTTTCTGCCCGAGAAGTACGGAGGTCAAGGGCTCGACTTCCTGACCGAGCTGATTCTCAACGAAGAGCTCAGCTGGGGCTGCGCGGGCATCGGCGTATGCATCCAGTCGATGGGGCTGGCCATCGCGGGCATCCGCGCCAGCGGCACCGAAGAGCAGAGAAAGCGTTGGCTGCCGGAGTTCACGAACCCGGACAAGCTCGTCCTGGGAGGGCTCGGCCTGACGGAGCCCGATTCCGGTTCCGATGCGCTGTCGATGAAGACCCGAGCCACTCGCGTCAGCGACGGGTACGTCCTCAACGGCACCAAGCAGTTCTGCACCAACGGAGGGATCGCGGACTACCACGTGATCTACGCGAACACCGATCCGTCGAAGGGACCCGCGGGAATCGCGTCGTTCCTCGTTCCCAAAGGCACGTCCGGCCTGCGGATGGGGCGCAAGGAGCAGAAGCTGGGAGTCCGGGCGAGCCACACAGCCCAGGTGATCCTGGAGGACTGTCACGTCCCGCTCGACCATCGCCTGGGCGGTGAGCCCGACGCAGACGACGCCGGCCCTGGCGCGCTGGGCGCCCTCATGACTCTCGAGGCGACAAGGCCGGGTGTGGCCGCGGGCGCCCTCGGCATCGCGCGAGCGGCCTATGAGTTCGCGCTCGACTACGCGCAGGATCGCAAGCAGTTCGGCAAGCCGCTCTGGCAGCACGAGGCGATCGGTTTCAAGCTCGCCGACATGGCGATGAAGATCGATGCAGCGCGCCTGCTCATCTGGCGTGCGGGCTGGATGGCGACGCAGGACCTGCCTTTCGAGCGCGCCGAGGGATCGATGGCGAAATGCTTCGCCGGCGATGTGGCCATGGAGGTCACGACCGACGCGATCCAGGTCCTGGGCGGCTATGGGTACATCAAGGAGTACCCGGTCGAAAAGTGGTTTCGCGACGCGAAGATCTACCAGATCTGGGAAGGCACGGCGGAGATTCAGAGGCTGGTCATCTCTCGCGCGATCGCCGGATCGCGCGGCACCATCAATCTCAGGGGGTAATCGATGTTCGATCTCACCGGAAGGGTTGCAGTCATCACCGGGGCCTCGCGAGGCCTGGGCCGCCAGGACGCGCTCACGCTCGCGCGCCAGGGTGCCGATGTAGTCATCACGGACGTCCTGGTGGAGGACGACCCGCAGCTGCAGAAGACGGCCGAAGCGCAGGGCAGCATGCTGGCGCAGGTCGCCGTGTCGCAGGGTTGGGTGCATTCGAACAGCACCGCGGAAGAGATTCGCAAGATGGGTCGCAAGTCGCTCGCCATCAAGATGGACGTGACCAATCGCGAGCAGGTCCGCGACGTGTTCAAGAAGGTCAAGGAGCAGTTCGGCAAGATCGATATCCTGATCAACAACGCGGCGACCCTCGACCACGCCGCGCAGATCCCGAACCAGTCGTACGAGCTCTGGGACCGCGACGTGAGGGTGAACCTGACCGGCGCGTTCAACTGCACCAAAGAGGTCTGGCCGTACCTCGTCGAGAACAACTGGGGGCGCCTGGTCTTCATGTCGTCCATCGCCGGCACCCTCGGCGGCTTCGGCCAGGCGAGCTACTCGTCGACCAAAGCGGCGCTCATCGGGCTCGCGAAGACGGCTGCGCTCGAAGGCGGGCGCCACAACATCACCTCCAACGCCGTCGCCCCCGGCATCATCGAATCCGAAGCCGGCAAGGCGGCGGCCGAAAACAACCCGCTCTACGCCCGGTTCAAAGCCCGCACGGTGTTCAAGCGATTCGGACAGCCCGAGGACATCTCGAACACGATCGCCTTCCTCTGCTCGAACGAGGCCGGCTACATCACCGGTGCGGTGATCGAGGTGGCCGGCGGCATCCCCCTGTTCACAGCCTGATGGGTGACTTCGTTGACGTCCGCCGAGATGGCGCCGTGGCCCGCGTCGTGATGCATCGCAACGGCCTCAACGCGATCGCCGAAGACTTGATGCTGGAGCTTGCCGCCACTTTCGACGAGCTTGGCGAGGACCCCACCGTGCGTGTGGTCGTGCTCGCGTCGGACTACGAAAAGTACTTCAGCGTCGGCGCGGACCTCGGCATGCTGGGCGGCATCGACCGCACCTCGCCTGAGGCTGCCGCCCAGGTCGGCGCCTTCATGAAGCGCATGAATGACCACTTTTCAGCCATCGAACGATGCCCCAAGCCGGTGATCGCGGCCATCAACGGTCACGCGCTCGGTGGCGGGAGCGAGCTCACCCTCTGCTGCGACTACCGGGTGATGGTCGAGGACGGAAGATCCCGGATCGGGCAGACCGAATCCGCGCTTGGGATCATCCCGGGCGCCGGAGGGACCCAGCGCCTGCCGCGCCTGATCGGAAAGGCCAAAGCGATGCGGTACCTGATCGAGTCGTCCCGGCTCTCCGCGCATGAGGCAGCGGCCGTGGGGTGGGTGGACATCGCGGTCGAGCCCATCGATTACGAGTCGACGGTCAATCGGCTCGCGGCCAGCCTGGCCAGGGCCGCGACCCTTGCCATCGCCATGATCAAGGATGCCGTGCGGCGGGGGTATGACCTTCCGCTGGACGAGGCCCTGGACATCGAGGCGCGTAATTTCGCCCGAGCGGCGCTGAGCACCGACGCCGCGATCGGGATCATGTCGTTCCTGTCGAAGCAGGAGCCGGAGTTCACAGGCTCCTGACCGTGTCGAATTCCCGGCGCCTCGTTCGTCATGTGAATGAAGCGGCGCCTCAGACCGCCATGAATGGAGATCAGCCATGAAGTACGTCCTGATGTTCGCGGACCATGTGGAAGACCAGCAGATATGGGAGAAGATGCCGCAGGAGCAGATGCACGCCGCTTACGAGCAGATCAACCAGTGGTTCGACGAGCACAGCCGCTCCGGCAAGATCGTGGGCGGCGAAGAGCTAAAGGGCCCCAGCAGCTCGACGACCGTTCGGTTCAAGAGCGGCAAGCCAATCGTCACAGACGGACCATTCATCGAGGCGAAGGAGATCGTCGGCGGGTTCGCGATCGTCGAGGTCAAGGACCTGGACGAGGCGCTCGCCATGGCCAAGACGTGGCCGGGCGGGGGCGAGCACCGGATCGTCGAAGTCCGGCCGGTGATCGAGCGCTAGGACGGCGTAAAGACGCGCCAAGCCACAGACGTGGCAGTCGCCGCCGTCTTCCGCGAGGAGGCCGGTCGGCTGACTGCGGCTCTTGTCCGAGTGCTGGGCGACTTCGACCTTGCGGAGGAGGTCGTCCAGGACAGCCTGGTGGTCGCGTTGGAGAAATGGCCGGAACAGGGCATACCGGACAACCCGGGAGCATGGTTGATGACCACCGCGCGGCGGCGGGCCATCGACATCCTGCGTCGAGACAAGAGATATCGCGAGAAGCTCGCGCTCCTGGAGCGCTCTCCGTTGGCCCCTGAGCCGACCGAGGCCGATGACCGCCTCCGGCTGATCTTCACTTGCTGCCACCCGGCGCTTTCGCAGGAGGCGCAGGTCTCGCTCACGCTTCGCGCCGTCGCCGGTTTCACGACTGGAGAGATCGCGAGCGCGTTCCTGCTGCCGGAAACGACCGTGGCGCAGCGCATCGTGCGCGCCAAGAGAAAGATCGTCGACGCGCACATCCCTTACCGGATCCCGGATGCGACCGAGCTGGCGGTGCGGTTGGACGGAGTGCTCTCAGTCCTCTACCTGATGTTCAACGAGGGCTACCTGAGCCGGGGCACGCAGGTGGCCATGCGCCGCGACCTGGCTGACGATGCGCTGTGGCTCACGCGGCTGGTCGCGACTCTAATGCCCCACCAGCCCGAGGTCATCGGCCTGCTGGCGCTCATGAAGCTCAACCTGGCGCGCTCGAAGGCCCGGTTCGACGAGTCCGGCGAGATGGTGCTGCTTTTCGACCAGGACCGCTCCCTGTGGGACGGCACGGCGATCGCCGAGGGCATCGAGCTGCTGGAACGGGCGGCCGCGATGCGGGCGACCGGTCCATACCAGGTCCAGGGCGCGATCGCCGCGCTGCACTCGGAAGCGCCATCGTGGAAAGAGACGGACTGGCACCAGATCGTCGTGCTGTACGACACGCTGGTGCGAATGGCGGACAGCCCGGTCGTCAGGCTCAACAGGGCGGTCGCCTTGAGCCATTTCGCCGGCCCCGACGTCGCCCTGGGAGAGATCAACGACCTGGCCATCTCGCTCGAGGGCTACCACCTGTTCCACGCGGCGCGGGCTGACCTGCTCGAGCGCGTCGGTGAACAGGCCCTCGCCCGCGAGGCGCGGCTGCGAGCCCTCGAGCTCTGCTCGAACCCCGCCGAACGCTCGCTCCTCGAACGCAAGCTCCGAGGCTCGCCAAGCTAGTCCGAGCCGGCCATCCCGAGCTCCGCCGAGCGGCGCCGCACGAACTCGATCACGGCATCCACGTGCTTGGGATCGGCTCCCAGGCACCTGATGACCAGCTCCTTGGTCTCGAAGTTCGGATACGAGCCGACCGAGACATCGGGATAGCTCTCCTCGAGCTCTTTCATCAGTGGATAAAAGCGCGCCTCCACGGCAAACGTGAAGCGAAGCTCGCGCACGGTCGCGGCCGCGCCCTCGGAGAGAAACCGGGGCTCCAGCTCCTCGGTGAAGATGGCCCTCAACTCGATCGGAACTCCGGGGAGCACGAAGATTCGTTTTCCGTTCGCCTCGTACACGACGCCCGGCGCCATGCCTCGCCGGTTCATGAAAACGTGCGAAGGTCCGATTGGGATGCGCGCCATGCGGAGGTTTCCCTCGGTCACCACCGGCGAATCGAGGAGCCCGGCCACATGCATACGCTGAACTCTGCGCTCGATGCGAGCGCGTGTCTCGTCCCACAGCGTCAGCTCCCGTCCAAGAGCCTCGGCCAGCGCGGCAAAGGTGCGATCGTCAGGCGTGGGACCGAGCCCGCCGGAGCAGAAGACGTGCGTCACATCTTCGTCGGACGTCTCACGACGGATCTGCTCGACGATCTCCTGCGGGCGGTCGCGGACGGCGGTGATGCGCTTGACCGGGAAGCCCAGGAGGCGGAGGCGTTCGGCGAGCCAGTGGGAGTTGGTATCCAGCGTGAACCCGCCGACGAGCTCGTCGCCGATCGCCACGATGCTGGAAGTTGGCACACCGGCAACATATAGCCTCGACGAGGTGGAGCGTTTGCACGGGTTCGTCCACGGCGATGTGCAGGGAGTCGGGTTCCGCTACTTCCTGATGTATGAGGCTCAGCGCCTGGGGCTCAAGGGCTGGGTGCGCAACCGGGACGACGGAACGGTCGAGTTCGTCGCCGAGGGGAGACGGGCTGACCTGGAGCGGCTGAAGCAGGCCGCCGAGCGAGGCCCGCGCACCGCTCATGTCGAGAGGGTGGAGGGCCACTGGTCGCAGGCCGCCGGCGGGCTCGGCGGTTTCGATCTGACCGGGTAGGTGGAGCTGAAACTCCTGACCATCGCGCGTCGCGAGCTCATCGCGCTGTTCGTCTCGCCCACCGGTTGGGTCGTGATGGCGCTCTTCGTGATGCTGTGCTCGGCTTTCGGATTCGTACTTCCGGTGCTGGCGGGCCAGGCGGCGACCATGGACGGCGTCTTCGGCGTCATCACGGGTTTCTTGCTGCCTGCCTTCGTGCCGGCCATCACGATGCAGGTGTTCGCCGGAAAGCGCCGCTCACCGACCGCGGAGACCGCTTACGGGAAGTGGTTGGGCGCATTCATCGTCTACGTGCTGCTTCTCGTGTGGACGCTCGCTTACGTCCTGATGCTGGCAATCTACGTGCCGGGCCATCTCGGCTCGCTCGACCTCGGTTTGATCGCGTCGGCCTATCTGGGTCTGCTGGTGGCAGGTGGCGCGGCCATTGCCGTGGGAGCCCTTGCCTCGAGCCTCCAGCGAAACCGCATCGTGGCCTTTCTGCTCGCCCTGGCGGCCCTGCTGTTCATCTGGTACGCGGGCACGCTGCTCGGATTCGTCACGCAACCGCCGGTCAGTCAGCTCTTCGAATATGCGGCGGGGTCCAACCACTACCAATCGTTCGGACTCGGGCTGGTCACCCTGAAGGACACGCTCTACTTCCTCGGCCTGGGCATCGCAGCCTTGTTGCTCACCGCGAGATTCCTCCGCTCGACTTCCTCCAGCGTCCTGCCGGCCGCCGTGGCGCTCGTCCTTGTCATCGCCGTGAACCTGGTGGCGTCGCAAAGCACGTTCTCGTGGGACCTCACCCGCAGCGGGATCAACACGCTGGCGCCGCAGTCGGTCCTGGCCGCCAAGGGCCTCGACACCGACCTCACGGTGATCGGGCTGTTCCGCACGGCTCCTGGAAGTGGGCGGACGCAGGCCGAAGCGCTCGTCGCTCTGTACCAGGCGCAGAGCCCTCATTTGCTGTATCGCGGCTACAGCTTCGACACCGACGTCGCGGACGTTCGAAAGTACTCGGTCACCGAGCCTGGCACCCTGGTGCTCGACTACCGGGGCAGGACCCAGCTTCTGACACCGGCGATGCAGACCGAGCACGACTTCTCGGCGGCCCTCTTGAAGCTCGAATCGGGGCGCGCGCCGATCGTGTGCTGGGTGGCGGGCGCGGGCGGGCGCAGTCGAACTGATACCGGTCAAAACGGCTACTCGAGCATCGCGGCCGTCCTGGCCGGCAACAACTTCCAAACCAGGGACCTGCCCATGGCGGGTCTGACAACGGTTCCGTCCGACTGCGACGAGGTGGTCCTGATCGGGCCCGCCTTCGCGCTCTCGACTGCGGCAGTCAGGGCGTTGGTCGATTACATGGCTGCCGGAGGCAGTTTGCTCATAGCGGGCGATCCCTGGAGCCAGACCCCATCGGCCACGGCCTCCCTGAACGACGTGTTGACGCCGTACGGGCTGGCCTTTTCGGGCGGGCTCGTCGTCGAGCCGGACGCGTCGCGTGCCTTCGACGTCATCACGCCGGCCACTTTCGCGTACGGACAGTCCCCGATCACCCGGGACATCCAGGGGATCGCGTCCGTGTTTCCGCAGAGTACGGCGATCACCGGCACGGGCACTGCCGCTGCGGCGCCGGTCGTCGTCTCGGAGACGACCAACCTTTCATATGCGATCTCCACGCCCAGGCAGGACCTTGCGCGGCAGGCTGCGGACACCGCCGGGCCTTTCGCGATCATGGAGACCCTGGAGGTTCCGGCGGGTCAGGAAACGGCGCGGATCGCGATGGTCGGAACAACCGCCTTCGCGGAGAACAAGGTCCTGCCGCCGAGCAGCAACGCCGCCAACCTGGAGTTGGCGCTCGGCACGTTCGAGTGGCTGGCGCGAGAGGACTCTCTGGTTTCGCTCCCGCCGAAGCCCCCGCGCGCGCTTCCGCTCGTCTTGACCCAGCAGGACCAGGGCATCCTGATTGTCATCACCGTCATCCTGATGCCCGGCCTGATCGTTTTCGGAGGGGTCATGTTGTGGTGGCGACGCCGCCGGCTCAGATAGCAAAACCCCAGTTCGATTAACCTATCGCTCCGCGGCGTTGCCGCCGCGCGGCGCGAGGGCGACGCGACATTTCACGGAGGGCTAGTGGATCCCAATACCGTCCTGTTCGGCGTGGCCGGCGGGCTCGCCGCGGTGCTTTTTGCCGTCGTGCTGATCTTTCTCGTGCTGCGCATGGCACCTGGGAACGAGCGCATGCGAGAGATCGCGGCCGCGATCCAGGAAGGCGCCTCGGCTTACCTGAACCGCCAGTACACCGTGATCGCCATCATCGGCGTGATCATTGCGGTGGTCATCGGCGTCTCCATCAACCCGACCACAGCTGGGCTGTTCATCGTCGGCGCCATCCTGTCCGCGTCCGCGGGTTATGTCGGCATGAACATCGCGGTTCGCTCCAACCTACGCACGGCTGAGGCCGCGCGCAGCGGGCTGAACCAGGCGCTCGAGGTCGCGTTCCGCGGTGGGGCCGTGACAGGGTTCATGGTCGTCGGGCTCGGGCTGCTCGGGGTTTCCGCGGCCTACTTCGTCTTCAAGAACCCGGACGACCTGGTTGGCCTGGCCTTCGGCGCCAGCCTCGTCTCGGTGTTTGCTCGACTGGGCGGTGGCATCTACACGAAGGCGGCCGACGTGGGCGCCGACCTCGTGGGCAAGGTCGAGGCCGGCATCCCGGAGGACGATCCGCGCAATCCAGCGGTGATCGCGGACAACGTGGGCGACAACGTCGGCGACTGCGCCGGCATGGCCGCCGACCTGTTCGAGACCTACGCGGTGACGATGATCGCCGCGATGCTGCTCGGCTCGCTGCTCTTCAAGAACCAGGTCGGATGGGTGATCTACCCGCTGCTGCTCGGCGCGGTGAGCGTGGTCGGCTCGATCGCGGGCTCGTTCTTCGTGCGCATCTTCAACCCGAACTGGATCATGGGCGCGCTGTACGCGGGCTTGCTCGTTGCCGTCGGCATCGCGGTGATCGGCTTCTACATCGTCACGCAGTACATGAAGGGCAACGGGTACCTGCCGGCGGGCGGTGGCGTGAGCGATCCCAACAACCTGTTCTTCGCCGCATTGATCGGGGTCGTGACGACCGTGCTGATCGTGGCCATCACCGAGTTCTTCACCGAAACCGCCTACTGGCCCGTCCACCTCATCGCCAAGGCTTCGGTGACTGGACACGCGACCAACATCATCGCGGGGCAGGCGATCGGCATGATGGCCACCGCCCTGCCGGTGCTGGTGATCGGGATCAGCATCCTTTCTGCTTACGCGCTCGGTGGCCTGTACGGCATCGCCACCGCCGCCGTTGCAATGCTCTCGATGACCGGGATCATCGTCGCCATCGACTCCTACGGCCCGATCACCGACAACGCCGGCGGCATCGCGGAGATGGCAAACCTGGCCCCCGAGGTTCGTACCGTCACAGACCGGCTGGACGCTGTGGGCAACACGACGAAGGCGGTAACAAAGGGATACGCGATCGGATCGGCAGGCCTGGCGGCCCTCGTCCTCTTCTCTTCGTACACGCAGGAGCTGGCGCGCGCGGGTCACTCGACACGGTTCGAGCTGTCCGATCCACTGGTGATCGTCGGCCTCTTCCTCGGCGGCATCCTGCCCTTCCTCTTCGGCTCGCTCGCCATGCTGGCGGTCGGTCGCGCGGGCGGCCTGGTGGTCGAGGAGGTCCGGCGCCAGTTCCGTGAGATCAAGGGGATCATGGAAGGCACCGGCAAGCCCGAATACGGGACCGCGGTGCGAATCGTCACCGCAGCCGCCCAGCGCGAGATGATCCTGCCGGGCATCATCCCGGTGATCGCGCCGCTGGCGGTCGGCTTCATCCTCGGCCCGCGAGCCCTCGGCGGAATGCTGCTTGGCGCAATCGTGACCGGCCTGTTCCTCGCGATTCAGATGACGAGTGGTGGCGCGGCCTGGGATAACGCGAAGAAGTACATCGAGGAGGGCAACCTCGGCGGCAAGGGATCGGAGGCGCACAAGGCGTCCGTCACCGGGGACACGGTCGGAGACCCGAACAAGGACACCGCCGGCCCGGCCATCAACCCGATGATCAAGGTGATCAACATCATCGCCATCCTCATCGCCGGCACGGTCGCCACGCACTACCTGATCCACTAACTCCACCGGCGGTAGACTCGTCGATGGGGTGGACGACTACCAGAAGGAGATCGCCGACCTCGAAACGCAGGTCGGGCGACTGGTCGAGGAGGAGGGCGACGCCCGGACACTCGCCGAGCTGACGATGCAGCTCGAGATACTGAAGACGATCTATGCCCGGGCCTCGGGCCTTTACGCGCGCGGCCTCGAGGACGAGGGCCTACGGTACGGTTTGCGCATCCAGGGATATGGCGATTGGACTATTGATAATGTCTACGCGTTTGTGTACGAACGGTCCGTGGAGCTCGAGCCGAGGGCACACAGCGCGTTCGTCGGGGGCATCAAGGCCGCGGATTTCGCCCTGATGCTCAATCCGTAAGAAGGGAGGCCGGCATGGAGACCCCGCTGACGCCGCTGGAGTTCGCGCGACGGTCGCGCAAGCTGTACGGGGACCGCGAAGCAGTGGTCGACGGAGACCTCCGCCTCACATACGAGCAGTTTTTCGATCGTTGCGACCACTGGTCGGCGGCCCTGCAGGGGATGGGGGTCAAAAAGGGTGACCGCGTCGCTTACATCGCCCCGAACGTGCATGAGCAGCTGGAATCCTTCTACGCCGTGCCGCAGATCGGCGCGGTCCTCGTCCCGATCAACTACCGCCTGACCGCCGAGGATTTCGTCTACATCACGTCGCACTCGGGCGCCAAGGTTCTGTGCGTCTACCCGGATTACCTGGACGCAGTCGACGGGGTCCGCGACCAATTGGGCGGCGTCGAGCACTTCGTGAGCCTTGGCCCGGCCGGCGGCCGCAAGGGTTGGACCGAATACGAAGCGGTCCTCGTGCCGGCAGGACCGAATTTCAAACGCCCCGACATTGCGGAGGGCGACCTCCTCACCATCAATTACACGAGCGGAACGACGGCCCAACCGAAGGGCGTGATGATCACGCACCGCAACGCGTGGGCCAACGCCGTGGGCACACTGGTTCACTTCCACATCACGGTCGGCGACCGTTACCTGTGGACACTGCCGATGTTCCACGCGAACGGCTGGACCTTCGTCTGGATCATCACCGCCGTCGGAGGCACGCACATCTGCCTGCCGAAGGTGGAACCGGCTCGTGTCTTCGAGCTGGTGCGAAGCGAGCAGGTCGGCTGGATGTGCGCCGCGCCGACCATTCTCATCGCGCTGGCGAACGCCCCTGCCACCGTGCGAGGCGATGTGCCGAAAGGCGTGCAGGTGATTACGGCCGGAGCGGCGCCTGCCGCCGCGACCATTGAGCGCATGGAGGGGGAGCTCGGCTGGGAGGTGACGCAGGTGTACGGACTGACCGAGACCGCGCCCTTCATCACCATCTGTGAACCGCGGCCCGAGCACAAGCAGCTCGGCGCCACCGAGCTGGGGATGGTCAAAGCACTGACGGGCGTTGAGTTGGTCACGTCCGGCGAACTGCGCGTCGTCGACGGCGATGGCAAGGATGTGCCGGCGGACGGCGCGACACTGGGTGAGATCGTCGCGCGGGGGAACGTGATCATGCAGGGCTACTACAACGACCCCGAGGCCACGAGGAAAGTCCTGGGCGACGGCTGGTTCCACACCGGCGACGCGGCGGTGATGCACCCGGATCGATACGTCGAGATCCGCGATCGGATCAAGGACGTGATCATCAGCGGGGGAGAGAACATCTCGTCACTCGAGGTCGAAGGGATGCTGTTGCGTCACCCTGCGATCCAGGAAGCGGCAATCGTGGGACTGCCTCACGAGAAGTGGGGCGAGGCCCCCCACGCCTACGTTGTTTTGAAAGCGGGCGCCAACGCGACCGAACCGGAGCTCATTGCGTACACGCGCGACCGGCTGGCGCATTTCAAGGCGCCGCACAGCGTGACGTTCGTGCAGGAGCTACCCAAGACGGCGACAGGCAAGATCCAGAAGTACGTGTTGAGGAAGGGAGCGGCGGCGGTAGTCAGGCAGTAGCCCTATCCAGACTCCGGCAACGCGTCGCTAACCACTGGTCGACTAATCAGGGCCGCGCGACGGGGGCCCAAAGGTGACCGTCGGCGGAATGGTCACGATCTTCCCGCCGTCACCGCGAACGATCTGCCAGCCTCCCTCGTGGACCATCCAGTGATGCCGGTGAACCAGGACCCTCTCGTCAAACCGATCACCAAGCGCCTCGGCTGTACGGGCCATCGTCGCGAGATGCGCAAACCCGATCTCGCCATCGACCACAGCCTGGTGGCTTTCCGGCAATCGCTCGAGGATCTCGCCGACCGCGATGGCGTTGGCGGCGGCGCCCGCATTCATGTGGCAGTGGAAGCGCAGCCAGTCGACGGCGC
>JBOHUQ010000061.1:0-36572 GCA_050734495.1 Candidatus Dormibacteraceae bacterium
GGTCGAGCCGGATACAAAGCTGGTTCCGGGCAACCCGTGGTTCATGTGCACGATGTGGCTCGGGCAGTGGTACATCGCGGTCGCCAAGGAAACCGGCGACCTCAAGCCCGCGCAGGACATGATCAACTGGGCGGTGGGGCACCAGCTCCCCGGCGGTCTGCTCTCGGAGCAGCTGGACCCCCATACCGGCGCGCCGTTGTCCGTGTCACCGCTGACGTGGTCGCACGCCGAATTCATCGTCACGGTGGACGAGTTCTGCCGCAAGTCGGAGCGCTTGCGCCGCTCCGCGACCTCGACAGCCCCGCCCAGGAGCGGCTCTTAGAGAGGGATGTTTCCGTGCTTGCGCGGCGGTCGCTCGACAGTCTTGCGCAAGCAGAGCTGCAGGCCCCGGACCAGCTCCCGCCGGGTCTGGCTGGGTTCGATCACGTCGTCGATGTAACCGCGCTCGGCCGCGACGTAAGGGTTGGCGAACGTCGCCGTGTACTCGGCCACGAGCTCCTTGCGCCGTGCTGCGGGATCCTTCGCGCCGGCCAGATCTCGCTTGTAGATGATGTTCACGGCCGCCTCGGGGCCCATGACGGCGATCTCGGCGGTCGGCCAGGCGAGGTTCAGGTCCGCCCCCATCTGCTTGGGCGACATGACGCAGTACGCGCCGCCGTAGTCCTTGCGCGTGATCACGGTCAGCTTCGGCACCGTGGCCTCCGCGTAGGCGTAGAGAAGCTTCGCGCCGTGCCGGATGATCCCACCGTGCTCCTGGTCCCTCCCCGGGAGGTAGCCTGGGACGTCCACGAACGAGATGATCGGGATGCCGAACGCGTCGCAGAAGCGGATGAACCTTGCGGCCTTCACCGAGGCGTTGATGTCGATCGCGCCCGCCAGCACCTTCGGCTGGTTGCCGACGATCCCGACCACGTGTCCACCAAGCCGGCCGAGGCCGACGATGATGTTCGGCGCAAAGAAAGGCTGCACCTCGAAGAATTCGCGATTGTCGAGGACGCGCGACACCAGCTCGCGCATGTCGTACGGCTTGTTCGGTGATTCCGGAACGATCGTCTGAAGCTCAGGGTCGGCGCGCTCGAGGTCGTCGCTCGTAGGGACGAACGGCGGAGCTTCGCCGTTCGAGGAGGGCAGGTAGGACAGCAGCTTGCGGACTGCGGCCGCGCACGCCTCCTCCGTTTGCGGCAGGAAGTGGGCCACTCCCGAGGTCGCGTTGTGCACGTCGCCGCCACCCAGCTCGTCGAAAGACACCGCCTCGCCGGTCACGACCCGGATCACCTCGGGGCCGGTGATGAACATGTAGCCCTGGCCTGCGACGATGAAGATGAAATCGGTGATGGCCGGCGAATAGACCGCGCCACCGGTGCACGGTCCGGCGATGACGCTGAGCTGCGGGATCACTCCTGACGACCGCACGTTGCGCAGGAAGATGTCGGCGTAGCCCGCCAGCGCCACGACTCCTTCCTGTATCCGCGCGCCGCCCGAATCGTTGATGCCGATGATCGGCACGCGGTTGCGCAGCGCCAGCTCCTGGATCTTGACGATCTTCTCCGCGGTGACCTCGCCCAGCGAACCGCCGAAAACGGTCGCGTCATACGCATAGACGGCCACGGGACGCCGGTCGATCTCCCCGAAGCCGGCGACCACGCCGTCGCCCGAGATCCGCCGCTCATCCATGCCAAATCCGTGCGCCCGGTGCGCGGCGAACACGTCGAGCTCAACGAACGACCCGTCGTCGAGGAGCATCTCGATGCGGTCGCGGGCGGTGGCCTTGCCGGCTGCGCGCCGCCTGTTGGCGGCGTCGGTCTCTGCATGCAGCGCCTGGTAGCGGCGCTTGCGGTACTGGTTGATCTTCTGTTCCGAGACTGACGTTGGAGGTCGATGCGGCGCTTCGACGCCTTCGAGGGTGGGTGTTGTGCGGCGGACGGGAGTGAGTGATTTTGGTCTCCTGGCAGCCATACCGCATATCGTAGGCGCGTGCCCGAATACGGCCCCACGAGGCTGGATATCGACCGGTCCGTGACGCTGCGTCAATTGCGCACCTTCAAGACGGTCGCCGACCTCAGCAGTTTCAGCCTCGCCGCGCAGCAGCTGCGTCTCAGCCAGCCGTCAGTCTCGTACCAGGTGAAGGAGCTCGAGGAGGCGATCGGTTTACCGCTGCTGGATCGCCTCGGCAGGCGCGTGCACCTCACCGAGGCCGGCTCGGTCCTCTACGCGTACGCGAGGCGCACCCTGGACGTGCTCGACGAGGCGTCGCTTGCGCTCGAGGAGATGCGCGGCATCAGGCGGGGCAACCTGCGCGTCGGCGCCAGCACCACCGTCGGGATCTACCTGCTTCCGGCCGCTCTCGGCGCGTTCAAGAAACTGCACCCGGGACTGGTCATCTCGCTCGAGATCGGGACACGCGCCCGCGTGCAGGAGCAGGTGCTGCTCCATGAGCTGGACCTCGCCGTGGTGGGACCAGCGCTGCAGGATCCCGACCTGGCGATCATTCCGTTTGTCAGCGACGAGCTGGTCGTCGTCGCGCCTGCCGGCCACAAGCTCGCCGGCCGCCGTGGCCTTGCGCTGAAGGATCTGCAGCACGAGCCGTTCGTGATGCGCGAGCCCGCGTCGGGCAGCCGTTCCGAGCTCGAGAAGGCCGCGCGCAAGGCGGGCGCGAAGCTGGACGTCGCCATGGAGCTCGGCTCCAACGGGGCGATCAAGCATGCCGTCGAGTCAGGTCTCGGCCTGGCCGTGATCTCTCGCTATGCATGCACGCTCGAGCTTTCTGGCAGGCGCCTCGTCGAGCTGGAGGTGCGCGGTTTCCCGATCCGGCGCGACTGGCACATCGTGCACCTGCGCCGGCGCAAGCTACCCGCGTCGGTGCACGCGTTCATCGAGTTCCTGAAGGACGCGAGCTGGCTCGAGCCCAACGGGGCGGACGGCCACCCCAGACCACCGACAGATTGACCGCGCGCCACAGCCGCGCGGTTGCCGATTGATTCCTCGGCTCGCGCGCGCCGCCGCCGACGTGTTCTCGCGGCCGGCGCTTTACTGGGCGCTCGCCGCCGCCTTCTGGCTTCGAGTCGCGATCCTCACCGCCCTCACGCCTCGCCGCTTTGACGCCGAGGGCATGTGGGAGGGCGCGCATGCCTACCTGACCGAGCCATCCCACATGTATGACGCGGCCGCCCAGTACATCGCACAGTTCCACATCATCGCGCCGCCCGGCGGGCTCGACGAGTTCGTGAGCCCGCCGCCCCTTGCGGCGCTGGCCGCACCGGTCGCGCTGCTGCCCAGGTACGTCGCCGTCCAGGTCTGGACCGCCATCGATACCGCCGCGATGCTGATCGCGCTCCTCCTCCTTTACCGGTTCATCGCCACCCGCCATCGATTGGCCCGTCCGGTCTTCTGGCTGGTCGCCGCCTACTTTCCGCCTCTTTTCTCAGATGTCGTGGCGGGGCAGCGTGGCGGCATCCTGCTGCTGGGCGCCGTCGGCTCGATCGCGCTCGAGGCCAACCGGCCGGCCCTGGCGGGCGCCGTGGGCGGCCTGGTGGCCGCTCTCAAGTACTACCCGGCGGCCATGGTGATAGGACCGCCGCCCAAGCATCGAATTCGATATGCGGTCGTGCTGTTTGCCGTCCTGGTGATCGTTACGCTCGCGAGTTTCGTGCCGCTCGGGTTTGGCGGCGCGGCCTTCTACTTCCAGCACGTCCTGCTCCCGTCGCTCGGGTCGCACAATCCCGATTGCGCGTACGACTCGGTCCGCACGCTGTTCGCGCGCACCATCGGCGGTGAGCAGTACGCACAGCCGATCGGCACCGGCTACGTCCTCGTCACGTCGCCGATACACCTGCCTGCCGTGGCGCTTGCGCTTTCCTACCTCAGCGCCGTCGCTTTCGCCGCGGCGGCGACGTGGGCCGCGTGGCGCAGTGGATGGAACCCCGGTTACGGCATGGCGCTCGGCTTCTCACTCGGCGCTCTCATCCCCAACGAGGTGTGGCCGTACCAGTGGCTTCCGCTGCTGCCGCTCGTCCTCTTGCTCGCCGTGCGTGGAATCGAGCGCCGCAGGTTCGGCTCTCTGGCGGTCCTGGCACTCCTCTTGCTCGGGTTCTACCGCCCGCCGTGCGATCTCATCTTTCCCAACATCTGGACGATGGCGGCGATCGGGATCTTCATTCTGGGCGTGTGGGAAAATCGACTTTTCCGGTCGGGCTCGAGTGAGGGAGGTGCGAATGGCGCTGAACGCTGAGGTCAGCTTCACCTGGATTGGGCATGGGTCTTGGAAGGCCCGCAGCGCCAAGGGCAAAGAGATCTACATCGATCCCTGGGTCATGCACAACCCGGTCGCTCCCGAAGCCCTGAAGAAGGTCGACCGCTGCGATCTCATGCTCATCACGCACGGCCATTTCGATCACGTATACGACGCGCTCGAGATCGCCAAGGCGACGAAACCCAAGATCGTGACCAACTTTGAGATCGGCGCGTGGCTCGGTTCAAAGGGAATCGAAGGCGAAAGCATCATCGCCGCGAACCAGGGAGGAACCGTCGAGGTCGACGGAATCAAGATCACCCTCGTGCACGCCGAGCACAGCTGCGGCATCTCGGATGGCGACCAGATCCTCTACGGCGGAGCGCATGGCTTCGTGATCGAGTTCGAAAACGGCTTCACGATCTACTTCGCCGGCGACACCGACGTGTTCGGCGACATGGCGCTCATCTCCGAGCTCGGAGAGTTCGATGTGGCTTTTCTGCCGATCGGCGGCTTTTACACGATGGGTCCCGAGCGCGCCGCCAGGGCGGTGTCTCTTTTAGGCGTCAGGACGGTGGTGCCGATGCACTTCGGCACTTTCCCCGCGCTGGCCGGCCGCCCGAAGCACCTCCAGCACCTGGTCGGCCCGGGCGTAAAGGTGCTCGATATCAACCCGGGTGACAAGGTATAGCGTTACCCCTCCGTAAATGAGAGACATCATCGGCGCGCCCGCCGGCTGGCTGGCGCGCGCGATCCGGACCAAACAGGTTTCCTCGCTCGAGGTGGTGCGCGCGCACCTCGAGCACATTCATACGGTCAACCCGCGCCTGAACGCTGTGGTGTTCGCCACCGGCGAGAGCGCTCTCAAACAGGCGCGGGCGGCCGATCGCAAGAACAGCAAGCGGAAGCCCGCGATCGGCTCCCTGCACGGCGTTCCGTTCACCGCCAAGGACATCTTCGATACCGCGGGACTTCCGACCACCGCCGGACTTCGCATGCTCCGGAGCAATATCCCGGACCGCGACGCCACCGTCGTGGCTCGAATGCGCGCGGCAGGCGCAATCCTCATCGGCAAGACGCTGTGCCCGCCTGGCGGCATAGGCGGCGACAGCTGGAACTCGCTGCACGGAGGCACTCGCAACCCGTACGACATCGCCCGCTCGCCGGGGGCGAGCAGCAGCGGGGAGGCCGCGATCATCGCCGCCGGCGGCTCGCCTGTCGGCCTCGGCAGCGACTCGGGCGGCAGCATCCGCCTTCCGGCCCACTTCTGTGGCATCGCGTCGCTGAAGCCCACAGCGGGGCTGGTCCCCAGCACGGGCGCGTACGCGCTACCTGGCGGGTTGAGCGACCCCCGCAGCCAGGTCGGGCCGATGGCCCGTTTCGTGTCCGACCTCGCCCTGGTCCTACCCCTGCTGGTCGGGCCCGACGAGGTTGACTCGGCCGTAGTCCCAGTGCCGCTGCCCAGGCGTACCCCAAAGCTCAACGGCCTGAGAGTCGCGTGGTATGCCGACGACGGAATCGCCAAGCCGACCCCGGCGATCGCGGCCACCGTCCGGTCGGCGGTCCGCGTCCTGTCCGAAGCCGGCTGCCAGGTGACCGAGGCCCGGCCTCCCTCTCTGCACGAGGCGCACCAGGTCACGCTGGGCTACTGGGGTGACAAGCGCATGAGCCACGACCGGCTGTACAAGAGGTGGGACACATTCCGCACCGCGTTGCTCGGCTTCATGTCAGGTTTCGATCTCATCCTGTGTCCAGTGGCGCCGGACGTCGCCCCCCTCTACCGCACCAAGCACGTGGCGACCCACATGTTCAGCTACACCATCCCCTACAGCCTCTCGGGCAACCCGTGCGTCGTCGTTCGGGCAGGGTCCTCCCCAGAGGGTCTTCCCATCGGCGTACAGGTCGTAGCTCGGAACTGGCATGACGACGTCGCCCTGCGCGCGGCCCGTCGTATCGAACAGGCGCTGGGCGGCTGGCGGCCTGCTAGCGTGGTCGGGTGAAGTTCCGGTACTCCAGGTGGGACGGCACCCAGAAGCTGGACGACCTGGACGCGGGAGACGTCCTCGACGCCCTCTCGGACGACCTGATGAACTACGGCGACCTGAACGCCGCCCTTCAACGCCTGCTGCGGTGGGGCTCGCCCGACATGCCCGGGCTGGAGCAGCTGCTCAAGCAGCTCCGCGAGGCGCGTGAGCGGGAGCTGGGCCGCTACAACCTCGACTCCACTGTCGATCAGCTGCGCGAGCAGGTGCAGGACGTGATCGATACGGAGAAGGCTGGCATCGAGCGCAGGCAGGACGAGTCGGAGACCCCAGAGGCCAAAAAGCTGATCGACCGGATCGCCCGGCAGCGCAACGATCAGCTCGACCGCTTACCGGACGATCTCGGAGGCCGCGTCAAAGGACTCCGCGACTACGAGTTCGTCGACGACCAGGCGCGCCAGAAGTTCGAAGACCTGATGGCCAAGCTGCAGAAGCAGATGGTCGATCAGATGTTCCAGGGCATGAAGGGCTCGATCCAGCAGATGCAGGGCCAGGACCTCTCACGTGTGCGGGACATGGTGCGCGAGCTGAACGCGATGCTCGAGCAGCGTATGGAGGGCCGCACGCCAAACTTCAACGGATTCATGGAGAAGTTCGGCGACATGTTCCCACCCGGCATCAACAGCCTCGACGAGCTGCTTGAGCATCTGCAACGGCAGATGGCTCAGATGCAGTCCCTTCTGCAGAGCATGAGCCCCGAGGCGCGCGAAGAGCTGCGCCAGATGATGGATGCCCTGCTGCAGGACGACTCGCTCCGATTGGAGCTCGCACGGCTGTCCGGTTTCATGCAGGCGATGATGCCGCCATCCGAGCTGAGCGAGCGTTACCCGTTCTTTGGCGAGGACCCGCTGAGCATGGGCGAGGCGATGGGCTTGATGGATCGCCTCCAGCAGATGGACCGGCTCGAATCGCAGCTCGAGCGAGGAAGCTTCCGGCCCGACGACGTCGACCGCTCCCTGGCACAGGAGCTCCTCGGCAACGAGGCGCGCCAGGCGCTCGACCAGCTGCGCAAGCTGACCGACGTCCTGGAGAAGGCCGGCTACGTCGAGAGGAAGGGGCGGCGCATGGAGCTGACGCCGCGCGGCATGAGGCGAATCGGTCAGTCGGCGCTGCGCGACGTCTTCGACCAGCTCAAGAAGACGCGCATGGGACAGCACCAACTGTGGCGCGGTGGAATCGGCAACGACGCTTCTGACGAGCTCAAGTCGTACGAGTACGGTGACCCCTTCCTGCTGGACTTGAAGGAAACCCTCTTCAACTCGCTGGTCCGCGAGGGTCCCAAGGTGCCGGTCAAGATGGCGCCGGCCGATTTCATCGTGCACCGCACCGAGCACGTGACACAGGCATCGACAGTGCTGATGATCGACATGAGCCGCTCGATGTTCCTCCGCGGCTGCTTCCTCGCCGCGAAGAAGGTGGCCATCGCTCTGGACTCGCTGATCCGCAGCCAGTACCCTCGCGATTCCCTCTATGTCGTTGGCTTCTCCAACTACGCGGTCGAGCTCAAACCACACACGCTTCCGCAGCTCACGCTGAACGACTACGTGTACGGGACCAACATGCAGCACGGCTTTCAGCTCGCCCGCACGCTGCTCGCGAAGCACCGGGGCAATCGCCAGATCATCATGATCACGGACGGTGAGCCGACGGCGCACATCGCTGAAAACGGCAAGGCTTACTTCGCGTATCCTCCCGCCTTCCAGACCATCCAGCAGACCCTGCGAGAGGTCAAGCGGTGCACGCGCGACCGCATCGTGATCAACACCTTCATGCTCGAGCGCGGCCCTTACCTGACGGAGTTCATCAACCAGATGACCCGCATCAACAAGGGGCGGGCGTTCTTCGTGTCGCCAGACCGGCTGGGCGAGTACGTGCTGGTCGACTACGTGAGCGGCAGGCAGCGGCGGCGAGCGAGCTCGCGCCGCGCTCGTATCGCCTGAGAGTTTTCCCTATGATCGAAAGGTAATGCCCGCCTCGAGTAAGCCCGCGCCCGACCGCCGCAACCTGAGCCCGGCAGCCCTCTACGAGCACGCCATCCGCCGCGACGAGGCCGTGATCGTCTCCTCCGGAGCGCTGACCGCCGAGACCGGCAAGCACACCGGTCGATCGCCGAAGGACAAGTTCTTCGTCAAAGAGCCGACCAGCCAGGGCGCCATCTGGTGGGAGGCCAACCAGGGGATCGCGCCCGCCAGGTTCGACGGATTGCTGGAGCGCGTGGACGAGTTCTGCGCGACCCACGAGGTGTTCACCCAGGACCTTTTCGCGTGCGCCGACCACCGCCACCGGTTGCGTGTCCGGGTCGTTACCGAGTACGCCTGGCACAGCCTGTTCGCGCGCAACCTGTTCATCCGGCCGAACGCCGACGAGCTGATGAACTTCGAGCCGGACTTCACAGTGATCTCGCTGCCTTCGGTGAAGGCGGATCCGAAGGTGGACGGAACCCACTCCGAGACCTTCATCCTCGTCCACCTCGGCCGCCGCATCGTGATCATCGGAGGCACCGAGTACGCGGGCGAGATCAAGAAGTCGATCTTCACGGCGCTCAACTATCTGCTGCCCGCCGAGGGCATCTTTCCGATGCATTGTTCGGCGAACGTGGGGAGCGGTGGTTCCGATGTGGCGCTGTTCTTCGGCCTCAGCGGGACCGGCAAGACCACCCTTTCGGCCGACCCCTCGCGCCGGCTGATCGGCGACGACGAGCACGGCTGGAGCGAGGCCGGCATCTTTAATTTCGAGGGTGGCTGCTACGCGAAGACGATCCACATCCGAAAGGAGTCGGAGCCCGAGATCTATGCCGCGACGGAGAGCTTCGGCACGATCCTGGAGAACGTCGCCTATGACCCGCGCACGCGAATTCCCGATTACGACTCGGAGGAGAAGACCGAGAACACGCGCGCCGCGTACCCGGTCGATCTGATACCGAACGCGGTCCTTTCAGGAACCGGCCGGCACCCTAACAACGTGATCTTTCTCTCCGCGGACGCGTATGGCGTCCTGCCGCCGGTCGCGCGCCTCGACGAGGAACAGATCCGCTTCTACTTCCTCTCCGGCTACACCGCCAAGGTCGCGGGCACGGAGCGCGGGGTGACCGAGCCCGAGCCGATTTTCAGCACGTGCTTCGCAGCGCCGTTCCTGGTGCTGCCACCGGAGCGATATGCAGACATGCTGATCGAACGCGTCAAGCGTCACAACTCTGACGTATGGATGCTGAATACCGGCTGGGTCGGCGGACCTTATGGGGTGGGCCAGCGCATGTCCATCGCACACACCCGCCAGATCGTGCGGGCGGTTGTGCAAGGCAACCTGCATGGCGTGACCACTCATCGCGATCCCGTTTTCGGCCTGCAGATCCCCGACCATGTGCCGGAGGTGCCGACCGAAGTCCTGGATCCCCGCGCCACCTGGTCCGACCCCGAGGCATACGACCGCCAGGCCAGGAAGCTGCGCGCGATGTTCGAGGAGAACATCCACGTGATCGGCAAGAGCGCTTCCCCGGCAGGCTGATTGCGGGTCGCCATCGTAGGGAGCCGGCGCTTTGCCGATCCGTCCCGCGTGAGCGACTACGTCAACTCCCTGCCGCCGCGGGCGTCGATCATCACAGGCAGCGCGAGCGGGGTCGACGCGGCCGCCACCAAAGCGGCCCGGGCGAAGGGAATCGCCGTCCAGGTGATGCCGGCCAGCTTCGACGAGCTCGCCGACGCCGGCCGGTCGGCCGCGCGCAACCAGCGGCTGGTCGACGCGTGTGACGTGCTGGTCGCTTTCTGGGACGGAAGCTCGAAGGGTACTCGAGCCACAGTGGAGCGCGCGCTCGACTCGGGCAAAGAGGTACACGTATTCGTCGGCCCTCTGGTAACCCCTCCGTAAGATTGGCGTCGTGCCTGTAGCGATCGCAGTGCGCACGCGACTCTTCGCGAGGCTGCGCGAGCTGGCCAGCGGGATTGAAACCGAGACGCTGGAGCTCCCGGAGGGCTCGAGCCTCGCCGACTCGTATGACGCCTTGCGGCTCCGCCACCCCGCGCTGCCGGACCGGAGCGGGGTGCGCGCCGCGTTGAACCAGGAGTTCAGCGACTGGACGGCGAAGGTCGCGGATGGGGACGAGGTCGCTTTCATCCCCCCGGTCAGCGGTGGGGCTCACGGGGCCGGGGTCTTATTCGAGCTGACGGTGGATCCACTTGATGGGCGGAGGCTCGAGGCGGCCGTCGCGCACAAGGGCGCGGGCGCGATCTGCACGTTCACCGGGGTGGTGCGGGACAACTCGCGGGGACGGTCGGTCACACACCTCGATTACGAGGCGTACGCGGAGATGGCGGTCGCGCAGATGCGGAAGATCGGCGACGAGATCGCCGAGAGGTGGCCTGAGGCGCGGGTTGCCATGGCGCACCGCACGGGAAGGCTCGAGATAGGGGAGGCCTCGGTGGTCGTGGCAGTCTCCTGCCCGCACCGCGCGGAGGCCATCGCAGCGTGCAAGTGGGGGATCGACCGTCTCAAGGAATCGGTGCCGGTCTGGAAGAAAGAGCACGCCGCCGACGGGTCCTACTGGATCGAAGGCTCCGAAGCGCGGCCGACCGCCTGATCACCGAGCTCGACTAGCTCCCAGCAGCACCAGGCCCAACATCGCATTCACAAGCGCGAACCCGATGTTGACGATCCCGTACACGACGGCGCTGTTCCGCGGCCCGGTCGATCCAGCGCCCGCAAGACCAAACGAGACCAGCGCGATGATGACGCTGAGGGCGGCGAGCACAAGAAGCACGTATCCGATGCGCCGCATCCACCGACGTGTGCCGGCGCTCAGTCGCGCACTCTAGCCACCGACAGGCCGTCGCGGATCGGGAGCACCACACTCTCCAGCCGTGGATGTTTTGCCACCCACTCGTTGTAGAACACGACGTTCTTCGCTTGCTGGCTCTTCGGTTCGAGCACCTCGCCATCGCGCAGCGCGTTGTCCGCCATTAGCAGGCCGCCTGGGTCGAGACGATCCAGGCAAAGCTCGGCCGCTCGTCGTGTGATGTCCTCCGACCGGAAAGCATTGAGGAGGTCGATGAAGCATGCATCGAATCGCGCATCGACCTTTTCAAGCCCGCTCACGGCGTTCTCTTCGACAACCTGCGCGCGCTTGCCATATCCCGCCTCGGCGAAATTGGCCCGTGCCCGCTCGGCGCGCTTGTGATCCACCTCGAAGGTGGTCAGGGTACCGTCCCCCGTCCCGCGCAGGAGCCACAGGCCGCTATAGCCGGTGGCGGTGCCCAGCTCGAGGATGCGCTTGGCTCGCGCGATCTTGACCAGCAGGTAAAGGAGCGCGCCCTCGTGAGCATCGACGATCGGGATGTTCTCGCGATGCGCTTCTTCTTCCAAACGCGCAAGCACAGGGTCGCGCGGTGGCACAAGGCCGTCGAGGTATTCCTGCAGCTTCTCTCCGACGTCGACTGCCTTCATGGCGACACGCGTTCCGGTGACATGACTTCGAGCACTCGGTCGACCTCCTCCTCGGTGTTGTAGAAATGCGGCGACAGCCGCACGAAATCCTGATGTGTTCGGGCTATCACGTGGGCAGCGGTCAACTCGCGACGAACCGCAGCGGCGCTCGTCCCCGGCTTGCGAAACGAGACGATTCCAGAGGACTCTACTCTAGAACGCGGCCACGGTTCCACGATCTCACAACCGTAGCGGTCAAGGCCCTCGGCCAGCCTCGCGGCCAGCCTGACCACCGATGCTTCGATGACCTCGGCCCCGACTTCGAGCAGCAGCTCGAGAGCTGCTCCGAAGGCCGCAGTGTCGAGCAGCGAGATGACCGATTCCTCGAACCGATGCGCGGTCGGCGCGAACGTGAGGTCATACGCAAAATAGCTGTCACGACCGGCCACCGAACCCACGCCGATGATCACGGGCCGGATGCGCTCGAGCAGGTCCGGGGCGAAGCAGCAGAAGCCGATGCCGGGCGGGCCCATCAACCACTTGCCCGCGCCAGCGGCGCAGAAATCAATCGGCATCCGGGCGACGTCGACCTTCAAGGCGCCCACGCTCTGCATCACGTCGACGGCAAAGACGATCCCGCGGCGCCGGCACTCGGCGCCGATCGCCTCGACGTCCAGGCGGAAGCCGTTCCAGAACTCGACGTGCGACACGGCCACCACCCGTGTCCGCGCGTCGACCAGCGAGAAAAGGTCGTCCATGCTGATGCGCCCATCAAGTGGCTTGGCCTGTCGATACTCGACTCCCCGCGACGCCAGGGCCATCCACGGATAGACGTTGGCCGGGTACTCGCCGGTCGCACCAACGACGTTGTCGCCCGCCTTCCATTCCATTCCCTGGGCGAGCAGCGAAATGCCATGGGCGGTGCTGCGGGTGAGCGCGATCGAGTCGGCGGCAGCATTGATCAACCTTGCGACCAGCCCGCGGACGCGATCGGCCTCATCCTGCGCCCAATGGTCTCGGTACGGCCGGTTCATCGACGCGTCGACGACCTGCTCGACGGCCGCTCCGACCCGCCGCGACATCGGTGCCTCGCCCGCGTGGTTCATGTGGATGTAGCGCTCCGCCAGAGGAAAAAGATGCCGCGCTTCAAGCGGATCCATGCTGCTCCTTCAACCACGTGTCGAGCAGCGGCTGAAGCGCGACGATGTAAACGGTCATGCACTCGATGGCGCCATCGAGCACGCCCTCATCCAGCTGTGCGGCCGGCAAGGTCTCATAAAGGCGAGACCAGCCCCTGTCCCACGGCTCCAGCTCTGCGCGCGGCAGCTGCGACTTGATCTCCAAGACGTGAGCGCGGAAGAATTCGAACGCCTCCTGGTTCTCGTCCCGCGAGCCTTCGAAGTGCAGCCCGATCTCGAGACGACCGTCGCCTGTGTGGTGCCAGGCCTCGTAATGAAACTCGGGATGGCCGAAATGCACCTTCATGAGGCGGCCGCGCCCGCGGGCGCTGCTGAACGAGCGTAGGGGTACGGGCAGACTCGCTTTCACCCCTTTGCGCAGCCCTCCGAAGAAGTCCACCGGCGCCAGCACCGTCCCTCTGACCAACTCGCCGAATATATCTCGTAACCTTGCTGGCGATGGGCTACGTACCGACAGTCACCGAGAACGAAGGCGGCAACCGGGAGCGCACCTTTGACATCTACTCGCGCCTGTTGAAGGACCGGATCATCCTGATCGGCCGGCCGATCGATGACGTGGTGGCCAACCTGGTGGTGGCGCAGCTCATGTACCTCGCCGCTGACGACCCGGAGAAAGAGATCCAGATCTACGTCAACTCCCCCGGCGGCTCGGTCAGCTCGGGCTTCGCGATCTACGACACGATGCAGTATGTGCAGCCGCCCATCTCGACGGTATGCATCGGGCGAGCCGCAAGCTTCGGAACGGTGGTGTTGATGGCCGGCGCGAAAGGCCGCCGGTTCTCGCTCCCGAGCTCCAACATTCACATGCACCAGCCGTTGATCGGGGGCCGCGGCCTGCAGGGCCAGGCCAGCGACCTCGACATCCACGCTCGAGAGATCATCCGCCTCCGCGGCGTGCTGAACGGGCTGATCGCCAAGCACACCGGCCAGCCGCTGGAGCGGGTCGAGCGCGACACCGACAGGGACTACTTTCTGACGCCGCAGGAAGCGGTGGATTACGGGCTGATCGACGGGATCATCCAGCAGACTGCGGTGCCGGCTCTCGCCGCCGCCAGGTAAGCCCGGCGGCTCGCGCGCATACCCAGCCGATCACCAACACCCCGACGACGGCCGGAACGGGCGCTGGGGTCAGGGCTGCGATCGCTGCGCCAACCGAAAGCAGCAGCCAGTCGTACCAGAGGGCTTCGCCCCAGATCGCGAGCGCGACCGCGACGATCACGAAGTCGGTCGGCAGCGCATGAGGGGCGACGAGCACGCCTCCAGCGACCAGGACGGCGGCAGCCGGCCGCAACTCTGAGCCGCGACGCCTGGCCAGGGCGAGCACGGCGACCAGGGCCACCAGCGAAAGGACCGCGACTGCGTAGCCCTGGATGGCGGCCGGAAACGCCGTGCCGAAGTGGGCGAAGTCAATCTCCCGGCTGGCCGGACTGACCGGGCCGTTGAGGGCGGGCAGCCACTGGAAGACCCAGCGAGGGTTCAACAGGGCGGCCGCTCCCGACAGGACGAGGCCGGCGACGGCCCACCCACCGAGGACATGCCATCGCCTGGTGAGGAGCAACGCCGCACCGGCCGGCAGCACGAGATGGGGCTTGAGCAGCGTCAGCCCGAGGCACAGTCCAGCCAGGAATGGCCGCGACCAGAGTGCGACGGCCGCGCCGATCCCGAGGGCGACCAGGCCGTCCAGCTGGGCGTTGAGCAGCAAAAGCGCGGTGGGGACGGACCCGAACGCCGAAAGGACCGCCGTGGGTGGTCGAGGCCTGACCGCAAGGTAGAGGCCGATCGCCAGGCACGCCAGGCCGAACAGGATCCACAGCCGCCCGCCGAGGTTCGTTCCGAGCAGCTCGAACGGAACCGCGAAGAACGCGACCCAGGCCGGCGCCACGAATGGAAGGATCCCGTTGATCCCCAACGTGACCAGCGTCCTGCCGCCGGTGACGTCCAGCTCCACGCGCCGCTGGACCGCGAAATCGTAGAGATGCCTTGGGTCGCTGACGATGATGCGCGCCCCCGTCGCAAAGGCGGGCCAGTCCGAGTTGATGACATCGCCTTCGCTTTCGATGAGCGGGTAGATGACAAACCCAACCGCCACCGCAAGCATCGCCACGGACCCTCGCCAGCGCCAGCGGTCGGTCACTCAGGGGTCCCCGCGAAGTCACGGCGAAGCCTCTGAGTTCGTGGGGTCCTCATCTAGAGCTCCAGGCTCAGGCCGTCTCGCGCGGCCTTGACCTCCGTTCCGATCCGCTGCGTCAGGTCCGCGGCGAGCTCCCACGGATGCGCGCGCCACACCGTCATGCCGTAGTGCGTGAGGATGGCAAGGCGCGGCTTGGCTTCTCGGATGATTCGCTCCGCATCGTCGAGGCAGAGATGCGGAAGCCCGCTGCGGCACTCCATCAGCACGAGGTGGATCACCATCACGTCGGCCTTGTGCTGCTCCGCGATACCGTCGTAGTACGCGGAGTCGGTCACCCATCCCAGGCGGTTGCCAAACCGGAAGCCGAATGTCTCGACCTGGTGAATGTGACGAGGAGTGGTCGTGAAGGACACCTCGCCCACCGTGTATTCGGTTTCCGGCTCGAGCGCCACGATCTCCAGCGGGAAGTGGCGGATGTATTTGAGGACGACCGGGTCGCCATCGAGCGCATCGCTCGGGCAGTAAAGGCGCCCGCGATGGCGGAAGCCGCCGTCGGTCATCGCCTCGATCATCACGTTCACGTCGTTGCTGTGGTCGAGGTGCCGGTGGCTGATCACAATCGCGTCGAGCTTGGTCAGATCGACCTTGCGCTTGGCGTACTGCACGATCGCGCCGGGCCCGGGATCGAGGCTGATGCGGGTTTTGCCTTCCTCGAGGTAGATGCCGCCAGAGGCGGCCAGCTGCTTGGCGACCATGAACCGAGCGCCGGCGGTCCCCATAAAAGTCAACTTCAAGTTTGTCCACGTCCCGGCTTACCGGGGAGGTCCGGCGCAGCCGGGGTGGGGGGCCTCACCTCGGCAACCTCACTCAGAGCAGGTACGGCCTTCTCCCCGAAGTACCTCTCGTAGAGCTCCGCCACGCGCTCCACCGTATCGATCTCCTCGACCGGTTTGTCGTCGCGGATGCGAACGATGCGCGGAAACCGAAGCGCGTAGCCGCTCTTGTGGCGGGTCGAGTGCTGGATCGAATCGAACGCCACCTCGAGCACGACCTCCGGCTCGACCAGGAGCCCATACCGGTGATCCTCGATGGCGATCTCGAGGAATCGCTTCGTCATGGTGGCGATCTCCGCGTCGGTCAGTCCTGTGTATGCCTTACCCACGTTGACGAGCTTTCCCGTGGCTGTGTCCTTGACCGCGAACGTGTAATCGGACAGCACCCCTTTGCGCTTGCCGTGACCCCACTCGACCGCTGTCACGACCACGTCGAGAGTCGCGAGCGGTCTCTTCAACTTGAGCCACGCGAGGCCGCGGCGGCCGGGCGTGTACGGACTCAGGGGATCTTTCACCATCAGCCCCTCGTTGCCTCGCTCGCGGGTCTCGGCGAAGATCCGGTCGAGGTGGTCGGGACCAGTGGCCTCTTCCACGCGCGCCAGCAAGAAAGGCTGCCGTAGATCGAGACCTTCCATGAGCCGGCGGCGTGTCTCGAGCGGCTCATCCAGAAGGGCGCGACCGTCGAGCCACAGGAGGTCGAAGACGACCAGCACGACCGGCACCTCGAGGCGGAGATCGGCGGAGACCTGCTTGCGGCCAAGGCGGCGCTGCAGCTCGAAGAATCTCAGCACGCGGCCGTCGCGATGTGCCAGCACCTCACCATCCAAAAGCACATCGTGGCCGATCGACGGGGCACTCTCGGCCAGCTCGGGAAACGCGCTCGTCGTTTCCTTGAGATCCCGCGAGAACAGCTCGACCCTTTCGCCCTCGCGGTGAAGTTGGCAGCGCACACCGTCGTACTTCTCCTCCGTCCACACGCTGCTCGCGCCCATGCGCTCGAAAGCTTCCGCCGGGGTTTCCACCGGGCTGGCGAGCATGAAGCGCACCGGCTGGAAAAGGGAGATCGTGGTGGTGTCGAACTGCTTGTGCTTGCAGCGGACCGCGGTTTCGCCGATGTCGCCGGTGATCAGGTGAACACGCTTGACCTGCGTGATGGGCGCGTCGAATGCTTCCGCGATCGCCGCCTCGACCAGGCCCTCGCTGAGGCCGATGCGGAGCTCGCCCGAGATGACCTTGACGAAGAAGCGCGCGCCCTCCGGGTCGAGGCGGCGTAGGAGCGATGCGAGAGGCGCCTCCTTGGCCTTGCCTCGCGCCAATCGAATCGCCTCCAGCGCTTCCTCGACCTCGTGCAGCGAGACGGGTTCGGGCTGCGTGCGGCCCTCGAGCGCTTCACCCGCCCAATCGCCGATGTCCGAGTGCTTGCGAAAGATGCTACCCAGCTCGTTCTCATCGCGGCCGGAGAGAGTGGACACGGCCTTGCTGACAGCGGCCCATCCAAGACCCAGGGTCCGTCGCTTCGAAGGGCTGAAGGCACGCCCGCTCATGAAGACCGCAGCCCGCCGCAGGTCGTCGTCGTCGAGCGCGCGAAAGTACGCGGCGAGGATTCGCGCCTTCTCGAGGGTCGCGGGTGTGGATCCGACTGCGGCGCCCGTATGTGCAAACTCAAGCATCACGGCCGCCATGCATGGTGGCCTATCGTAGATCGCGATGCGAAGGTGTCCTTATCTCGAGGAGTACTTGAAGGAGCGCCGTTCGCTGTTGCGCGTCTACCGGTTCGACTGCCACGTCGACCGCAAGTCGAAGCGCAAGTACGCGTTGAGCGATAGCCCTCCCATCTGCGTGCGCAACTTCGAGGACTGCCCGCTCTACCAGGGCGAGAAAGGGCGCGAGGATCAAATCATCAGGCGCTACACGGATTGACCTGCTCGGTCTGCTCGGCGCCGTCGATGCCTCTCGAGGGCGCCTGTGTCTTCTGTCACGCGCCGATCACCGGCGAGGATGACCCGGCCCAGTTGCTGGACTACCTGGTCGAGCGGATCCCGGCCGCGAAGGTCAAGCGCGGCCACTTGAACCGCGGCCCGATCACCGAGCTCGTGCTGGACATCGCCGGCCGCACCTTCCGCGCCCGCGTGAAGAACGAGCAGCTCGAGCTGCTGCCGCCGGTGCACCTGACAGCATGGGTGGACCTGCTGTTGACGAAGCTGAGCGACGCGGCCGCCTTGGATCCAGACCTCCGCCGCGCTGTCCTGCGCTCGGGTTGGGCACTCCGCTAGAGCGCCAGCGCCAGCTGTTCCGTGGCCTCGAGGGCCGAGGCCCTGATTCCTTTCTTGCGCAGGTGGCGCGCGAAATCCGCTGTGAAGCCATGCACCGTGTACACCTGGTCGGCGCCGGATCTTTCGACGACCTCCATGAGCTCGTCGAAATCGCAGTGGTCGGACAGGTCGAACGTTGCGTCGGCGCCGAAGATGCGCGCAAACTCCGCGTCCTTGGCCCAACCGGAGACGAGCGCGGTTCGGTACCGGCCCAGGCGCCGGACCTCGTCCTTGCCGGCGGGAGGGGCGATCACCACACGGCCCCGCGGCGCCTCTCCGTCCAACTCAGCCCACTCGGGCAGCGGGCGGCCTGCCGTCGCGTATTCGCGCGCGCAGGGCACGCAGCGCTTCTCGAGGGCGAATGCGAAGCCGTACGGCGCGAGCGCCAGCATCATCTCCTCCGTTTTGCCCAGGGCGTGACAGAGCAGCACCGGCGTGATGTTGCTGTCGAGTGCGCGGCGGCACCACATGGCGATCGACTCGACCGTCGAGTCGGGATCGCCGAAGCGAAAATGCGGCCGCCCATAGGTTGTCTCGACGATGAGCACGTGAGCCTTGGGAACGAATGTCGGCAGGGCGCCGCCCGCCTGCCGCAGCTTGATGTCGCCCGTGTAGAGAATCGAGGTTCCATCGTGCTCGAACAGGAGCTGGGCCGATCCGAGCATGTGGCCGGCCGGGTAGAGCGTGACCGTGGAGTCGCCTCGCCGCATCGTCTCTCGGTAACCGAGCATCCGCCAGCCTCGGGGTCGGCGGGACTCCGGGATGAGGGCAAGCGTTTGCGGCGTGAGCAGCGCCTCCTTGTGCCGGCGCGCGTGGTCGGTGTGCGCGTGGGAGATGAAGGCGAAAGTTCGGACCACGAGCGGGTCGAGCCACAGGCGATGTGCGGGCAGCGAGACCCCATGGTCCCAGACGACCTCGCGGGTCACAGCCGGACGCGCTCCCCTTGGGCAAACAGATCCCGACAACCGGTTACGCCGATTGCTTCGTATGCCTCGAACGGCACGCCGATGTCCGCGACCCAGACCTCGCCGGCCAGACGAAGCCCGTCGCCAATGAGAAGCCCCGGCTTGGGCAGGCCAAGCGTGATCGTCGTGTGGGCTTGCACACAGGGAGCGTAGGCGACCCCGGAGTCTGCGTCGAGGCCCGACGGCACATCCACCGCGATGACGCGCAAGCGCGAGGAGTTGAGCGCCTCGATCCACTCGGCAAACCGGCCCTCTGGGCGCCTGGAGAGGCCGGTGCCGAAGATGGCGTCGATGACGGTCGACGCACCCTCGAGCCGCAGCTCGCCCGAGACCTGGACCCCGATCCGCCTCAGCACCTCGAGCTCACGGGCGGCAGCGCCGCGAAGCCGGTCGGCGTCCACGCAGCACACGGTCGCGAGCCTTCCCCACCGGTGCAGGTGTCGCGCCGCGGCCAACCCGTCTCCGGCGTTGTTGCCGGTGCCGCACACGACTGCCGCAGCATCGGGGCAGGCTCGAGCCACCTGCCAGCCAGCGGCTTCCATCAACCATTCCACCGAGATGCCGAAGCGCTCTTGCGCGAGCGCGTCGACCTCTTTGACCTGGCGGCTAGTCAGCTGCGGTGGGGCGCTGGACGACAAAGGAGCAGTAGGGATCGTGACGGTGGATGGATTCGGCCTGCGAGATGTTGGTACCGAGGAGCCTCGACATCAGCTGCGGGGTGATCGTGCAGACCTGCGGGAACTTCAGGGCGGTGTTGCGGAACGGGCAGTTGTGGATGGTGACCTTCACGCCCTCACTGGTCTCTGTCTGCTCCGCCAGGGTTCCGGCCCGGCCGATCCAGGTCACCACTCGTCGGAGCTTCTCGTCGAAGTCAAGCCCGTCGAGGGCGGGCTCTATGGCGCTCGCGTGGCGGGCGGCCACCCGCGAAAAGACCTCGTCCAGCGCCTCCGGCCCGCCCATCTCCTGGACTTCCTGGAGCACCATCGTGGCGAGCTGGCCGTAGCGCTTGGGGAAGACGGAATCGGCCCGCTCGGTCAGGTAGAAGAGCAGGGAGGGGCGGCCCCGGCCGCTCCTCACCGGGTGGCTCACGACAAATCCGTCTCGCTCGAGGTTGGTGAGGTGCTGGCGGACCGCGTTGGGGGTCACGCCGAGATCGCCGGCGATACTTTCCGCGCTCGATCGGCCCCTGCGCCGAAGCAGCTCGAGGACTTCCATGCGGGTCGAACGGCCGGCGATCATGAGGAGCACATCCGGTCGCTTCCGGGCCATGGTAGCAGAGCCCGGAAGCATTTATTACAGGTCATCCTTGACAAATTGGAGGAGGCCCGTAAACTTGACCGTGGGAGAGAAAGACATGACGATGATCAAGCAGGCGAGCCGCGCCATCGAGCACATGACCGCCCGGGAGATGCGGATCCAGCGGGCCAAGTACGCCCGCCGGAACAAGATGCATCACATCGACCGCCTCCTGAACGAGTTGGAGATGCTGAACCTGGCCGACCAGCGTTCGATGCCCCCAGTGCTCTCGGTCGCCATCAACAAGGTGATCGAGGATTCGCCCGAGGTGACCGTCCTGGCACAGGCCAAGCCCGCCTCCGTGATGGAGGCGATGGACGCCCTGTACGAGATCCAGGACAGCCTGATGTACAACCAGATCGAGGACGAATAGAGCCTGGGTAGCGCCTCTCTCCAGGCCGGGCTCTGAACGCGGCCCCGCCTCCTCGTTCTCCAGGCTCCGGCCGCGCGGTCCCCTTCTGGCTACTTGTCGCCTTCCGCCTGGCGCACCCGCTGGCTCAGCAGCTGGAGCATCCGGTAAGCAACCTCCGGGTGCTCTTTGAGAAAGGGCTTGAAGTTCCATTCCGGGATGGTCGCCAGCGTCACGCCCGTGTCCGCCTTGATGTTCGCGCTGCGGCCCTCGTGATCGAGCAGGGCCATCTCCCCGAAGGAGTCCCCGGGCCCAAGCTTGCGCGCCCTGCCCTGGACGGTCGAGACGGTCACCGTGCCGTCCAGAATGATCATGAATCCCACGCCGTTGTCGCCCTTGACGACTATCTCGTGGCCGGCGGGGTGATTGACGGTCTTCATCTGCTTCTCGAGCGAGCGGAGCTCTGACTCGGGCAGACCCTGGAACAGCTTCGCCTGTCTGATCTCGACCACGGTCAGATACTAACGCCCGGCCTTTTTGCCGTCGAGAAATTCTTGGTAACGGCGGTAGGCGTCCTGCTTGCGGCTGTCGACGATCTTCGTGTAGCCCTGGAGCGTGTTGAGGTTCGCGTGACCAAGGACCTCCTGCACCAGGCGCACGTCTCCACCGGTCACCTCGAGGAGCGTCGTGGCCGCGGTGTGGCGCGCCACGTGAGGCGATTTGAAAGACCAGGCGCCCAGCTGCACACGCAGCTTGCGCACGATGAAACGCGCGCCGGCCGGGGTCAGGCGTCGCGCGCGATCGTCCGCGGCGGCCCGGTCGAAGTTGACGAACAGCGCCATGCAGGCGTCCTCGCGCACCGCCAGGTATTCCTCGAGCGCCTCTTTTGCGTCGGTGGTCAGATATACCGAGCGCTGCTTGGAGCCCTTCCCTGTTACGACCATCCGATTCCCGCTGCGCGGGAAGTCAGTCCGGTCTAGCGCGAGGGCCTCGGAGATCCGGCACCCGGTGCTGATCAGGAACTGGACCAAGGCGCGGTCGCGCTTCTCGTGACCGGTCTGTCTCGGGAGAGCCCCGAGCAAGCGGGTGAGCTCGTCCGGGTCGATCGGCTTGGGCAGCCGCTGCTCGAGCTTGGGCAGCGTGATCCCGTTCGAAAGATCGCGGTCGATCAGGCCTTCCTTCGCGATCCACCTCAGCCATGACCTAATCGCGACGAGCGCCCGCGCTCGTGAGGCGGGACTCTTCAATCGGCCCGCGAGATGTCGCTGAAACGCGCGCAGGTCGTCGTGCCGCAAATCCGCGACGGAGAGCGAGTGATCGTGGCCGGCCAGGAAATCGATGAGCCTTTTGATCTCGGACGCATAGGCGCGGACCGTGTTCGGACTGCGGTTCGCTTCGAGCTGAAGCCAGCCGAGATATTCAGTCGCGGCGGCCTGCAGATCGGGTGCCATGTCGAGGCCGCCTGCATGTTGCCATACTCGTCCGTGGCACGCTCGAATGTCGCGGTTTTCGCGGCATCGCTGTCAAACTGTCCCGATGCTCACAAGATCACTCGCCTGCCTCGCCGTCATCGTGATGGCAGTCGCATGCGGCGGCTCTCCGTCCAGCTTGATCTCGGGACCGACCGCGGCCACCGTGTCGGTACAACCAGGTGACCTTCCGGCCGGCATGCAGAAGTGCGACCTGTCCGGCGACATGGACACATTTCTGAACCAATCGAAAACCAAAGACCCGACCACATACACATCCGTCAAGGGCGAGTGGGACGCGGCGCAGAAGCAGGGCGCGACGGCTGCCTACGCGGCCTTTTACGCGGACAGCGCGGCACATTGCGCGACCGTCGAGTCGAACTCGTCCGACATCAGCGCCGCGACCTACAAGCTGGTGGTCAACTTTGTCGTCCAGTTCAAGGACACGGCCAGCGCCAGCAAGGGATACACGAGTGAATCGATCTTCGGCTTCAGCGCGTCATCCCTGAAGACCGGCGGCGCCCCGGTCGTCGAAGGCACCAAGACGGGCCTGACGCCGAACTCAATCGTGCTGAGCGTCTCTATCTCCAACCAGGCTTTTTATGTGGCCGTGTGGCAGAACAAGGCCTTCATGGTCATCCTCGCGATCCTCAACATCGACACGGCCACCTGCAAGAAGGTCGCGCTCGCACAGAACAGCCGGATCAAGTAGGCGGCGCGGGAAGCGGCTCCCGCTAGAATTGCCGGGCCGATCGCAAACGCTCGCCACGTTCCACACCGCACTCGGCGCCGGCGGGGCTCTTGGCCCCTGCCTCGCATAGCGCTCGTTATCGCGCTGCTGGTGACGCTTGCCATCGGGGCGATCAGGCTCTTCGATCCAAGCGGCGTCCTGGTGGCCACCGCGATCAAGCTCGACCCCGCGCCGCCCTCGACCTCGGTCGCGAACCACGTTTTGCTCCCGGACCTCGAGTCGGGAGCGTGCATGAGCCTGCCGCCGAGCCATGCCGGCTCGGGACAGACTGTGTTCATCGATCCCGGTCACGGGGGGCTTGATCCTGGTGTGGTCGGCGGGACCACGGCGCACCCGGTGCTCGAAAAGGACGTGACGCTGGCCGTCGCGTTGCGGCTGAGTGACCTCCTCCGGGCAGCCGGCTATCGCGTGGTGATGGCGAGGACCCAGGACACGACAGTGACAAAGCTGTCCGCGTCAGATTCCGAGTACGGCTCGCTGACCGCAAGTGCGGAGCACCGAGATCTCGCGGTGCGCGCGGCCTGCGCCAACGCCGCTGGAGCGGCGGCCCTGCTGTCCATCCACTTCGATGCCTTTGACGATCCTTCAGTGGGCGGGACCGAGACCTTCTATGACGCGGCCAGGAGCTTTGCCCCGGCCAGCCGAACGCTCGCCACTGACGTACAAACGGCCCTCGTCGCAGCGCTTGGCACGGCTGACCGGGGCGTCTGGACCGACGATCAGCTGGCCGCTCCGACTCTCACGACCACAGGCAGCGCCTACAACCACCTCATCGAGCTCGGACCGATGTCGGCCGGCTGGGTGGATTCGCCAAGCCAGATGGCGGGCGCGCTGGTCGAGCCGCTGTTCCTGACCAATCCCACCGAAGCGCGCCTGGCAGCCGGCTCCTCAGGGCAGCAGGTGATCGCCGGGGCCCTCGAGGCGGGCCTGGTGAAGTTCCTGACCGCCGCCTGACGGGCGTGCTGGTGCGCCTGGCAAGAATCGAACTTGCTGCCTCTTGCTCCGCAGGCAAGCGCTCTATCCGGTGAGCTACAGGCGCGAGGGGTTCAGTTTAGGCGAGCATCAATGGCGGCCGTCGCGGCCTTGAAGGTGGCTGGATCGAGGTTACCGACCACCACCAGCGCGACGAAAACCGATTTGCGCCAGCTCGCCAGGTGCACCGGCGGGCGATCGTAGGTCCAGGAGCTGAGGCCGAGCCCGGTGCCGGTCCCGCTCGTGACGCCGGCCGGAAGCTCCCCTGGTGCAGGCGGCATGAAACCGAAAACACCGGCGTTCCAAGCGCGGTCGGCCTGTCCAGGGTCGGTGAACTCCGCGACGAAGGCGGTGATCGATTTGGCGCCGGATGTCGCGGCGAGCTCGGCGCTGCAAGCCACGACCGTCGATGTGAAGAGCGAGATCGCGCCCGAGGTAGCGCCATCGACGCGAAGCTGCTCCCATTGGGATGCCACTCGCGCGGCGAGGCTTGCATCGGCGTTGGCGAGAGTGGTGATGTAGACGTCGATGGGGCCGGATCCGAGGCATGGGCTCAGGCCGGCCGGCACCTCGGACGATTGGAGTACCGCGTCGGTGGCCGCATGAGGACTTGGGCTGGGTGAAGGACTCGCAACGACGGCTGGAGTGGCGTTCTGGCATGAGGCGATAAGGATGCTCAGACCGAGGATCGCTAGGAGCCGGTCCACGAAGCGCGCAGTCTAGACTGCAAAGGCCGTAGCGCGCCTGTAGCTCACCGGATAGAGCGTTCGGCTCCGGACCGAAAGGCAGCAGGTTCAATTCCTGCCAGGCGCACTCTTATACAGATTTGTATTATCCGGCCCGGTATATCCGCTGCCCGTACGACCCAAGGCGCTGGGCGCGGGCCGAAAGAGCTGCGGCAGACCCGACACTAGATCACGAGTCCAAACGACACATCGCTCGCGCGAACCTTTTAACAAAAAACTCACGGCCGGCCTCACACGCGTCAATGACGTCCGATACTCCATGAATGCCGGCGAACCAACAGGATGCAACCGTCGAGATAGGATTGGCCGCGAGGTGGCATCGAACGTATTTTCCGGGGCGGTCCGATGGATGAGTCTGAACGTGCCGCGATAGCGCTCACGCTACGCCGCGCGAGGACGCTGCGGCGCACGTCTCCACTCCACCAGATGGAGTCGAACAAGGGGCGCCGGGAGGGATGGGAGCGCTACGACACGCGGGTCCTCCAACTGCGCACGATCGAACCTGGTGCTGGAGAGGATGCTGCTCGGCACCGGCGCCGCCCGCGACGAGGTGACGAGCGCGATCGCCGAGGTGGCATTCGGGATGGCGCCCGAGCAGGGCGACGCGCAGGCCCACGCGGCCGCGCGCGAGCTGATGGGATGGCTCCTGAACGAGGACCAGGGCTCCAACCGGGAGTTCAGCGAATTCCACCTGGTGCTGACCAAGCAGGGCTGGAAGGAGGGTGATGAGGGCTTTCGGCTGATGGAGGAGCGCCAGCGCGGAGACAGCCTCTTCGTGGTCGCCACGTCGACCGGCATCAACGTGCTCCTGGGCTCCCTCGACATCGACATCGAGGACCGCCAGAAGGCCAACGAACTGCTAATCAAGCAGGCCATCGACAGCGGCAAGTACGGGAACGCGCGCAAGGCGGCGATCGACGCCCGCTACCTCTCCGCGCAGTACGAGGCCGAACTCCATGACGTGATCCAGGTCGCTCGCCTGGACCTAGGCAAGGTGGACTGGTCGGGCACCGAGGAGGCGCGCAGCATCCTCGGCGCGGTGGAGTCGGAACTGGGCCAGGCCCGGCTGGAGGCCAACTCGCTCCATGACGCGGCCACCACCGCCGAGCGCAAGGCGCGGGAGGCGGCGGGGCAGCGTGAGCTGCTGGAGGGCCACCAGGCCACCCTCTCGGCGCTCGGGGTCGAGCTGGAGGAGGTGCCCACGGAGTTCGACCGGATCGCGCCCGAAGACGCACGGACCGCGGTCGGCGACTTCAGGCAGCACTACTCTGCGGCTCGGCGCCAGGAGGGCGAGGCCCGGCAGCGCGTCGAGGAGCAGGCCGAGCGGATCCGCCAGTTCAGCGTCCGGCCCGAGTTCAACGAGGTGACGGGCAAGCTGCTGGTCCTGCGTCAGCTCAGCCACGACGAGCTGGCCGACGAGATGGAGCGCCAGGAGCACGACTACCGCGCCCGGCTGGGCGAGCTGCAGCGCGAGATCGACGCCTTCGAGGAGGACAAGCAGCTGGTGGTCGGGGAGCTGCTGGAGGCGACCGAGGGGGCCTTCGACTACCTGGGCGACATCGCCCGCCGGCCGCTGCCGCCGAACCTCGGCGACTGGTCGGGCAAGCCCTTCGCCAAGATCCACCTGGAGCGGATCGACCGCGACGACCTCTCGATGCGACTGACCCACCTGATCGAGCAGGAGATTGACCGCAAGACCACGCGCGTCCAGGTGGACGAGATGGACCTCCTGAAGAAGGCCGTTCGGGCCGCCAACCGCAACCGGCCCTTCGACGTGAAGCTGCTCAAGCCGAACACCGCCCTGGCCCTGGAGCGCCGGCCGGCGTCGGAGGCCCAGAAATGGTCGGAGGGTGAGCGGCTGACGGCTGCGATTTTGGTCTACTGCATCCTGCTCGGGCTGCGCTCCAAGGGCGGGGCTGCGGAGTGGGACACGCTTATCCTCGACAACCCCTTCGGCAAGGCCAACCACATCAGCAGAGCTCCCTTGGCGCCCGGACGCGTCTGGGCGAGCATCTGCGCCGGCATCACTCCGAGCGAAAACCCAGCGTAGACGAGTTCGTTCGTCAAGCCTTCTGCGGCCAGCCGACCCCGCTCGCCGATCGTCTCGAAGCCAACCTCTCGCGCGTAGCCGACGCCTTCGTCGATGTCTGCGAAGGTTTGGCCATCGTACAGATCGGGGGCATGAACGACGTGTCCAGCGGTCCCCAACTCGTTCGCGAAAGCAAGGAAACCGGGAGTCTGGCCCTGGGCGTGATGGAACAGGAGGATCTCAGCCATCAGGCAATTCTTCCACGCGGGTGCAGCAATTCGTATATTCGAGACGCGCTTTCTTAGTTCGGCAGCTTGCTGATTGCGTCGCCCGGGCGCACGATGCCTGGCATCACCACTTTGCAGTTCGCGCCTCGCAGCCGGAGCTCGCGACCGACCGGCGAGTTCACGAATCGCGGTGCATCGTTGCCGAAGCGCGCTGAAAACTTCGCGCAGCCCGTGTGGGGTTCTTCGCTGAACTCGATCACCGCGGTGCCGACCTGGATCCGGCTGCCAGGCGGCAAGTTGGCGACGCTTAGATCGAGGTCCACTTAAATCTGGTCGCCGGCCAGGGCCCAGCGCTCGCGCTCGCCGGCGACCGCAGCCGCCGTCCGCGCGTTCATCAAGGTCACCTGCGCCTCGGGGTTGGGCCCGCCGCCGGCGGTATGCCCGCTGCCGCGAGCGCGCCAGGTGTCGCCCACGAGGCCATCGTGAAGATCGAGCTGGGCCTCCATGAGGATCGCGCGTTCGTCGACGGCAGGGCGCACGGCGATCAGCTCAACTGTGCCGCGGTCGGCGGGCGCCTCACGAATGTGGTCGAGTCGCTCTTCGAGTCGGGTCAGCTCTTCGGTTGTGTGCACGTGCATATTTTGCGGGTTCGAGCAACATTTGGACCATGGACATCGAGACGGGTCAGGAAAATCGCTTGGGGATTTCCCGAGGCCGCCGAAACGACTTTCGAGCTAGGCCGGTTTCTCGCCGAGGTACAGGGTCTGCTTGCCCATCAGCCACCACAGCGGCGGAAAAGAGAGGTAGGCGCGCACCAGCAGCGGATGCTGCGGCAGCCGGCTCTTGGTGGTGTATGGCATGAATCGCGTGATCACCTGCCTGGTCCTGAAGCCCGCCATCGTCGCCGCCTCGGCGAGGCTCTTCTCCGTCAGCGCTGTCTGGTGGTCGATGAAGTCCCAATAAGAGCCGCCGATCAGCCTGATGTTCGGCTGGAGGATGAGCACCCGCCCGCCCGGCTTCAACAATGCAAACGTCACGCGCAGCTGCTGCAGCACGGCCTCGGTCGAAGGCAGATGTTCGAGATAGTTGCTGAAGAAGGCGAGGTCGAAGTGGTCGTTGGGCATCACATCGGCCAGCTCCAGCCCGTTGGCACGGACGAAGTGGACGACTTCGGGTAGCGCATCTCTCATGTCGCGGATGTCTGTCGCCCACCGATCGGCGGCTTTCACGTTGCGGATGAAGTAGCCGAGGTCGCACGCGATGTCGACCACACGCGCGCCCGGCACTATGAAGCGCTGAAAGAAACGGCCGAGCTCGCGCCAGATGGCCTCCTTGGCCGCCTGGTCCGTCTCGTCAAAGCGCTGCTCGTAGACCTCCTTGAGGACGATCGGCGGAACCGGAACTTTCGCGCCCGGCGCTGGGTGGCTCACTTGACCGTCAACCATACCCGCCGGTCGCGCATAGGCGCGACCAGGTTCGGACTCACTGATCTCATGCTTCGCCGCGATAAACCACGTTGTCACCGAACCTCTCGAAACCAAGTCGCTCGTAAACCCGCATCGCCTCCTCGTTCGCGGCGTCAAGGAAGACGAAGTCCCCGCCCAGGGCGAAATGGCGGGCCACCAGCTCGGATGTCACTGTGGCAGCGATCCCACGCCGCCTCTTGTCCAAGCGCGTGACCACTCCTACAATCTCGGCTGCCCCTCGCAGCGGGTGCGAAACTCCGGTGCCTGCGGGTTCGCCATCGACCCACGCGAGGAGGTAGACGCTCGTCGCCGGCGCGACCTCCTTCCTCAGTACCTCCGCACCCGGAACCGCGCGGTCCTCTTCACCGCCGTCGGTCCAGCGGAGCGTTTGGAAAGCCTGCAGGTCGGCGGCGTCGGACGAGGTGGAGAGGCGCCGCACGGTGACCTGCGCCGACGAGGATGGCTTGAACCCGGGCGGCCGGCACGCCATCAGCGGGTTGCGCTCGGCGAAGGTCAGACCGGCCGCCTTCAGCCACGCCCCAACCTGCGGGTACAGCACTTCGTTGTATTCGATCTCCAGCCCGGCGCTCCGCTGCTGGAAAACTGAGCGCAGTCCGGCGACGGCCCGTTCGGTCTCGCGCGCATCGACTGTCCCGTCGACGATCGTCACCCAGGCGCCGGGCTGATTCGAGGCGGGAAGCAGCGCGCGAAACGGCCCGAAAGACACCAGCTCGGTACCGGCAGGATGTTGTTCGAGCGCCGCCAGCTGCCAATCCTGAAATCGCTTCGCATCCTCGTTCAACGCTTCGCAAGTTTGCGGCGTTCGGCCGACGCCCGTAGGCTTGGAACACGGTGCAGGATCCGTTAACCGGCAACGAGTTTGCCGTCGAGCTGTTCAGCGGGTTGCCCCGACGGTACGACGCGCTGGCCGAGGTGCTGTCATTCGCCCAGAACGCCCGCTGGCGCCATGAGCTTGTTCAACGAATCGCCGTTCACCAACCGCTCTCGATTCTCGACGTCGCGACCGGGACCGCCGGCGTGGCGATCGCGCTGGCTTCCGCAACGGAGGCGAGTATCACCGGTGTGGACATCAGCCACGCGATGTTGGAGCGAGGCCGCCGGCGCGTTGCGAAGGCGGGCCTCACCGGCCGCATCACGCTCCAACCCGCACGGGCCGAATCGGTCCCATTCCCGGCCCAGTCGTTCGACGCGGTGAGCTTCACCTATCTCCTGCGGTACGTCGCTGACCCCGCGGCGACGGTCGCCGAGCTTGCGCGCGTCCTGCGGCCGGGCGGGCTCATGGCGAGCCTGGACTTCTACGTTCCGCCCAGCCCCGGCTGGCGTGCCTCGTGGTGGGCGTATACCCGGACGCTGCTGCCCGCCGGCGGGTGGGTGCTGGGAGGCCGTTCGTGGTGGGACGTGGGCCGCTTTCTCGGTCCGAACATCGAGGGTTTCTACACGCGCTGGCCGCTGGCGAGGATCGTAAGGGCCTGGAATGCGGCCGGCATGGTGGATGTCGGGTGGCGCGTGATGAGCCTCGGCGGCGGGCTTGTGATGTGGGGCACGAAACGAGATGCCTGAAGCGCTGGCGCCTGCCTACTACGCCGCTCGCACAATCGGGTGGCGCCGGGACGTGTGGGCACTGCTTCATCCGCCCTACACCGCGTGGCACCTGTCGTACGTGCTCATCGGGGCGAGCCTGGCGCCCACCGTGAGCGTGCTCCGGTTGGTCGCCACGGCACTCGCCTTTTTTCTCGCCGTCGGCATCGCCGCCCACGCGCTGGATGAGCTGAGAGGCCGCCCGCTGCAGACGGAGCTTCCATCGAGCGTGCTGTGGGCGGCGGCGGTGATCGGCCTCCTGGGAGCAGTCGCGCTTGGGATCGCAGGCTTGTTCGTGCTCGGGCCCTGGTTATTTCCCTTCATCGCGGCCGGCGTGTTCTTCGTGTTCGCGTACAACCTGGAGCTGCTGCGCGGACGCGTGCACGGGGACTTCTGGTTCGCCGTTTCATGGGGCGCGTTCCCGGTGCTGACCGCGTATTTCGCGCAGACCGGTCGGATTTCCATTGCCGCGCTCGCGGCGGCCGGCGCCGGTTACGCACTTTCGTACGGGCAGCGGATGCTCAGCACGCCGGCGCGGTTGCTGAGAAGGCGAAGCAGGTCGGTCACCGGAGAGCTGACCCTGGCCGACGGCTCGGTGGTGGCGCTCGACAGGCCGACCTTGCTGCGGCCCCTCGAACGAGCGCTCGCGGCCTCGTCCTGGGGGATCGTTGCGTTGTCGCTCGGGCTGGTCGCGTCGCGACTGCTCTGAGACCCGTAGGATGCGGCTCGTCATGAAGCCCGCAGACCTGGTGCTCGCCAAGCCGCTCATGCGGGGTTGGTCGCACGCGGCTGCCGCGTTGATCGCGATCGCCGGGCTGACCGCTCTCATCGTGATCACGCGACACGACCCGGCCAAGCTCGCCTCGATGACGATCTATGGGGGCGGGCTCGTGCTGCTGTTCGGCGTGAGCGCGACCTATCACATCTTCAGGTGGCCGCCGCGCGTGAGGGATTGGCTGCGTCGCGCCGACCACGCCACGATCTTTGTCTTCATCGCGGCGACCTACACGCCGCTCGTCTTCAACGTGCTGAACGGATGGTGGCGCATCGGCGTCCTCGTCGCGGTCTGGGTTTCGGCCGCGGCGGGCGTCGCGGGCGCGGCGCCTTTCCTGCGCATCCCCCGCCAGGCGTTGGCCGCGCTTTACCTGGCCATGGGCTGGGTGGCGGTGATCGCGATCGTGCCCTTGACGGCAGCGCTCGGGTGGTTGGCGGCGGTGCTGATGGCTCTAGGCGGCTTGCAGTATTCGCTGGGCGCCGCGGCATACGCATTCAAGCGGCCACGCCTGTGGCCGCGCGTGTTCGGATACCACGAGCTTTTCCACCTGGCCGTGATCAGCGCGAGCGTGACTTTCTACGTGATCGTTGTGCACTACGCCGTGCCATTCCACCGAGCCGGCTGAGCGCGTCGCGATCGCGGCTGAACCAACTGGGCGGAACCAGATCGGGGAGGGAGAAGATTGCGATGCTCGCGAGCACGACGCCTACGAGAGCCAATGAGGGCGCCGGCCAAAGCCAGCTGAAACCGACTAGACCGGCGGGACTCCGTGCTTGCGGTTCGGGCGAGCTGACGCCCGGGTCGAATACGCCTTGAAGCGCACGATCAGCGAATCGCGCAGTTGGTCCGGCTCGACGACGTCGTCGACGATCAGGTTGGACGCCAGTTTGTAGAGGTCGACGTCCTCGCGGTAATCGTCCTCGAGCTCCTTGCGGCGGGCCGCTCTCTGTTCTTCGGGCAGCTCAGCGAGCTTGTTGAAGAAGACTGCGTTGACCGCCGGCTCGGGTCCCATGACGGCGATCTGTGCCGAAGGCAGCGCGATCACGCAATCCGAATCGAACGCGGGTCCGGCCATCGCGTAGAGACCAGCGCCATAAGCCTTGCGCACGATCACGCAAATCTTCGGCACGGTCGCCTCGGAAACGGCGCTGATCATCTTGGCGCCGTGCCGGATGATGCCGCGGCGTTCGACGTCGGTGCCGATCATGAAACCAGGCACATCGGCCAGGAACAGCAAGGGGATCTCGAAGGCGTCGCACAGCCAGATGAAGCGCGCCGCCTTGTCTGCCGAGTCGTTGAAGAGCACGCCTCCCTTTTGCATAGGCTGGTTCGCGAGGATTCCGACAGCGTGCCCGCCGAGGCGGGCGAAGCCCGTGAGAAGCTCCTTCGCGAAGAGCTTTTTGATCTCGAGCCAGCTGCCTTCGTCGATGATGGCCTCGACGAACCCGCGCATGTCGTAGCCCCGGTTCGCCTCCTCGGGGATCAGCTCGGCGATGGGCCTGGACATGACTCGCGCGGGCTTTGCCTCACCGGCGGCCTGCTTCTCACCCGATCGCTGGGGCATGTACCTGAAATAGGCGCGGGCGTACTCGATCGCCTCTTTCTCATCGCCGGCGAGGGCGTCTCCACAACCGCTCTCCGTGCAGTGCATGCGCGCGCCGCCGAGCTCCTCCAGCGACACCTTCTCTCCGACGACGACCTCGACCATGCGCGGAGACCCGAGGTACATGGACGCGTTTCCCTCGACCATGATCACGACGTCGCAGAAGGCGGGGATGTACGCGCCACCGGCGGCCGATGGCCCGAGCAGCAGGCAGATCTGCGGTACCTGGCCGGACAGCTGGACCTCGTTGAAGAAGATGCGCCCCGCGTGGCGGCGGCCGGGGAACATGTCGATCTGGTCGGTGATCCGCGCGCCGGCGGAGTCGACGAGATAGAAGAGGGGCACACGGATGCGCGCGGCTATTTCCTGGATGCGCACGATCTTCTCCACGGTGCGAGCGCCCCAGCTGCCGGCTTTGACCGTCGGGTCGTTGGCCATCACCGCGACCTGCCTTCCGTCGATGGTGCCGAGGCCGGTCACGACCCCGTCCGCCGGAAGGTCTTCCGCCACGACATTTGCGTACAGGCCTTCCTCGATGAACGAGTCTGCGTCGAGGAGCAGGTCGAGGCGTTCCCGCGGCGTGAGTTTGTGCTGCTCGCGGAGCTTGGGCAGGTACTTCGTGCCGCCCCTCAGCGCCTTCTCGCGCAGCTCGCGATGGCGCGAATTGCTCACGAGCTCACCGCCCCTTGAAGTCCGGTTCGCGCTTCTCGAAAAAGGCCTTGATGCCTTCTTTCGAATCCTCGGTCAGCGTGATCAGCGTGAACTGGCTGTGCAGGTAGGCCAGCGCGGCAGCGAACTCCATATCCTGCTGACGGTAGAACGAATCGCGGCCAAGCCGCATGGCAAGTGGTGACTTCTTCGCCAGCTTGTCGGTCATCTCCTTGACGGCTGAGTCGAGCTGGTCGTGGGGGACCACCCGATTGATGATTCCGAAGGCCTGCAGCTGCGTGGCGGTCCAACGGTCGCCCAGCATCTCCATCTCGAGCAGGACTTTGCGCGGCAGGTTGCGCGCGAGGATCGCCTGGATCATCATCGGCCAGATCCCGACGTTGATCTCAGGCGTGCCAAAGGTTGCGGTGTCGGTCGAGACCAGGAGGTCGCACGAGCACGCGAGCCCGAGCCCGCCGGCCAAGGCATGGCCGTTGATGCGCCCGACGATCGGCTTGCCCAGTCCGGCCATCAAAGTGAACAGCTCGACGAAGAGTTCGCGGCTGCGGTGGCGCTCCAGGTCGCTTGGTCCGCCCTCGAAGCTCGAGAGGTCGGCGCCGGCGCAGAAGGCCCTGTCGCCCGCGCCGGTCAGAACGACGACATGAACATCGCGCTCTTGCTTGGACCACGAAAATGCGGCCGCGAGGTCACGCAGCATCGCACCGGAGAGGGGGTTGCGCTGCTCAGGACGGTTGAGCGTCACCGTGGCCACGTGGTCTGTGACCGCGAGCAGCACCTGCTCGAAGACCGGCATGTCTGTCACGCGCTAATCCTAGGTGTGCGTCCTAACCCAGGATGCCGGCCGCGATGGCGATGCCGACCAGGATCAGCACCGCGCCGCCGATCTCCTCGCTCCACTCCTCCACGCGCCTACCCAACCGGTGGCCGAGCTCGAGACCGGCGAGAGACATGGCAACGCTGACGACACCGATCGTCGCCGCGGCCACCAGGATGTTGACCCCCAGGCCGCCCAACGCGAACCCGACCGCCAGGTTGTCGATGCTCAGCGCCAGGGCGGTGATGATCAGGCGATGCGTCTGCAGGCTGCGCGGAGCCTGCTCTTCACCCTTGACCTGCCGGGCCTGAAGGATCGTGTACAGGCCCGTGAGGACCAGGATGCCGCCCGCGACGTAGCCCGCGAGCTGATGTCCGATGTAGCCGGCGACGGCCTCCCCCAGGATCAGGCCGATCAGCGGCATCAGGGCCTCGAAGAAACCGAACGCGATCCCCACGCGAATCCTGGTTCGGGCGTTGATCCCGCTCAAGCCGATGCCGATCGCGCCCGCGAAGTTGCTGAGGCCGACCGAAACGCTGACGAGCAGAAGGCTGATCAGGACGGACACGGGCTAACTATATGTAGGTGGTCGGCCTCGGCAGTTTATCGATAATACTTAACAAAAACTCATTGCCACCCTGCTGAATCGGATTCAGAATGGCACCGAATCTGCAACCGCCTCTGTCACCCAAAGTTAGGCCAACAGTCGCTTAAACCATACAATCCGTCCCGCCAAGATAAATATGAAACTCAGGCAGCGCGACCCTGTCCCGGCCACCGTCGTGGCCTCACAAGCCGGCACCATCGATCTGGACAAGCCGATCTTCACGCTCAGCGTGGCGTCCGAGATCCTGGAGGTGCATCCGCGCACTTTGATGATGTACGAGCACCTCAACATGATTCAGCCCAAGCGGACGGTGACCAATCGCCGGCGCTACTCCCGTCGGGACGTGATGAAGCTGCAAGCCATCCAGACGCTCACCCGCGAGCATCACGTCAACCTCGCCGGCGTCCGCTACATCCTGGCGCTGCTCAAGCGCCTTCACAACGCGGGTGTCGAAGCACCGGATGGCTTGAAAAACCTGGACGTGTCGCAGCTCGACGTCTGAATAACCCCAGTTCCGGGTGAGGTAAATGTCAAAGAAAAGAAGACGCTTAGAGATCAAGGTCGAACCCCTGCCGGCCCCGTTTCAAATGGAGACAGCCTCCTGCCCCGTGTGCGGGCGCGACTCGGCGGCGATCGGGAGACGCCACCTCCAGATCGTGTTCCGATGCGATGGATGCAAGGTCGTCTTCAAGCGCAACCGGAGCTGGCCCTACATCTACTAGCGCTCGCGTAGGCGTCTATATCGTCGACCCGCCGCGTTTCTCTACTGTGGAGCCATGAGGCGGTCTGTCCGACGAGCCGCGCTCTACGGCGCGGTGCTCGGGTTGGCTACTGCGGCCGTGGCCGAAGCCGTGCGGCCGCGCGGCGGCACAACAGTGCTCGTCGACTGGGACCAGGTTCGTCGCACGGCACGCGCCCGCCTCGAGACGCCCTCGCTCAGCCGGTCGGAGCTGGCGGTCGCCGCCCTCGGGTATCGCAAGCTGGCGGCCGAGCTGCAGAAGCCGCTGCTCGGGTTCGTGGGCGGTTTGCCTAAAGGTGCGTCGCTGCCGGAGTTCGAAGCACTCGACCGCGCCGGCTGGCTCGACCTCAACCTCGACATCCTGCGGAGGGCCATCGACCCGGTTCTCGAATCCGGGCGCGTGCCGAACTCTCTGCTTGTGGAGGTCGGGCGCACGGGCGTCGATCACTACGTGGCGTTCATGCTCTCGTTCATCGGGCGCCGCGTCCTGGGTCAGTACGACCCCCAGCTGCTGGGCGCCGAACCGGCCGGCGGAGAAGGTCTTTACCTGGTCGAAACCAACGTCGAGGAGTGGGGACGCCGAGCCAGCTTGCCCGACGAGGACCTGCGGCGCTGGCTGATCCTTCACGAGATGACCCACGCCTGGCAGTTCGCGGCACATTCGTGGCTGCGTCCATACATGGAGCGCTCGATGCGCGTGCTTCTCGACTCGGTGAGAAAGAGCGCTGCACCCGCCGCGCGGATCGCGGCGTTCGCAGGTGTGCTGCCGGCCCAGTGGAGGGTGATGCGCCAGGTCCAGGGCATCATGTCGGTGATCGAGGGATACAGCAACCTTGTGATGAACGAGCTCGGAGGCAAGCTGCTGCCGGGATTCCACCGACTGGAAGGTGCCTATAGCAAGCGGAGCTCAGGCAAGAGCCCGCTCGAGGTCCTGATCTGGAAGCTCACGGGCCTCGACCTCAAGCTGCAGCAGTACATTCGTGGAGAGGCATTCTGCAAGGCGATCCACGACCGGCACGGCGTGAAGGTCCTCAATCTGGTCTGGAAGAGCGAGGCGCACATGCCGCGCCCGGAGGAGCTGGCGCACCCGGACTCGTGGTACCGGAGAGTGGTCGAGTCTCGAGCTCCCCTCTCCCCGCAGAGGAGAGGGTCGGGGAGCGGGTAGCGGAAGAACTAGAGTGGACTGTACCAGCCAGATCTGGAGCATCCGACGTCCCAGACGGCCGGGCGCCCTGCGGGCGCTGATGCCGGCGTTGCGGGTCCCGGCGATCGTCGTCCGGCATCGATAGATGCCATCCTCCTCTCGCCACCCGCGCCTTGGCACCGGCCGCCTGGA
>JBOHUQ010000062.1:0-113466 GCA_050734495.1 Candidatus Dormibacteraceae bacterium
CAACCTGGCCTGTCGCGAAGTACTCGAGCAGCGCCGGGGCGAGAAACTGAATCCCGGTCTCGAGCTGTGAGATGTCGACATACGTGCCCGTGCCGGTGCGGTCCCGAAGCTCCAGTGCTGCGAGCGCGGCGATGAGGCCGTATCCGACCGCGATGTAGTCGATGTAGGGCCCCCATAAAAGCGAGGGCTCGCGATCAGGCCATCCGGTCAGATTGACGAAGCCGCCCTGCGCGCTCAGATGGGTGCCGAAGCCGGGCCGATGAGCCCGAGGACCCGACTGACCCTGATTGCATGTGCTGATCATCACCAGGCGCGGATTGCTCTCGGCCAGCATCTCGTAGCCGAGACCAAGCCGCGCCATGGCACCGGGCGTGAAGTTCTCGATCACCAGGTCGGCTCGGTCGATCAGGCGCCGAGCCAGATCCAGTCCAGCGGCAGATTTCAGATTCAGGGTGATGCCGAGCTTGTCGTTGTTCGTCATCGCGAACATCCCCGACGTTTCGGGCCCTGGCCGGTTGCCTAGATATGGTGGATAGTTGCCCCGAAAGCCGTCCGGATGCATGCCGCTTTCGATCCGGATGACCTCCGCCCCGAAGTCGGCCAGGTGCTTACCGATCATCGGACCGGCCGCAAAGCCGCCGAGCTCGACGACCCTGATGTCGCCCAGGGCTGCGGTCAAGCCGGCTGAGCCTCAGGCAGGCCAAATTCGGCCAGTACTTCAGCCTGATGCTCGCCGCACAGGGGGGCCGCCCGGCTCAACTTCACCGCCCGGCCGTCGAACCGAAGATAGCCGATCGGATGACGGAGCGGCTTGCCGGTCTCCGGATCGGGCAGCTCCTGCCATGAACCACGAGCAGAGAGCTGTTCGTCGACCGCGATATCGGCTGCCGTGGCCACGATGTAGCCCAGGATCCGGCGCCGGACACAGCCATCCTCGAACTCCTTCTTGGTGAGGGAGACGAAGAACGGAGCCACGGCCGACTCGAGTCGCTGCAGCGTCGCGGGTTCTGCGGTGGCCGGGTCGAAGGCGTCCCAATCGAAGTCGACGAGCCACGCCGGCGCGCCGCCCCTGCTCGCTATCCACTGGATGAGCTCCCGATTCGATTGCCGGCCGGCGCCGCCTCCGTAGAACGCAAATGTCACATAGCCGTCGGCACATCGCCAGATGTTGCGAGTCGGCGCTCCGTGCACGTTGCGGCCCGTGAGATACGGACCAGAACGACGGGGCACCTGCCCCAACATCGACCACCACATCGGCGCCTGGACCAGGATCGGGATCATGCTCGCCTGCGCCGAGACGTCAACATGCTGGCCCCGGCCCGAGCGGCGGCGATGGTGGTGGGCGAGCAGAGTTCCTGCGGCGGCGTGCAGACCTGTCCAGGCCGCGGCCTGGGGCAAGGTCACGCGGACTGGCGGCCGATCAGAGTCCCCAGCGAGCGATACCGGGCCGCCGGCGGCCATGATCTCCAGGTCTGAGGCCGGAGCCTCGGGCTCCGCTGCGTCCAGCCCGTACGGAGTGATCGAGGTGAGGACCAGCCGTGGGTTGATCTTGGAGAGCTGCTCCCAGCCAAGCCGCAGTTGGGCCAGCTGGGACGGGGTGAAGGTCCAGAGCAGGAAGTCCGCGTGTTCCGCCATGCGCAGCAGAAGCTCTCGCCCCGCCTCCCTGGCCGGGTCCACGACCACCGAACGCTTGCCTGCGTTGAAGGCAAGCCACGCGTAGCGGTCGGCCCGTCCCGGATCACCGCCAGGCGGCTCGAGCTTGACCACGTCTGCACCCAGGTCGGCCAGCACCTTTCCGCACAACCAGCCGAGCTGATTGGTCAGGTCGAGGGCTCGGTAGCCCGCCAGAGGTGCTAGCGACCGGTCCTGGCCAGTGACGTCACCCACCCCTTCATCAGGGCCTTTGCCTGCTCGATCTCATCCGAGTGGAAGAAATGCGAAGGGTCCACCTGATCGATTGGATAGACGGGCCGCATGAAATCGTTCTCGTAGCCGTATGGAACCGTCGCGTCGATGCCCATTCCGCCTTCGAAGCGGGTGTTTGAAGCGGTCCAAGCTTTGTCGCCCGCCGTCAGCCTCTCCTCGGGGATGAAGGTCTGCCCGATCCCGCCCGGCGTGGGGTTGAGAATGTCGGTGCGCGGGTTGACCCGCGTGGTGAGACACCAGACGATATCGTCCATCGAGTAGATGTCGACGTCGGTGTCGACCGCGATCGCCAGGCGCAGGCCCTGGCTGCACGCCAGCGCCGCGACCAAGAAATTGCGCTGCCATCCTTCCTCGATCCGGTTTCGCTTCTTGACCTGGATGATGCAGCCGCCCCAGTCGGTCATGCAAAACGGGATGTTGACGTCTTGCGCGATGCCCGGCTGAAGTCGCTCGCACAGTTCGAAGATCGCCGACTCGCGGACTGTGGAATCGATGTTGTGGCAGTCGAGCATGTGCACGCCGAGGGCGTAGATGACCGGCTTGGCCGCGCGCCGCATCGTGATCCCGGTGACGTGAAACGTTGGCGCCTTGTATGCCTTGCCCATGTAGCCCGCCCACTCGGGGTGGAAGTGGTAGCGACCCTGCGTGTCGTGATCTTCGGCCTCTTTGGTCTCGTAGCGCTTATCGCGAGGCTTGAGGTATCCCTCGAGCACGAGGTCGCAGTCCGCCACCGCCCACGCATCGACCGTCCGCGCCTTGACCAGCCGCACCGGAAACCCTTGCACCGCTCCGGCGGCGCCCAGCTCGTCACCGCCCCTCGGCAGCACCACATAGTCGAAGCCGCCGCCTGCGATGAGATTGCAGGCGACCGGCAGTCCGAAGCACATCGTGAGGGGAATCCCCGGTTCGTCGCGATAGTGCTCGGTGATCACCTGCCACATGTGCGACCCGGGCGCCGACTGGAAGGTGCCGATGTTGCCCCACCTGAAATTCATCCGGTTGTAGCCGATGTGGCTGCCGCCGTGGAAGTAGTCGCCGACCACCACGCTGTTGCCGCTTCCGATCGTGACCTCGGATTCGAGGGCGGTGTGCCGGATCGCCGGCACCCATTTGTTGACGTCGAGGTCATCGGTAATCACGATTTCCTGACAGGGCGCGTCCTTCTGGTCGATCCGCTGCGGCGGGATGGGATGGGTCAGCGCATGCGCCAGCTTGCGCGTCCTTTCCTGTGGGGTCTCCCATCCAAACATGCGGTCGATGATCTCGATACTGCTGAAGAGATTGGTCACGACCTCACAGTGCGGATGGCCCTTGACCGCGTGAAAGAGCAGCGGCACGGTGCCGTCGAGGTGCTTCTGCACGCCAGTGATCTGCAGGTCGGGATCGACCGGAACGTCGGTCTCGAGCATGAGCCCTTCGTCTCGCATCCAATCCAGGCTCGCGCGCAATGAGCGCAAGGCCTCGGCCGGCGGTCGGGCGCCTTTTATCCTTTGGGCGAGCGAGCGAGGAACCTCGAGTGCCATGCCTCAACCTCCAACCCTGGCGCGCCAAGGTACGAATATCAGACCAACGTGCCTTAGTCTACTAGACGGGCGAGGCTTGAGGCAAACGAGATTCCCCCGCCGAGGCGAGCGCTGGAACACCTACCTCCTGTACGTGCTGGCCGGGTTGACCGCGCTCAGCCAGGGTTCGATGGAGTTGACCTTTCCACTGAACCTGCACCATCTCGGGTCGGCCCTTCCTCTCATCGGCGCGGCGGTGGCGCTGATGGGTGCAGGTCAGATCCTGACTCGGCTGCCGGCCGGTCAGTGGTATCGGGCGGAGTCGGCGCCGCTGTTCAACGCCGCCTTCCTGGTTTCGCATGGCCTGACCACCATCGGACTTGCGCTGACGCCGTTGTGGCCGCTGCAGGCGTCCCTCGCCGGGCTGCACGGCGCCGCTTTCGGATTCGCCACGACCTACCAGCTGGCCATGCTGATCGACATCCGGGAGCGGGAGGGGACGATGGCAGGCAGCATCGCCTGGTACACCGCCGCCATCTCGCTCGGCTACGCAGCGGGATCGCCTCTCGGCGCCTGGGCCATCGACCGCTTCGGCTACGGGGGCGCGTTCGGGATCTCGGGCGCCGTGGCCATCGGCGCGGCTGCCCTGAGCCTGCTGGCGACCCGACCGCGGCCTCGCGCGGCACCTGCCGCGATGCCGCTCCGCGGCTGGCGCGGCCTCACGCGTGGGCTGGCGGGCCTACCGGCGCCGATCTGGCTGGCCGCGCTGCTCGCCCTGTACCTCAACTTTATGACCGACTCGGTGGCGAGCTTCTTTCCTATCTATGCGCTCGCGATCGGCATCTCACTTGGGTTCGTCGGCGTGCTGCGCGGCCTCAATTCGCTGGTGGGGGCCGCGATCCGGCTCGCAGCGGTAGGGATCTTTCGTTTCGCTCGGGCCGAACCGGCCAACCACGTCTCCGTGATCGCGATGGCGGCCGCGGCGTTTGCGCTTTCGCTCGTCACCGGACCAGCCGCGTTGGTCGTCAGCTTCTTGATCTTCGGGGCGAGCCGGGGCGTCCTCCGAATCACCAGCGCCACATTCGTCGCCGACGAGCGGTCGCGCCTCGGCGGCGGTGTCGGGCTGGCCTCGGCGGTGTATAACGCCGGACTCGATGCAGGCGCGATGCTCGCTCCGCCTGTGACCGGTCTCATCGCCGGCGCGGCCGGAATCCCGGTCGCCTTCCGGGCCGTCAGTGTCGGCCTTCCGCTGCTGTACTACCTGGCGTGGGCGGTCGTCCGCAGGCGCCCGCGCGGTGCGGCTGCTCAGGCCCAGAGGCCGGACGGCTGATCGCCGCCCTGGTCGAGCAGGTTGTGCATCAGCGTGCGGCGCGTCCGCAGACCGGCCATGGCCCGCTTGTAGGCGCCTGAACCACGAAACCTTGTCCAGCGCGTCGACGCGCGGCACCCGGTTACGCTCTGGTCACGCCGCCGCTCTTGCTTGCGACCTTGCCCGGCTCGCCCCTGTACACAACGGAGTCGTAGCCGAGAAGCTTGAAGAGCCTGTTCTGCGCTCCTAGCAAGAGCACCTCCTCCGCCGCGACGAGTTGATGCACCGTGTTCTGCGGTATGTAGATGAGGTCGCCGCTGGACCAGTCCTGACTGCGTGGCGTGCGCCGGACGCGCGCGTGGTAGCGGGCATCGATCTCCGCTTCGACCGGCCACTCCAGCGTCTGGCCCCGACCCGAGATCACGTAGTAGAGCTCGTCGGCCATGTGCCAATGTGGCGTTGAGGCGCGACCGGCGCTGATCTCCTGCAACCAGATGTCGACGCTGAATAGGCGGACGTCCATCGCCGGCGCCGCGAGCCACTTGACGCGGCCGTCGCGGGTCTCGGTCCACGACTCGTCATCGGAATGGACGATCTTTCTCAAACGATCGATGCCCGGAGTCCAAAGAGGGCTCCAGTCCTCACGCTCACCGTAATCGTCCTCGGCTCCCTCCGGGATCGTTCCCCGCTTGCCCTGCTGCGTCAGCCCGAGGTACATCCACAAGGCCTTGGCCTTGAAAACAAGGGCGAGCGCGGGGTCAGTCTGGCTCGCGTTGAAATGCTGATGCCGGCTGTCGTTGTGCACCACCACGAGGTCGCCGGCCTTCCATTCGTAGTGTTGCTCATCGTGGATCTCATAACCGTGGCCTTCGAGGATGTAGAAGGCCGCCTCGTTCTGATGGCCGTGGCCGCCATTCGAACCTCCCGGATCAAGGCGCACGAAGTGACACTGCACGGTCTGAGTCAGGAATGGATCGTCACCGGGACCCATCAGCCATTTGCCCTGCGACGCGGGGGAGCTGTCCTCGTGGCCGACCGCCTTCTCGTCCCTCCATTTGCGGTCCTGCGGGTGGACGGCGTGTGGGGACTGCAGTCGTTCCTGCCGCTGCCCTCGCAGCTCGTATTTTTCACCCTCGATTCCGCGTAAGAAGATGCGCCCAGCCATTCATGAACCTCCAGGAGAAGACGATTTCGATTCTTGAGGCACGCCGGTCCATCGCCGTATCAGGTCGGTGTGCAGGCCAAACTGATCGAGCACCTTGACGATGGTGTGATCGATCAGCTCCTGGATCGACGTGGGGCGATGGTAGAAAGCCGGGACCGGCGGCAGGATGACGGCGCCCGCCTGGGTTGCCTGCAGCATGAGCTGGAGGTGCCCGGCATGGAGCGGCGTCTCGCGCACGACCAGGACCAGGCGTCTCCGTTCTTTCAAACACACGTCCGCCGCCCGGGTTAACAACGTGTCGGTGTAGCTGTTGGCCACGGCGGAAAGCGTCTTGATCGAGCAGGGCGCGATCACCATGCCGTCCGTCACGAAGGTTCCCGACGCGATGGAGTCGCCCATGGCTCGCTCGTCATGCACGACGTCCGCCAGGCGCGCAACCTCGTCGAGATCGCGTCGCATCTCGTACTCGATGGTCGCCCGTGCCCCGGAGCTGAGGACCAGGTGTGTCTCGACCCCCGGGTCGTTGGCCAGCACCTCGAGCAGGCGCACGCCGTAGTGCGGCGCGCTGGCTCCCGAGATTCCGACGATGATCCGTCGCCTGGCGTCCAATTCCTCCACAGAACAATACAGTTTCCGGCGCTCTTGGTCCGATGTTCAGACCATTGTCCGCGCGGCGAAATAGTCCCACGCCCGTGTGATCGGGTCGCCGCCCAGCTCGTCGGCGAGACGTGCGATCTCCTCCTGGTCGTAGAAGGCGATGCGGTCTGAGTCTCCGCCCGCCGCCGCGAGCGCGCGCAATTGCAGGTCGGCGGCCTCTTCGAGGAAGCAGGCGACCACGATGGCGCGCCGGACGTCCCTCTCGGCTACGTTGGCGCCGTGGCCGCGCAGCAGCATGGCCGCGCCCGCTCCGAGCGCCTCGGCGACGGCGTCGCCGAGTGCCCGTGACCTGATCAGTCCAGCTCGCTGGAAGACCGGAACATGTCCGGCCAGGGCGCCCGAGTTGTGCAGGGGTCTGACGGTGTCTCGGATCTGACCGATCGCGACGCACGCCGGCGAGTGCACGTGCGCGACGGCGGCGACGTCGGGACGCGCTGCGTAGATCCGCGCATGGATCCACATCTCGGTGTTCGGCCGACCCTCGCCTTCGAGCACACTGCCCTCGAGATCGACACGGAGCAAGCTTTCCGGCCTCGCAAACATCGGAGCCGCCCGGTGGGGGATGAGGAAGGAGTCGGTCCCCGGAATGCGTGCTGACACGTGACCAAACGCGCCGACGAGGCGTTCCCGGTAGGCGATCCGGTTGGCGAGCGCGACGTCCTGCCGAAGGCTGTCGACCATTCCGGGCGAATGTAGGACAATCAGACCAAAGCGTCAATTTCCAGGAGGTCGCATGCTGCACGAAGCTCGGCGCGCCAAACCATCAGGAGTGCCGGATGGGGTCCGGTTGGTCGGTCACGACGGCAAAGCGTCCGATAAAGGCAGTCAAGAGCTGCTGCGCAGGCTCGCCCGCGGCACGCCACACGAGGACCTGCGCGATTGGCTCGCGATGGTCGACGCGCTCGGTGAGCTTCGCGTGCTCGAGGGCGTCGACGTGGAGGAGAACATCGGCCGCATCACGGAAATGCTCCAACACACCGACGGCGCACCTGCGGTGCTCTTCGACCGTATGCCCGGTTTTCAGCCGGGCTTTCGGATCCTGGTCAACGCACAGGGAGAGCGGCGGCGACTGGCGGTCAGCCTCGGCCTTCCCGTCGACATCGGCACCTGGGAATTGATGGACGCCTGGGAGAAGCTGATGGACGAAACGACTCCGGTCCCGCACCGGATGGTCGAATCCGGGCCCATCACAGAAAACGTTTTTGAAGGGGACGCGGTCGACCTGTACCGGTTTCCGACACCGCTGTGGCACGCCCAGGACGGTGGACCCTACCTCGGCACCGGCGATGCGGTCTTGACGAAAGATCCAGACTCGGGCTGGATCAACACCGGCACCTACAGGGTGCAGGTGCACAGCCGCAACACGACCGGCCTGTACATCTCGCCGGGCAAGCACGGACGAATTCACCGCGACAAGTACTTCGAGCGAGGCGAACCGCTGCCGGCCGTCGTGCTTTGCGGCATGGATCCGCTGCTGTTCATCGCCTCCGCGCTCGAGATGGCTCCTGGCGTGAGCGAGTTCGAGTGGGTGGGCGGGATGCGAGGGCGCCCGATCGACTGCATCGAGGGCAAGTACACCGGCCTTCCGATTCCGGCTCACGCGGAGATCGCGCTCGAGGGCTTTCTTCGTCACGACCAGACGCATCTCGAGGGACCGTTCGGCGAGTGGACCGGTTATTACGCCTCGGCGAGCCGGCAGGAGCCGCTCTTCGAGGTCAAGGCCGTCTACCACCGCAATGATCCGGTGATCCTCGGAGTTCCACCTGAGAAACCGCCTTACGAAGCCCATCGCTTTCGCCAGTACCTGCGCAGCGCCAACCTGAGGCGTGAGCTTCGCCTGGCGGGCATTCCCGACGTGACGGCGGTCTGGTGCCACGGCGTCGGCGGGTGCCGGCTTTTCAACGTCGTCGCGATCAAGCAGCGTTATCCGGGCCACGCCCGGCAAGCCGGGCACGTCGCGAGCAGCTCGCGCACCGGCGCTTATCTGGGCCGCATCACAGTCGTGGTCGACGAGGACATCGATGTCTCCGACCTCGACGAAGTCATCTGGGCGGTGTGCACCCGGTCGGACCCGGAACGCTCGCTGGACATCATCCACCGTGCCTGGAGCGGACCGCTCGACCCTGCGATCCGGCCGGGGCAGAAGGGCTTCAACTCACGACTCATCATCGATGCGACGCGGCCGTGGGAGTGGATAGACGAATTCCCGCCCGCGATCGGCCCGACACCCGAGGAGAAGAGAGTCACGCGAGATCGCTGGTCGTGGATCCTCACGTGACAGGTCCCGACGGGACCAAGCTCAGCGCCCACGGCGTTCGCATCGATTACTGGCTGGAGCGCTCGCACCGCTCCTTCTGCGCCGTCGACGACCTCGATCTCGAGGTGCGCGCGGGTGAGTTCGTGTCCATCGTCGGGCCTTCCGGCTGCGGCAAGACGACGTTCCTCCACGCGATCGACGGCCTGATCCCGATCAGCGGCGGCTCGCTTTCGCTCAGCGGCCGTCCGATCCGCGGGCCCGGCCGCGACCGGGCAATGGTCTTTCAGCATCCGAGCCTGCTGCCGTGGCGTACGGTGCTGACCAATGTCTCCTACGGCCTGGAGCTCCAGGGCAAGCTCAAGCGCCAGGAGGCGCGAGAACGGGCCCGCGATTTCATCCGGCTCGTCGGTCTCGGGGGATTCGAGGATCACTATCCGCTCGAGTTGTCGGGCGGCATGCAGCAGCGCGTCAACCTGGCCCGGGCGCTGGCCACCGACCCCGAGCTGCTGCTCCTCGACGAGCCGTTTGCGGCCCTGGACGCGCAGACGCGTGAATACATGCAGCTCGAGCTCCTCCGGATCTGGAGCAAGACCGCCAAGACCGCGGTCTTCATCACCCACGACATCAAAGAGGCGATCTACCTGGCAGACCGGGTCATCGTCTTCACGGCTCGCCCGGGCCGGGCCAAGCTGACGTTCGAGGTCGACCTGCCCCGGCCCCGTGAGCTGCGCGTCAAGCGGACCCCCGCATTCGTCGAGTACGAAGACACCGTGTGGTCGGCCATCGAGGAGGAGTCGACCCTGACCAAGATGGTGAGCGCCTGATGGCCACTCTCGACTCTCGCCCCGCGGTCGCCGACCCGGAGGCCATGGCGTCGCGTAATGCCGTGGGCAGGCCGGGCCGCCTCGCCGCGTACCAACCCACCCTTATCGGCGGCGCTACCGTGGTCGGCTTTCTGGTGGCCTGGCAGGTGATCGCGGCGGCCAGGATCGTCCCACCGTTGTTCCTCCCGGCGCCCACCGACATCATCCACGCCTACGGTCAGATGTTCCGCGACCCCGAGATCTGGCTCGATCTCGAGACCAGCGGCGTGGAGGTTGTCTACGGTTTTGGGCTCGCTATCGTGATCGGTCTGCCGGTCGGAATCGTGATGGGGTGGTACAAACCGATCCGCTACGCGCTGGATCCGTTTGTCTCGTTCTTCTACAGCACGCCGCGCATAGCGCTGACTCCACTGCTGGTGATCTGGCTTGGCATCGGGATCTGGTCTAAGGTTGCGGTCATCTTTTTGGGCGCGTTCTTTCCAATCGCGATCAACGCCATGGCGGGCATTCGCAGCCTCGACCCGCTGCTGCTGCGAGCCGCTCGCTCGTTCGGTGCGCGGGATTCGCAGATCTTCCGCACCATCGCTCTTCCCGGAACGGTGCCGTTCATCCTGACCGGCATCCGGCTTGGAGTCGGGCATGCCTTGGTTGGCGTGGTGGTGGCCGAATTGATCGCGGCCCAGTACGGGATTGGCAAGCTGATGCTGGACTCCTTCGACGTCTTCAACATGGCCACGGGGTTCGCCGCCCTGATCCTGATCGCGGTGACCGGCGTCGTGCTTACGGTCGCCATCCAGCGTATGGAGCGACGCTTCGACGCGTGGCGACCGAACAGGTGACAGGTATGGCCTTCTCCCCGGTGCGCACCACTCGAGCATCGACCGACGTCATCGCCCAGATCCGCGCCGCAATTCTGGCGGGCCAGTACAAGTCCGGCGACCGCCTGCCCACCGAGCGGGAGATGGCTCGGCAGTTCGCGGTCAGCAGGGTCACCATCCGAGACGCGCTGCGTGCTCTCGAGGCTTCCGGTCTGGTCAATGTTCGCGTCGGCGGCCACGGAGGCCCCTACGTGGCGTCACCTGACTCTGGGGTTGCCCTGAGCGAGACCATGAGCAACCATTTCCACCTCCACGGATCGACCTTCCGCGAGCTTGCCGAGGCGCGCCTGGCGCTCGAGACGAGCGCCGTCCGGCTCGCGACGGAAAGGGCGACCGCGGAGGATCTTGCCGCCCTGCAGGCCGCGCTTGGCGAGGTGGCCGACTCCGCCAGCCGCAGTGTCGACTTTCACTTTGCCCTGGTGAGGTCGGCCCACAACACTGCGCTGCTCGTGATGTGGTCGGCCACTCGCGCGCTTCTTCAGGAGGCTTTTGACACTCTTCACGCGCGGCAACCGGACATGGTCGAGGTCGCCCGTCGGGTCCATCGCCAGCTCTACAAAGCGATCGAGAAGCGCGACGCCGAGGCGGCCGTACGGCTGATGCGGGATCACCTCTACGACTTCGCCGCGCGGGCGGAGAAGGTCACCACGGAGGCTGGGCCTACACGGGGAAGGCGAGGGACTTGATCACGACGGGTATAACACCCGCCGGTCGCAGCATCTCGCCTACGTCCAGGTAGTCGAGCTCGCGCAGCTCAAGCCCGTCGAGCGCCGCGACTCTAGCGTCCGGTGCGAACTCCTCGACGAGCAGCTGCCCCAGCGAGCGGCCGATGTCGGCGTCGATCGCCAGCACCAGCGGCGTGCCGGTCTCCAGCGTGCGCGGCAGCGCTTCCGCGATCCGGCCGGCGAGCGCGCGCACACTCGAATAGCGCGGCTCGCCCTCCCACGCGAGGGCGAGGGCGAGTGCGCCCTCGCCGTCCCCGCGATCGAGGCGGGCCAGGGACTGCGCGATCGAGCCGCTGCGGGCATCGGCGACCGGCACGTTGCGGAGCGGCAGGATCTCGTGCGACGAAAGGTGGACGGTGTTGCCGCTCAGCTGGACCGTGAACTGCGAGGCACCGATCACGGTCGCCCGAATGCCTTCCCCACAGGGCAGGATGCGCCAGCCGCCCGCGCCGAACGCGCTGCTCAGCTCGCCGGCAAACTCCGGACCCAGGTCGCCGAACCGCCTCTTCTCGCGACGATAGAGATACTCGGCGACGCCACCCGAGAAGGTGACGGCGGCTGGAGCCATGCCTGGCAATGGCGGCGTCAGGAGCAGCGGATCATTCGCCCCGCGCCCGGCGGCCTCGACCGCGCGCGCCATGCCAGCCGGACCGTCCGGATGCTCGACCCTTGCGCCGACCTCCAGCGCAGCGGTGGCGAGGACGGAACCGGCCTGCACCATCGCCAGCTTGGTGGTACCACCTCCAGCATCGACGTGAAGGTGCAGCTCCAGTCGAGAGCGCGTGAAGGCGACCGCTCCTGACCCGTGGGCGGCCAGTATTGCTTCCAGGTTGTGGCCCGCGGTTGCACAAACAAAGCGGCCGCAGTAGCTCTCGAAGAGCTCGCCCACGGCACGCGAGTTGCGCTTCTCCAGTGCCCGACCGGTCAGGATCACGGCGCCGGAATCGACCTGATCCGGCGCCATGCCCGCATCTCTGTAGCTGCGGTCCACAAAAGCTTGGAGCTCGGCGATGCCGATGATTCCCTCGGGCGTAAAGGGCGTGGGCAGGATGGGGGACTGATGCAGGACCTCGCGTGAAATCACGACGAACCGGCTCGACAGCGACTGGGCAAGGCGCGCCAGTCGCAGGCGCGAGAAGATGAGGTGCGAGGTCGAAGAGCCGATGTCCACGCCCACGGTGAGCAGCTCGACGTGGTCGAGGGCCCAGGTCAACGGCTCGCCTTCTTCGCCCTCCTCCGCAAAATCGCCGTGGTGGTCCGGAAAGCGGAGATGCCGCTCGCTCACGGACGGGTCGCGACCAGCACCTCGTCCATGCGCGGCTCGATCCCGCGCGTGGCAAGCTCGGCGAGGTAGAGCTCGTGGATGCGCGGGTCCTGATCCTGGTACTCGATCTGGCGCCCCCCGGCCTTGACGCTCACGTCCATGCCGAGGAACGTCCGGCGCTTGTCCTCGGAAAACGGATATTTCAAACCCCCGAAGGCGACTGCCAGGTAGCGGGCGGGCTCAGCGCTGACGTTGAAATGCTGATGAAACATCATGTCCGGTGGGGCGTAGACAACGCCGTGGTGCCAGTCGATGCGCCGGAAATCGCTGTCCCCTTCGTACCAGAGCAGAGAGTACCCCTCGCCGGTGACCTGAAAGATGTGGAAGTCTGCTCCATGGCGGTGCGCCTTCTTATAAGTTCCGACAGGCATGCCCGAAAGGTGCGCGTGCATCGTGCCCTCGGCCAGCACGAACATGATGTTGCTGCTCCCCGCGCCTCGCTCCTTCCACTCGTGCAGCTCGAAGCTGGCGAGGTCGGGCACGAAGTTGGTCACCCACTGGTGGCGCCCGGGCTTGACCGGAATGAACTCGCCTTCGCCTTTGAAGGATTTCTCGTCGCCGAAACGATCGCGAAAGATGTAGGGATTCTTGAGCACGAAGTCAAGGTTGTGGAAAGCCTTGAGCACCAGCGGCAGGTTGGTGACCGACACAAGGCGCGCGGACTTCGATCCGGAGGCGTTGAAGTGCCGGTACTCGGCGTTTAGTGGAAGCGCGAACAGGCTCTTCGGCCCCCACTCGAACGACCGCTCGCCGGTCGGCGTCCGGATGGACGTGCTGCCGGACCCTTCGAGGACATAAACGACCTCTTCGAACAGGTGCCGCTGCGGGCTGGTCTCGCCGCCCGGCGGCAACTCCAGCACGTACATGTCGAGGAAGTCACCGCGGCCCTTGACCAGTGCGTACGCTCCGTTTGCGCCCAGGCGTGGCCACGGCGCCACATCGACTGTCAGCAGATCGAGCCCGAAGTCCTCGTGAATGGGGATGCCTTCGGAGCGAATGAAATCGAGATGTGGATCGATCAGGTAGCGCGGGGTGTTCGGCTGCTCCATATCTCCTCCAAACGCGGGTCCGGCGAGATGCCAGAGCGCGCAAGCTCCTGCCTGAAGACGTGTCCGATGCGGGGGTCCTCGTCCGCGTACTCGATCTGCCGGCCGCCGACGCTGATGCTGCGATCACCGCCACCAAACAGCTCGCGCTTGTCGGCGGTGAACGGATAGCGGATACTGCCATACGCGACGGCCAGATAGCGCGAAGGCGCGGATGCCGTGTTGAAGTGCTGGTGGAAGACCTGGTCCGGCGGGGCGTAGACCCAGCCGTGCCGCCAATCGATTCTGGTCTGGTCGCTGTCGCCCTCGCTCCAGAAGAGCGAGTAGCCATGGCCCGTGACCGGAAAGATGTGGAAGTCGGGGCCGTGCCGGTGAGCCTTCTTGTAGGTGCCCACGGCCAGCTCCGACATATGCGCATGCATCGTTCCATCCGCCAGCACGAATTTGATATTGGAGCTTCCGACGCCGCGGCTGTCCCAGGCCTGCAGCTCGAACTGTCTTAGGTCGGGGACGAAGTTGGTCTCCCACTGATGACGACCGGGACTGACCGGTATGAACTCGCCTTCTCCGCGGTAGCTGCCCTCGGAACCGAACCGCTCGGGTAATTCGAAGTCATTCGCAAACACGAAATCACGGTTGTGGAATGCGTTCAGGACCAGCGGAAGGCTGCTGACGACGGCCAGTCGTGCCGTTTCCCGACCTGAAGTGTTGAAGTGCCGATAGGACACATTGGGGGGCAGCGCGAACAGGCTGCCAGTACCCCACTCGAAGCTGTTCCGCCTGTCGCGGCTTTCCACGGTCGTACTGCCCCGGCCCGCGAGGACGTAGACCACTTCTTCGTAGAGGTGTCGCTGCGGATCTGCCTGGCCGCCCGGCTCGAGCTCGACCAACTTGCAGTCGACAAAGTCGCCCCTGCCTTCGAGCAGGACCAGGGCGCCCCGCGCGCCCAGCCGCGGCCAGGGCAGCGTCTCGAGCTGCAACAAGTCAAGGCCGAAGCCCCGGTGGATGGGAACACCCTCTCCACGTGCCCAATCGAGGTACGGGTCGATCAGAAATCGAGGTTCCAGCGAGTCCTAGGCACCCAGTTTGCGATCGCTCGCGCTCTGCACGAAGGAGGCGTCGAGCAGCTTCGTCAGATCAAGGGACGTCACTTTTGGATTGCTCGATTTGAGGGTGTCGATCGCCGGCTGATACTGCGCGGCTCGCGGGAACGGGTACTGAGGAAAAACCTCCTGCGTGTAGAACTGGTACGTGTCGCCCAGCGTGCTCGTGTCGGAGAGCTTCTCCCACTTCATCAGAACCTGGTCGGCGAACGTCTCGTCGGTTCGCAGCCGCTTCAGCGCCTGCACGAGGGCGTCGACGTACGCCTGGACCACGGCTCGATGGCCCTTCAAATAGGCGCCGGTGGTTGCGACCACGGTGTTTGCCGCGGGGATTTTCTTGCTGGCCATATCCAGCAGCACATGGAATCCCTGCTTGACCAGGAGGGTTGATTCAGGGGGCTGGCTGACACCACCCTGGATCGCTCCCGACTTGAGCGCCGCCACGCGGTTGGAGGAGGAACCGGTCTCGACGATGGTGACGTCCTTGGTGGCGTCGAGGCCCATCGACTGAAGCGCGGCCCTCGTCGCGATGTCCGCCGATCCACCCTTCTTGCTGATGCCGATCTTGGTTCCCTTCAGCTGATTCGGCGACGTGATGTTGGGCTGGGTGAGGAACACATATGGATAAACCGGCACGAGGTTGGCGACGATGACCAGGTCGCCACCACTCGCCGCAGCGCTCAACACCTCCGAGCCGCCCAGCTGTGCGATCTGGGTCTGGTTGGAGAGGAGCGCGGCCACGCCGGTGGCGCTGGAAATGCTGGTGAGGGTCACATCCAGGTTGTTCTTGGTGAAGTAACCGCCGTCGGCGGCGGCCCATGGACCCCACTCGTCGGGCACCAGCTCGCTGTAGGAGGCAGTGAGCGCCGTCGGCTGGCCGGGCGTCGTGGCCGCGCTCGGGCTTCCACCGCAGGCCGCAAGCACCAGGGCCGCGACAAGGCCGAACGCCGACCTCAAGATGGCATTTGGTCTGAACATCAGTCCTTAATTACAGTAGCCGCTCCCGGGGCCGGCGTCAACCCGCGAGCATCTCCGAGCCCGCGATGCTGACCTGCTCGCGCACATCCTCACCGCGGAGGTGGGCGAGCACGAGGTCGCCGAAGCTCCGGGAGTAGCGGCGAAGCAGTGCCCGCCCGATCGCTTCCGTGGCGGCGGCGGGCGCGCCGGTGTAGCCGCGTCCGTCTCCGATCTCTTTGAAGGACGCTGCCGCACGCAGCTCGCGGTCGAAATCGACCGGCATCGCCGGCAGAGCCGCCGCGACGTCGCGACGGACGAGGCCGGGTCGGGCCGCCATCACCACCGAAGTCTCGAAGATCCCGGCATGCGAGTCGCCAGCACCGGCGGAACCGAAGAGTTCGTTCAGCGCGCCCGTGCGCAGGTCGTCGAAGATCAAACGCTCATAGCCTTCGATCGCGCGAGCGCCGGCCTCAGCTGCCTCGGCGCAGGCACGCTCCCACGCGAGCACGTGAGGCGGATCAAGGTGCTGGCTGAAGACGACGACGTTGGCGAAGCCGTTGGACGAGAAGGAAGCGATCACATCCGTGAAATAGCCTTCGAGGTGTCGCGAGCGGACGGAAGTCGATCCCGCGAAGCCTCTCGACAGGACGGCGGTCGTGTAGGGGATGGGCGGGGCGAGCAGCACGTTCCATCCCTGGCGGCAGACCCGCGACGCGACGAGGCGCATCACTGAGCCGGCCTGAATCAGGTCCGTTCCCAGCGGCAGGTGAGGTCCGTGCTGCTCGATCGGCGAGGAGAGAAGGAAGACCGCGCTGCGAGTACGGTCGAGCGCTTCGACCTCCGTCCACGTCAGCTCATCGAGCCTGTGGATTGCTGCTTTCCCCACAGGTCCCATTTTCAGGCCAAGAGAGGGAACGCGAACAAACCACGGTCGTTCGGGTTCTGATCCTCAGCTGCCTGGTCGTCGTATAGCAATCCAGTGGAAGAACGACCTCAAATGACTGGCGGCTGTGCTGCCGGCGCCAGTCAGGCACCGGCCATCCCGCGTGTTGCGAAGTACCAGCGTCCTCCCTCCGGATCCCGCGTCGCATACTCGCGCTGCCCGTAAGGCTCATCGGTCGGGTCCGAATCGATAACTGCTCCTGCTCTTCGCGCTCGATCGCAGTGAGCATCTACGTCATCGACCAAGACGACAACACCCCCGTGCTGGGTCTCCAGCCTGCCGGGCGATGTCAGTCCATGCTCAGCCGTCACACGATGAAGCCAGATCCGGCAGTCGTCCAACGCCACTTCGCCATGGACTACCCGACCGTTCCGGTCTCGTTCGAGAATGCCACGCTCGAATCCAAAGGCCTCTACCAGGAAGCTCTGAATTGCTTCAATGTCGCGGTACACAAGCAGTGGAATGACTCGCTGTTTGCTCATGCAACCTCCTTGACGAGCTATCTGCGCGCTCTGTCCCCGAGGTTAAATTAGCTGCGGCTGGGTTGAGTGTCTTGGACGAAATTCACCAATTACCAGCCGCGACGGAATCGACCCCGGGCGACGGAGGTATTCCGCCGGACTGCTTCCAGTGAGTTTCCTGAACTCGCGTATCAGGTGCGACTGGTCGCAATAGCCTGACGCTACAGCTACGTCGGCCCAATCGACGGAACGCGATCGCTCCAATCGCTGAACCGCTGACTGGAAACGAAGGATTCGGCTGATCGTCTTCGGGCGCAGCCCGATCTGTTCCTTGAACATCGCGATCAAGTGCTTGCCGCTCCAACCAACCTCATCGGCGATGCTTCGGATCGAGACGCGGCCCCGGCTCGCAACGAGCCGTTCCCATGCCCAGGAAAGCTGCCTGGCGGGTAGGCGACCGTTCGCAGCCAATCCCGAAAGCAGAGCATCGAGTGCAGTAAAACGGGCGTGCCAGCCGCGGACATCGCGGACCCGATCGAGGGAAGGCGGGGGAATCAGGAATCGAAGATCAGTGATCCCTCGACTGAGCTCATGCATCGGCACGCCAAAGAGCCGGAACGCGCCCAGAGGGCTCAGCTTCACATCCATGCAGCAAGTGCCAGGTCGAGTCTGGACAAGCCTGAACGAATCCGTGAGGCCGGCCACAAAGCATGTCGGGAAGCCGCCAAACGGGTTCGTGTAGTTCAGGATGAGCGTCAAGTTGGCACTGGGCACCTCGATCCACTGCCGTTCGTTTTTAGAGGTTTCGTTGAACCCGACGTAGTCGCGTGTGGCGATTGCCCGCATCGGTTGGCTCGGCCTTTGAACCACTTGATCGGTCATGGACTGCGTCATTGTGTCCGCATCGGCCAGCCGTTCCCGCCGATTGCCTCCATGCCACATCATCATGTCGGATGACGGCGGAAACGGGTGGCCATGGCGATACGCCGCCAGGATCCTTCTGAGCCCGATGAGGTCGGCCGGTAGGCAGTCAAGAGTTCGAGGACTCCCCTCGCGGGTTTGTCACGGACCACCTGGTGGGGAAACGGGGCTGCCACCACTTGACGGTCGCTGAGCCCGGGCGCCTGTGATGAGCCGCTCGCGGTCGAATAAGGCCGAGACGATGCGAAACAGAATGACGTCGGCCGCGAGCAGGACCACTGCAAATACCACTGCGAGGGTGACACTTGGTGTGAACACATCGAAGGCCACCAAGGCCACGACCGCAAGTGGTGGAATGCTCGAGAGCGTCCCCAACTGCTGAGCAACTCGTACGTCGCTCGCTCGCGTCGAAATGCCGATGCCTACCCAGATCGACCATCCTGCCAGGAGGGGCGCGAAGAGAATCTCAGCCAGGATATGCGGCCCTTGCCCCAGGTCAGAGACCACGGCCGCGTTGCTGGCGAAGAGCCGGGCGCAGACCTGGACAATTGTGAAAAGAAGGTAGGCCATACCAACTGCCGGAACCACAACGCCGATGGCTTTGCCGAGCAGCAACTCCTCGCGGCTGACCGGGGTAGTCAGCAGGGGTTCGAGGGTTCCCTGCTCGCGCTCGCCGACCACCGAGTACGCGGCGATCACAGCAGGGAGCAGCGCGGGCGCAATCAGCATCACCAGGAACGTGCTTCCGACCGCCCTATCCACAGCGGCCGCCCCGACCGACGGGCCGATTCGAAAGATGGTGATCAAGGGCTCCACGAGAAAAACGAACGGGAGCAGCGCCATGGTCCCGACGATGAACGGGCTGCGCCGGTACTCACGCAGCTCCTTCCGAAGCACAGCCACCAGGCGTCCGAAGTTGAAGTTCATCGCCGCGATGCCTCCGGGTCCTCGTTGATCTGTTGCAGATAGACGTCCTCAAGAGAGTGACGGGGCTCGGTGACCGATACCACGTCGGCGCCTGCCGCGATCAGCGCTCGGATGACCAGCGGAGCGATAATCCGCGGGTCGGTGACTCTCAACACGTAGCTGCTCTCGCCCTCGCTTTGCCAGCTCTCGACGCCTTTGGTGCCGTTGAAGACATCACCGGGCGCAGCCAACGGTGCCCGCGTCTCAACCAACAGGGATCGACTGAATAGGCTTTCACGAAGTTCGTCAGGCCTACCGACCAAGCGCAGCGTGGTGTTGAGAATGGCCACCCGGTCGCAAAGGCGCTCCGCTTCCTCCAGGCGATGGGTGGTGAGGAAAATGGTGACCCCGCGCTTACGCAGTCCGATGATCAGTTCGTGGACCTCGCGAGCCGCCACTGGATCCAGTGCTGAAGTTGGCTCGTCGAGGAACATGACCGCCGGATCGTTGAGGAGCGCACGTGCCAGCCCCACACGCTGCCGCAAGCCTCTGGAGAGGCCGCCGCATAGATCGCGCCCGCGCGCCGTCAGGTTGACGGCTTCCAGAGCGGCATTGATGCGCGGACCTGGGTTGCGCTGGCCGTACAGGCCGGCGAAGAGTTGAAGGTTTTCAATAACGGTCAGCCGCTGATACAGGCCGGGGTTCTCGGGCATTATCGAGATGCGCTGGCGAATCTCCTGTCCGTTACCCGACGTGAGGGGTATCCCGGCGACGCTCGCAGAGCCCGAGGTTGGCGCTATGAGCGTGCCAAGGGTACGCACCGTGGTGGTCTTCCCCGCGCCATTCGGCCCTAGGAAACCGAAAACCTCGCCTTGTGCCACTGTGAATGACACGTCCTCGAATGCGGTCCGATCACCGAATCGCTTGGTGAGATGGTCAACCTCAACCGCGGGTACTGCGGTGGCCGTCATGTCTTGCCTGCTCCGATGTGGCCCACCCAACCGACGATCTCGCCTCCGTTGACGGCGAGAGGCAGCTTGTCTACGGCAACCCGGTCGCCGAAACGTTCGTACAGCTCGGAAATCTCAAGCATCTGTCAGATTGATATCAAGTTGATAGACTGGCGAATCATACAGTCTGCGCCAGAGGCGGGTGATTGCTTGCGCGCGACAGCATCTGAGCCACGAGCATCTGATGGCCTAATCCGGCCCGTGTATAAAGGAGAAGCAGAGTGCCTGCGATGAGAAGCGACTTTATCGTCGACATGCCAACTCCGCCCCTCGAGGAGCGCCGCATTGACGGCCTCGCAGGGCTGCCGACGCTGGTCGTCGGGGTTGCGGCCCTCATCGCGGGGACCGGGCTCCTCGGGCGAGCGTTGTCAGAATTGATCCAGCACCGCAGGGGTGCTGATGTCGCGCCTTTCTACCTGGCGGCGCTTCTACTCATCGCGTTGGGAATCGCTGCGATTCGTGGACTCATGGCAGTTGCTCCCGGGGAGGCCCGTGTGGTTCAACTCTTCGGCAGCTACGCCGGCACGATTAGGCGGAGCGGCCTGCGCTGGGTGAATCCACTCTCTCGGCGCATCAAAGTCTCTACCCGGATCCGCAATCACGAGACTGCGCTGGCCAAGGTCAACGATGCTGAAGGCAACCCGATCGAGATCGCCGCAGTGGTCGTCTGGCAAGTCGAGGACACCGCCCGGGCCCTGTATGACGTCGACAACTTCATCCAGTTCGTTGCCTTCCAATCCGAGACCGCGGTTCGGCTGGTCGCAACCAGTTACCCGTATGACACCCACGGCGACGGGCCACCATCCCTGCTCGACAACGCCGAAGAAATCACCGCCAAGTTGTCAGCCGAGATAGCCGCCCGAGTCCGGCCGGCCGGAGTCAAGGTCATCGAGTCGCGAATCACGCGCCTGGCGTATGCCCCCGAAATCGCCCAGGCGATGCTGAGGCGCCAGCAGGCAAGCGCCGTGGTCGCGGCAAGGAAACGGATCGTTGAGGGCGCGGTTGGCATGGTCCAGATGGCGCTCGAGCGGCTCGAGGACCAGGACATCGTGACCCTGGACGACGAGCGGAAGGCGACCATGGTCTCCAACCTGCTGGTCGTACTTTGCAGCGACCAGGCGACTCAGCCTGTCGTCAACGTGGGGTCGCTTTACCAATGAGATCGCCGATCAAGGGTCTTTCGGAGCGTCGAAGCGTTTTGATCAGGCTCGATCCGGCAATCCACGACGCAGTCGCCAGGTGGGCTCAGGACGAGCTTCGCAGCAGCAATGCCCAGATCGAGTTTCTTCTCCGAAGCGCCCTCGTCAGTGCGGGTCGCCTGCCGCGCGCTCTTGTGGGCGAACGGCGAAACGCAGCTGGTAGCACACGCCCAACCCTGCGCCGAAAGGCCGGGTGACTCTCGCGGTGCGACCGTCGGCACTGGTCGGCGCCCTGGTGGTGCTTGCCGTGGCTGCAGGGTGCAGTTCGCCAACCGGCATATCGCCGAGCGCGTCACCTTCCCCGGCCGCGTCTGTTCCGCCCAGCTTGGCCGCATCTGTCCCGCCCGGTGCCCCGGAGGAGGATATCCGCTACTTCAATGAGTGGCCTTCTCCAAACAATGGTCTGTACAACACGCGCGCCGCCACCTCGACCATTTCGTCGGCGAACGTCTCCAACCTCAAGGTTGCGTGGACGTTACCGCTGACGCATACCGGGGCAAGTGGCCGAGATTTCGCCAACCCGGTGATCGCCAATGGTGTGGTCTACCTGCAGGACGGCGCGTCGAACGTCATGGCGGTGAGCAGCGCCTCGGGCCAGGTGCTGTGGACGCACATGTACAACTCGCTGGACTATGGACCAAACGGAGTGACGCTGGCCTATGGCCGGATCTACGGCGTGACGGCGACCGGCGTGTTCGCCCTCGATGCAGCCACGGGCCACCAGGTCTGGTACGACACCAGCTTTGCGGGCGGCAAGGCGAAATTCGATATTGCTCCTCAGGTCGCCAATCACAAGGTGTTCGTCGCATCGGCGCTCACCGCGGGCGGTGGCCTCATATACGCCCTCGACGCCGGCACAGGGGCTACGGAATGGAGTTTTCAAACCGTGGCGGACAACACGGGCCAGCAACTCAAAGCCACCGCGGGCGGCGCCTGGGATCCCTTTCTGATCGGGCCAGACGCCTCTCTCTACGCCGGCACCGGCAATCCGTACTTATCTCAGCAGCAAGCCCAGGCGACTCCGAGCCGCGAACTTTACACCGACAGCATAGTGAAGCTAAGTCAAGCTACGGGTCGCGTGGAGTGGTACTACCAAGCATTCCCTGACGACTTCCACGACTGGGACCTTCAGATCTCGCCCGTACTCACCGTCGTGGCCGGACGTTCAATGGTTCTAGCGGCCGGCAAGGGCGGATACGTCTTCGCACTCGATCCGGCCGGCGGCGGCCTGCTCTGGAAGACGGCGATCGGAACCCACAACGGTCACGACCAGGACGATGAACTGGCCCTCGAAGGCAAACTCCAACTGCAGACGCCCTACACCGTCTATCCGGGAGAGGCTGGTGGGGTCGAGACCAACATGGCCGTGGCGGATGGCGTTGCCTACGTTCCCGTCGTAGACCTTGGGACGACGTATACGAAGCCCACGGTCGTGGTCGGAACGAGCGACTTCCTCGGAGCTAAGGGCGAGATGGTGGCTGTTGATCTGGCGACAGGCAGGCAGCTGTGGGCCGCCAAGCTGCAGCAAGCGCCGTACGGCGGAGCGACCGTCGCGGGGGACCTGGTGTTCACGACAGTTTTCACCGGTGAGGTGGCGGCGTTGTCGCGGGCGGACGGGTCGATCGTATGGACAGCGCAACTCGCGGCCGGTTCGAACTCCACTCTGGCGATCGCCGGCGATGCGTTAATCGCAGGCGCGGGCCTTCCACTCAGCACATCCCAACAGCCGGCCGTTGTTGCTTATCGACTTGGGTAGGCCCGTGGGATTCAAAAATCACATCGAGCTCGAGTGCTACCGTGGGCTGAGCGCATGATGCCGCCGGCAAGGTAGGATTTCGCGCCCGCGTTCTCTGGCTCTTAGAAGTCCGAGGACATTGCCGTAGGTTGGGCGCAGAAGTTCAAATCGAGCCCGTCCCTCCGACTGATGTCTCATGAAGATCCGCGAGATAAGCGCGTCCCCAAGGGCCCAGATGGCCCGTTAGGGGCTTGACTTTGTGCTGCAAATGTTAGTTTGTGGCGCAAAGGATGAGCGAGATGAACGTGATAGGCGACACCAATGAGGCCGCATCCGCCGGCGACGTGGCCGGCCTGGACCCCAGGGAAGCAGCGAAGATCCTCGAGCAAACCAAGAGGCAGGCGCGGCGTCAGTTCGACCCACAGTCGGTGCTGGCCGGTGGTGGGAGCGGGTGTCTTCCTGTTCGGCTACGGCGCGGTGTGGTGGTCGATGCACGACCAGCACGTTTACAGCGGTCCGGCCGGCTGGTCGCTTGCGCTGTTGTACGGGCTCATCGCCGTCTCGGCGATCGTCGGCGGGGTGGCCTTGAGTCGTGCGAATGCCGGGGTCAGCGGCAGGGCTCGGCGCCAGCGGCAGGCCCAGGCCGCCGCGGTTGCGGCCGCCGGGATCGGCGCCTGGGTGATCGAGGGCGCGTTGCGCTACCGAGGTGTGAGCTTTGAGATCGTGTACGGGGTGTACGGGCCTACAGTGCCGCTAATCGCCCTGGCCGCAGCGGCAGCCGGCATTAATGCGATGCGGGAGAGCTGGCTCCAGCTCGGCTTGTGCATCGCGATCATCGCCGTCGCCTCGGTGAGCACGTTCTTCGGACCGCTCGGGGCCTGGGGACTCACCGGCCTGGGCTGCTGTCTGGTGCTGCTGGCTTACGCCGCCGCACTGGTGGTCCAGCAGCGTCGCGCGTGAGAGGTTCAGCCATGACCACCAACACGCTTGAGCCGCTCGACCCGCTGATCCACGTCCCAGCGCGGTTACGGATCCTCGTCACCCTGGCCGCGCTGAACGCAGGCGACACGCTTTCCTTCACCCGCCTGCAGAACATGCTCGACCTGACGCCCGGCAACCTGATCACGCATCTTCGAAAGCTCGAGGACGCTCGCTATCTCTCGAGCGAGAAGAATGGAGATGGGGCCGGGTCGACGACCACGGTGGCTCTGACTCCACGAGGTCGCGCGGCGCTGGACGCGTATACCGAGGCGCTGCGAAATCTGCTAGGCGGGCTGGCATCGTGAGCGCGCCGCCGGCGGTCACGGTTCAAAACCTCGTCAAGAAATACGGACACGTCTTGCCGGCGCCGTTGGGTCCGATGCTCTTCGCCTCGTTGTACTCCGATCCCCTCGATCCGGACCAGTTGCTCGAGTCATTGGGCATCAAGCAATTCGGTAACTCCTCCTTCAAAAACCTTTCCGGCGGCCAGAAACAGCGGGTGTCTGTCGCCCTGGCTCTGGTGGGTAACCCCAGGCTCGCCATCCTCGACGAGCTGACCACGGGGCTTGATCCTGAGGCAAGACGTGAGATCTGGAGCCTCATCGAACGCATGAAAGACCGTGGAGTGACTGTGATCCTGGTGACTCACTTCATGGACGAGGCGGAGAGACTGTGTGATCGTCATCTTCGGATCAATAGCGACTCGCTATTTCCGCTGGGAGTAGCTCACTGGCTCACCAGCGAATCAGCCAGTGCCGGATCAGAGTCCAGCACTTCCCTCTCTGCCCGGCAGACACTCAACGCGTGCCGGCCCACAGCGTGACGGCAAACAAGTAACCCGGGCGCGGGCGCGACCGTTGTGACAGGCATGCGCACGCGGAACGCGTTGGTGGCGGGCTTCGGGCTTGGCGGCCTCGTCGTGCTGGTCCTGGTGGTGCTCAGCCAGGGCACGTTTGGATGGCTCGGACAGCGTCCCGCCGCGGCCGAGCTGGCGTCTCCCCCGGCCGCGCCGACGGCCATCCCGGCTGCAACCGCGTCCCCCGCCGGCAGCCCGTCCGGCACCCCACCGCCCCTGGCGACCGGCCCCGGCGCTCGCGCCGGGGAGGCCCTCATCTACGAGCCCGAGAACCATGGGGTTCTGCTCTTCGGCGGAGCCACATCCCACCCCGCTCCTGACGGCAGCAACCCGGTGACCACCCTGGCGGACACGTGGTTGTGGAACGGCAAGAGCTGGCGGCAGCTCGACGTGCAGGGCCCGCCGGCCCGCAGCGCGGCAATGGTCGCGTATGACTCGGTCCGGCGCGTGGTGGTTCTCTTCGGAGGGTCGGGTCCCGAGGGTGCCGGCCTGGGCAAATACTTCCAGGACACGTGGACCTGGGACGGGACCCAGTGGCAGCAGCAGCATCCCGGGCACATGCCCAATCCGAGGATGCGCGCAGGCATGGCCTTCGACGAACGCCACGGCGTGACCGTGATGTTCGGAGGGGAGGGCGAGGCGAACGCCACCTACACCGCAACCTGGACGTGGGACGGCGTCGACTGGACCCTGCAAGACCCTGCCACGGTCCCGCCGGCGAGGCATCTGTTCGGAATGGCCTATGACGCCGCCCGCGGATTCGTCGACCTTTTCGGTGGGAGCTTCGCCGCGGCCAGGCTCAACGACACGTGGACCTGGGACGGCAGCAACTGGTACCTGCAGCAGGCGCCGCCACCGGCCGCCAGCGGGTGGGCTCAGCTGGCCTACGACACGGCGACCAAGGAGCTCGTCGGATACGTGTACTACGGCCTGGACAACCACCCTACGGCCGAGTACACGATCGCCTGGAATGGCGTCAGGTGGACCGACCGCACGGGCTCCGCCGATCCATCCCCGCGCGCCGAGGTTCGCGTCGCCTACGACCCCGAGTCCAACCAGGTCGTCCTCTTCGGCCCGACGGCTGAAACGTGGACCTGGAACGGGACCGCCTGGTCGGTGTGGCTGCCGGCCTAGCCAGGAGCCGGCCGCGCAACAGCGCCGGCGCAGTCGGTGATGCGGCTCCGAGCCCGAGGATGGACCGCACCGGACACTGAGACTACCGGTGGCCGGCCGAAATTACTGCAATTGAGGGATGCCGATGGCCGCCGTGGGTGATTTCCTTAGTTCAGTCGCAAGCGTTTGAGCCGCCTGACGACCGGCGACTTTTGAGCGGGGGTGTGATCGTGAGATTGAGTTCGATCAGGTTTCGTCGTGCCCTCTTGTCCGGAGCTGGTGGCGTGTTGGTGCTTGCCGCGACCGTGTCGCCGTTCGGTGTGTCAGGTGCATTGGCCGATAACGGACCGGTTGTCCTGACGAACAACATTCTGCAGGGCTTGTCGACTTTGACACCGGTGGGCGACCTGGCGCCATCGGCCGCAATGGGTATTGGGGTAGGGCTCCAGGGAGCGGATCCTGCCGGGGAAGACGCGTATCTCGCCGCGGAGTACGACCCGAGCAACCCGCTATTCGGCCAGTACCTCGACCCGTCAGCCTACGAGACACAGTTTGGCGTGCCACTCGACCGCTACAACAGTGCGGTGAGTTGGCTGGGCTCGACCGGCTTGCAGGTCGAGACCATTCCCGGAAGCAGTGAGTACGTCCTTGCGTCCGGATCCGCGGCACAGGTCGAGAACCTCCTCAAGATCCAGATCAAGAACTTCGCCTCGAACGGCAGGGTCTTCTATGCCAACGTCAACGCGCCGTCGGTGCCTGGTGCGCTCCAGGTCATCGCGATCACCGGGCTCAACAGCATCGAGGGACCACGCCTCAGCCCTCAGCAGCAAGCCAAACCCGGTACCGTCGCACCGCGGCCTTCAACGATCAGCCCGTCGGCCGACATGAACCTGACGACACCACCCGACCTCTGGTCGATCTACGACCAACCGGGCAACAACAAGGGCGAGGGCCAGCAGATGGCGATCTTCGGCTGGGGTACCACCAACAACACCATCAACGACCTGCGGTCGTTCGAGCGCGAGTACAGCCTTCCCTCGGTGTCCCTCACGATCTCCTACTACGGGGCGGAAACGGCGATCACCGACAGCGGCGGTGAGGGCGAGTGGAACATCGACACACAGGCGTCCACCGGGATGGCGCCCAACGTAGTCGGCGAGCATCTCTATTTCGGAAAAGCCGGCACGGACGCGGACCTGGTCGCCGCCTACCATGCGTGGGCGGCTGACCGGCACGGGCCGCTGCAGGGCAGTTCGTCATTCGGGGGCTGCGAGCAGGCGCCGGGCACCAACAGTTTGCAAGGCAGTCCCGGACAACCAACAGGAGTGCTGATCGCGGGCAACCCGAACCAAGCCCTTTACGAGCGAGTCCTCAAGAAGATCGTGATGGAAGGTCGCACCATGTTCGCCTCGACAGGCGACACAGGCTCAGGATGTCCGGTGATCTCGCTCGAGCTGAACGGCGTCACCCTCGTGCCGACGCCGATGATGAACTACCCCGCGGTCAGCTCCTTCGTCACGGCGGTAGGCGGCACGGTCCTGTATTTCAACGACCCCACCGCGACCACGCCGGCGTCGCGCGCGCTGGAGTACGGCTGGACTCACGGCGGAGGTGGCAGCAGCGATTTCATTGCGGCCGGTGCCTACCAGCAGGGCATGTTTCCGCCGCTCCTGTTCCACTGCGCGACCGACTCCCAGGGCAATCCGTACCCGCCACCGCCGCCCCTCTGCCGCGGCATTCCAGATGTCGCGGCTCAGTCGGGGGACGTCATCTCGAACGGCTACACCGTGACCATGAGCGGCAACGACAACTCGGCCGGTGGCGGTACGAGCCTGTCCTCGCCGCTCTGGCTCGGCATGTGGACGCGCATCCAGGCCGCCTCGCGGCACGCGAAGGGGAATGGATTCGCCGACGCGACCATCTATCACATCGCCGGCGATTCCACGAAGTACACGCGCGACTTCCTTGACATCGGCGGAGCGTCGACCGACACCGCAGTGTCGTGCAATGGGCCGAATCCCTACAACTGTTCGCACATAGGCTGGGATTACCAGACGGGTTGGGGTACGCCCAACGTCACCAACCTGATGCTCGACATAGATGGCAAGACCGCGCCGACTCACCTGACCACGCCCAACCCCGTGCCGCCTCCGCCGGTGGACACCGGCAATAACGGCGGCACGACCTGTCCCGGTCCGCAGATAGTCGACCCGGCGGGCGACGCGCCCAACAGCTACCCGGGCGGGGACGGCTCCAACATTGACAACCTCGACATCCTCAACGCGAGGTTTGCCTCTCCGAACGCGACCACTCTGCAAGTCACTCTCGCGATCAAGAATCTCGAAGCGCCGCCACCGCCGGCCAACGTGGTGTCCGCTTACTGGAGCGTGTACTGGACCTATAACAATGTCGAGTACTACGCGCAAGCAACGAGCAACGGATCGGGCGCCGCGGCCGTGTGGGCGTTCAGCGACGGAACCTTCAGCGGCGGCAAGTTCAACCCGGTCAACACCGCAATCACCGGAACGGCCAATCTGGGCGTCTACGGGGGCGGCACGGCAGGCACGCTGGTCATCGAGGTACCCCTGGCTGACGTCGGCAATCCACCAACGGGTGCCTCCCTCATGGGCACGCTGGCGGACACGCATGGTTCATTCACCATTGGTGGGACCGGGCTGTATTACACCGCGGCGGCAGATCGAGCTCCCAACCAGGGCCATGGCGCGCCCTGGACCTTGGGCATCGTGTGCTGAGCTTGTAGCGGCGAGGGCGGGGCCTCTGAAGGCTCCGCCCTAGAGCTGTGACCTCGTCACCTCAGGACCAGCAGGGCATCGCCGGCTTGCGCGCCGTCGGGGAGTGCAAACAGCGGGTTGATATCGAGCTCGACGAGACGGTCGGCGTAGTCGAGCGCGATGTCCCCGAGCCTGATCAGGACGCGGGCCAGCGCCGGAATGTCCGCGTGCGGGCGACCTCTCTCCCCGTGCAGGACGCTGACGCCACGCAGCTCTCCGAGCATCTCCAGCGCCGTCGGCTCGTCGAGCGGGGGCATCCGCATGCTGACGTCCCGGAGAGACTCCGTGAAGATGCCCCCAAGGCCGACAAGGATAATCGGGCCGAACTGAGCATCTGAGCTGATCCCCGCGATCAGCTCAGCAACCGGCTCGACCTGTCGGGACACGAGGACGCCTTCGCTCCGCAGCCCTCGAGCGATCGCCTGCACATCGGCGTACGCGCGCCGAACCTGGGCAGCGTTGCGAAGGTTCAGCTCGACTCCACCGGCCTCGGTCTTGTGCGGTAGGTCGGGCGACTGCAGCTTGACCACCACCGGGTAGCCGATCGCGGCCGCCGCCGCGACCGCGTCTCCCGTCGACCGGACGAGGCGTTCCGGCGGGGCGCCGATCCCGTATGCGGCGAGAAGCCTCTTGGTCGCCACCTCGCCGTACACACCTGGCGCATCGAAATCCACGGCGGGTCTTCGCAAGCCGGCGCCGGCCGTTCTCGGAATTCCGCGGGCACGTTTCTTCCCGTAGAACACGGCGTGGTTGAGGGCGCGCATACCGAGCGCGAGTCCGTTGGCGAAGTGAAGGCCATGTCGCCGCAGCGCGTCTGCGGCAAATGGCGTCAGCTCACTCGCGGTCGTGGCCGAGAGCGCGGTGAATACCGTTGAACGCCGCACAACTTCGGCGAGGTGCATGAGGCGTTCGTCCGCTCGTCCGGCTCCAGCCGGGTCGCGTGGGGGATCCGAGTTGATCAGGAGCACGTCGAACCCGCCTTCGGCCAGGACGATCTCGACACACTCCGCAAGCAGCTTGGGCTGATTGACGATGACGCCTGTCGTATCAAGCGGGTTCTGAGGCGTCCCAAAGGCTGGCAGCAGCCTGGACAGCCCTGCCTTGGTCTCGTCTGTGAAGTCCGGGATCTCGACCTCGGTTCCACTTGCGAGATCCGAGACCAGCCCACATGCGCCGCCTGAAGTCGTGACCACTGCGGTCCGCCCGCCCGACGGCCAGCCGCGAGCGGCGAGGAGACCGCAGGTTTCGATCAGCTCCTCCGGGCTGGCCACCCGGATCACGCCCTTCTGGGCCAGGATGGCTTCGACGACGGCGTCGGCGCCCGCCAGCGACCCGGTGTGGGCGATCACCGAACGCCGCGAGACCTCCGAGCGGCCCACCTTCAGGGTGACGATCGGCTTGCCGGCCTCGAAGGCTGCGTCGGCCGCGGCGAGGAAGCCGCGCGGGTTGCGGATCCCTTCGAGGAGCGCCCCAATGACCCGCACGTCGTCCCGCTGGACGAACGCGGTCAGGAAATCGTCACCGGTCACCATCGCCTCATTGCCGATCGACACTGAAATCGCGAGACCGATTCCCCGCGCGAACGCCAGGCGGTGGAAATGCAGCACCATCGCACCGCTCTGGCTCACCAGTGCGACGCCGCCCGGCTCGCCGGCGGGAGGCAGGGGAAGCCCATACGCGGCAATGCGGTCCGGGTAGTTGACGAAGCCGAGACAGTTGGGGCCAAGCAGCGTGATGCCAAGCTCTCGACAGCGAGTCACCAGTTCCTGCTCGAGGCGCGATCCCGCGGCGCCGGCCTCCTTGAAGCCGGCGCTCAACATGACAACGTTGGGTACCCGCTTGCGACCGCAGTCCTCGATGACGTCACGGGTTGCCGCGGAGCCCGTCATCACATATGCGCAATCGATTTGATCGTCGATGGCGCTGACGGTGGGGTGACATCTGCGTCCGAACTGCTCTTTGTGACGAGGATGGACGAGATGAAGGCGGCCGTCGTAGCCGAGATTTATCAGGTTGCCGATGAGCGCCTCCGACCAGCTGGACGTCTCGGTTGCGCCCACCAGCGCGATCGAGCGCGGCTTCAGCAACGAGCGCACGCCTTCCATACTCGGGCGGATGATACGCAGACCTTAGGGTCCCTACTGGCCTGTGACTGGCGATCTGATGAGCGAAGGAAGGAACGATGGCGGGTAGCCCGTCCGCGGGCCGGGCCCGCCGGCGCGGTGGTCCAGCTCATCCGAGAGGATGAGGTCAAAGATCGATCTCGCGGCTGACGACGTGGCGTCCTCCAGGACCTAGCGTGTCGGTCATGGAAAACACCACGATCGTCGAGACCCACGGTCTCACCAAGCGCTACGGATGCGGAGTCCTCGCCGTCGACTCCGTGGACATGAGCGTGCGCCGTGGCGAGGTCTATGGCTTCCTCGGCCCCAACGGGGCGGGGAAGACCACGACCCTGCGCATGCTCGTCGGCCTCATCCGGCCGACCTCGGGCACGGCTACCATCGCCGGCCACGCCCCCGGCGCGCCGGCCGGCTTGGCGCGGGTCGGCTCCCTCATCGAGGGGCCCGCCTTCTATCCGTACATGTCCGGCAGGGACAACCTGAGGGTGGTGGCCGACCTGGCCGGCATCGCGCAGGAACGGGTGGGGGAGGTGCTCGAGATCGTCGAGATGACCTCGAGGGCGGGCCGCAAGTTCGGCACCTACTCGACCGGGATGAAGATGCGGCTGGGGGTCGCGGCGGCCCTGTTGAAGGATCCCGAGCTGCTGATCCTGGACGAGCCGACGAACGGCCTCGACCCCCAGGGCATGGCCGAGATGCGCAAGCTGATCAGGGAAATCGGCCAGGGCAATCGCACGGTGTTGCTGTCAAGCCACCTGCTCGGCGAGGTCGAGCAGATCTGCGACCGCGTCGGCGTGATCAGCAATGGCCACCTCGTCACGGAGTCGACGGTGCAGGAGCTGCTGGGCGACGAGGGCGTCCTCGTCAGGGCGGATCCGATCGACCGGGCCCAGGAGCTGCTGACGTTGATGTTCGGACCGGCCGCGATCAGCCGCCAGAACGGCTCGGTTCACGTCAAGACCAACCCTGAGCACAGCCTCGAGATCAACCGCCGGCTGATGGCCGGCGGCGTCGGGATCAGCGAGCTGCGCCCATTTGAGAGATCGCTGGAGGAAGTCTTCTTCCAGCTCACAGGAGAGAAGCAGGGATCATGATCGCAACCATCAAAGCGGAGTGGCGTAAGAGCAGGTTCCGGCCGGCGTTCCTCGTTTCCTCGGGCATCATCGGCGCGATCACCGCGTTGATCTACGGGGTCAACTGGTACCAGGCAACACATGCCAAAGGTCTGGGGAGCGCGGGGGTATCGCTGGCGTCGCTGTATCCGGATCAGTTCGTCAACAGCGTGATGGGGGCCGGCTTCCCACTGGGTGCGGCCATGGCCATCGTGCTCGGCGCGCTGGTCGCGGGCTCGGAGTACTCATGGGGCACGATGAAGACCATGCTCACCCAGGGTCCCGGGCGCCTGACCACGTGGTTCGGACGCGTGGTGGTGTTCGCCGCCTGGATGGCCATCCTCACCCTCATCCTGTTTGCGGTCGGCGCGGCCGGCAGTGTTGTCGTGGCCTCGTTCGAGGGGCACGCGATCGCGGCGCCCGCGGCTCTTGACATCGCCAAAGGTTTCGGCGCGATCTGGCTCGTGCTCGCCGTCAATGGCGCGATCGGTCTCGCGCTCGGCGTCCTGATCAGGCACTCTGCCGCGGCCCTCGGCCTCGGCCTCATCTACGTGCTCGCGGTCGAGATCCTCGCGGTACGCTTCATCGACAGCATCAACAACGGCGCGTACAAGTGGATTGGCGACCTCTTCGTCGGGCAGAACGCAACCGCGCTGCTCCAGTCCTTCTCCTCGCCCGCGTTCGGCCGCGCCATGAGTCCCTCCATCAGCGCCGAGCAGGCGGTGCTGGCGCTGGCGGCTTACTTCATCGGCCTGGTCGTGGTCGCGGCCGGCCTGCTTCGACTGAGGGACGTCACATAGGCCAGCACGTTCCCAGACCTCTCCGAGGCCGGCCCTGGTCATGGATAACGGGCCGGCCTCGCCTGGTCGACGGGCTGATCGTCGGGTTCAACGCTCTCGCCGTGCTCGCTGTATGGCCGGTGCTGGGCAGCACTTCGACCGCTCTTGCCACCGCCCTCAGCATCGTCTTGATCCTTGGCGGGGCGGCCGCCCTGTGGTGGCGCCGCCGTCATCCCGTGGCCGTGCTGCTGCTGGTGGTCATCGCGCAGCTCGCCACCTTCGTCCTCAGCCCGCAGCACGACCCCGGCGGACTGGCGCTGGCATTCGCCGTCTACGCGGTCTCCGTGTACGGGCGCAGCACCGTCAGGCTCTGGGTGGCGGGTTTCGCGATCGCGGGGATCGTGGTCGGCGTGTCGCTCCTGCTCCTGGGCGATTATCCGGCGGCCCGTAGTTTCATACCAGCGGGCGCGGCGTCGCTGGTGGGCTGGGTGATCGGCGACTACATCCGATCGCGGCGCCAATACTTCATGGACGTCGTGGCGCGCCACCAGGAGGCTCGCGAGCACGCCGCCGAACACGAGCGCCTGCGCATCGCGCGCGAGCTCCACGACGTGGTGGCGCACAACGTGAGCGCAATCGCGATCCAGGCCGGGGCGGCGCGCGTCTCCGGAACCTCCGGCGCCGAGGCATTGCGCTCGATCGAGAACAGCGCCCGGTCCACGATCGCGGAGCTGAACCGATTGCTCGGCGTCCTTCGCAAGGGCGAGGAGGCCCCGGATCTGACCCCGCAGCCGACGCTCGACTCCGTCGACGCCTTGCTCAAACCCGCGCGTGACGCCGGTCTGCAGGCGACGCTGAAGGTGACCGGCGTGCGGCGCCCGGTGCCGGCCGCGGTAGAGCTTTCGGCTTATCGTGTCATCCAGGAGGCCATAACCAACGTGCTCAAGCACGCAAGCGCCACCCGCGTCGAGATACGTATCGACTTTGAGGCGAACACACTCGTGATCTCGGTCAAAGACAACGGTCGAGGTAACCCCGCCGGCCCTGCAACCTCTAAGGGCCACGGACTGATCGGCATGCGCGAACGCGTCGAGCTCGTTCACGGTGAGTTGGCCACTGGCACGTCGCCGCTGGGCGGCTTCGGCGTCCGCGCGCGCCTGCCGCTGACATGACGATTCGAGTCGCGCTCGCCGACGACCAGGCGATGGTGCGCGCTGGTTTTCGCATGATCATCGAGTCACAGGTCGACATGGTCTTCGTGGGTGAGGCCGGGGACGGTGAGGAGGCCGTCGCCCTGGTTCACCGAGAGCATCCCGACGTGACGCTCATGGACATCCGGATGCCCCGCCTCGACGGCATCGCGGCGACAAGACAGGTGGCCGCCCACACCCGCGTCGTGATCCTCACGACCTACGAGCTCGACGAGTACGTGTTCGACGCGCTTGGCGCGGGCGCATCCGCGTTCTTGCTCAAGTCGGCGCCACCGGAGGACCTCATTCGCGCGATTCGTGTCGTCGCCGCCGGCGACGCGCTGCTCGCGCCGTCCGTGACGCGCCGGCTGATAGACGAGTTCGGCAAGCGACCCGAGCCGAGGGCTCGCAGCTCGCGCCGCCTCGAAGGTCTAACCGAGCGCGAGCTCGAGGTGCTCGGGCAGGTTGCCGGTGGATACAGCAACGCCGAGATCGCAGCCCGGCTTCACGTTGCCGAGACCACTGTCAAGACCCACGTTGCGCATGTTCTCGACAAACTCGAGCTGCGCGATCGCGTCCAGGCTGTGATCCTGGCTTATGAGGCCGGCCTGGTCGATCGCGGATGAGGTTTATTTTGGAAATGCCTCGTGTAAGAGGTCATTCCCCAGGGTCGGCGTGCAAAAGGTACTTCCGCGACGCGGAAGGTTTGAGAGTACGATGCAGTCCTCCGCCGGGTTGATCTCGACCTGGCTGCTCTGGAGGGCTTGGGTATGGCTGAGACCAGGTTGTCGGCACCATCGGTGGCGGCGATCGCGAACCCCGCAGCGCTGGGCCTTGCAGGATTCGCGCTCACCACGTTTCTCTTGAGCGTGCACAACGCGATGGGCCCGACCAGGGAACCGCTTCTTGTGTTCTGGGGCTTTGCCATCTTTTACGGCGGGCTGGCCCAGTTCGCGGCCGGGATGTGGGAGTTCAAGACAGGTAACACATTCGGCGCCACCGCCTTCTCTACTTACGGTGCCTTCTGGATGGGCGTCGCAGCGACGGTGTTCCTCGTCCTGTGGGGCAAGCTTGCGGCGACTGATGTGACGTCCACCCTGGGATGGATCCTGATCGCATTCGCGATCTTCAACGCCTACATGCTCATCATCAGCGCGCGCACGCAGAACGTGGCGGTTTTCCTGGTGTTCCTCACGCTCGAGATCACGGAAATCCTTCTCGCCTGGGGCAACTTCAATGGCAATGCTGCCGGCGTAGGCCTCGTGTCGCTCGGCGGTTGGATGGGGATCATCACCGCGCTCGTGGCCTGGTACGCGTCGGCGGCATTCGTCGCGAACAGCGGTCGGCCCGTGGCGATGTTCCCGGTAGGCACCCCGATCTGGAAGTAGGCTCACCGATCTCGCGCTGAGCAGAATCAGTTACAGCCGATGACCGGCAGTCGTCGAACAGGCACGACGACGGCCGGTCACGGCATTACCCCGGGCATGGAGGGCAAACGATGAGTGACGTCCAGGTCTCCGAAGCCGAGATCGCCGTTCACTGGCGCGAAGAGGAGCACCTCTCCCCGCCCGCGAAATTCATCGGCCAGGCGAACGCAAGCGACCCTGCCATTTTCGAGCGTTTCGCAGAGAAGAACTTCCCCGAATGCTTCAAGGAATACGCAGACCTCCTGACCTGGGACAAGTACTGGCACACCACCCTGGACACGAGCAACGCCCCATTCTGGAAGTGGTTCGTCGGCGGCAGGCTCAACGCGTCATACAACTGCGTTGACCGCCACCTGGCCAAGTACAGGAACAAAGCAGCGTTCATCTGGGTCCCCGAGTCGGAGACCGAGGCGACCCAGGTGATCACGTACCAAGAGCTTTACAAGCGGGTCAACGAGGTAGCGGCGTTGTTCAGGGACTTCTGCGGGCTGAAGGCGGGCGACCGGGTTACGTTCCATCTGCCCATGGTTCCGGAGCTGCCGGTGTCGATGCTCGCCTGCGCTCGACTGGGGATCGTCCACTCGGAGGTGTTCGGTGGATTCAGCGGCGCGGCGTGCGGCGGCCGCATGGCGGACTCGGGCAGCGAAGTCCTGGTCACGATGGACGGCTATTACCGCAACGGCGAGCTGATCGACCACAAGGTCAAGGCCGAGGAGGCGATCGAGGAGGCGAACAAGCAAGGCCAGAAGGTCGAGAAGGTTCTGGTCTGGCGTCGCCACCCCGGCAAGTATTCGTCCAAGACGGAGATGGTCAAGGGCCGCGACTTCTTCATGGACGACCTCCTGGTCGACTACAGGGGCAAGATCGTGGAACCGGTCTCGATGCCGGCCGAAGCGCCGCTCTTTCTCATGTACACGAGCGGCACCACGGCCAAGCCAAAGGGCTGCCAGCACAGCACGGGCGGCTACCTCTCGTACGTCGCAGGGACGTCGAAGTACTACCAGGACATCCACCCCGAGGACACCTATTGGTGCTTCGCCGACATCGGCTGGATCACCGGCCACTCATACATCGTCTACGGGCCGCTTGCGCTGGGAGCATCGAGCGTCATGTACGAAGGCGTCCCAACGTACCCCGACCCAGGTCGACCATGGAGGATTGCCGAGCGGCTGAACGTCAACATTTTTCACACCGCCCCAACAACCGTCCGCATGCTCCGCAAGGTCGGTCCTGACGAGCCCAAGAAGTACAACTATCACTTCAAGCACATGACTACGGTCGGAGAGCCGATCGAACCCGAAGTCTGGCGCTGGTATTACCACGAGGTTGGCAAGGACGAGGCGGTCATCGTGGACACCTGGTGGCAGACGGAAAATGGCGGTTTCTTGGGCAGCACCTTACCTGCCCTCCAGCCGATGAAGCCCGGAAGCTGCGGACCGGGTGTGCTTGGCATTTTTCCGCAGATTCTGGATGAGGCGGGTAAGCCGGTGCCCATGGGCAGCCAGAAGGCCGGGAACATGACCATCCGCAATCCGTGGCCGGGCATCTTCCAGACCATCTATGGGGACCCGGACCGTTTCGTATCGACCTACTACGCCAAGTACAACAGGAAGAAGGGCAGCAAGGACTGGCACGACTGGCCGTATTTCGCGGGCGACGGGGCCCTTCAGGCGGAGGACGGCTATTTCCGCATCCTCGGCCGCGTCGATGATGTGATCAACGTGGCCGGCCACCGACTGGGCACCAAGGAGTTGGAGTCGGCGAGCCTGACGGTCGAGGAGATCGTAGAGGCTGCGGCAGTTCCGGTGGTCGATGACCTACGAGGCCGGGCGGTCGAAATCTACGTTTCGCTCAAGCCGGGCATCAAACCCAGCAAGCAGATCGAAGACAAAGTTTCCGCTGCGATCGAGCGGCTGATCGGCAAGATCGCAAGGCCGAAAAACGTGTGGATCGTTCCTGACATGCCGAAGACCCGATCCGGCAAGATCATGCGCCGAGTCATCGCCGGCATCTCCAACTTCACAAGCCCTGGCGACATCACCACGCTTGCCAACCCTGAGGTGGTCCAGACGATCAAGCATCACGTGGAGTCGGAAAAGGTCAAAAGCGGCCAGCAGCCACGCGAGCTGACGGAGAAGGAGCTCGAGGAGATCAAGGCATTCGGGCGCGCTGAGTAGATTGGAGGCGGCCCGGGTTCAAATCCCGGGCTTCGCGCACCGCCCTCTCGGCAGACCGGTCCCAATAGTTGGGTTAGGTCGCGAAGTCGGCGGCAGTCATGCCGTTGGCGTGGCCCGCAGGCCACTGGACCAGCTCGATCCGGTTGCCGTCCGGATCGACGATCCATGCCGTCCGGAAGTCCTCGGACCCGTCGGGTGAGGTGGTGGGCTCGGCCTCGATGCCGCAGGCGGCGAGTTTGGACAGTGTGACGTCCATGGACTCGACACCGATAACGATGTGGCTCAGGCGGTTGCCTCCGACCGTTGGTCCTTCCGGCTGGTGGACCAGCTCGATGGCGACGAACTCGTCCGCAGGGAGCTTCATCATGGTCAGGTGCCCCAGGTCGGTCTCCGGGACCTCGCCGGCGGTCTCGTAGCCGAGCGCGGTGTAGAACGCGAGTGAGCGGTCAAGATGGGCGACGCGCAGGCCAAGGTGCAAGGTCCTCATCGGTCCTCCCTGAGTGGTCGACTGAAGGTCTCCGGAAGTGTGGAGAGTAAGGCGCCCATTAAACCGCGACCATCAGGTCCACTTGCGACTATGGTCTCCAGCGCTTCTGATGAGCTCGCATTTCGTAGCTGCCGCCCCGGATGCTAGCCACCGTAACGCTATGCAGGAGCCGGTCGACCAGCCCAAGCGCTGTCGTTGCTAGCTGCTGCTCTTGATCACAATCACGGAGATCTCGTCGGCGGCCCGGTCGATGCGGTCGGCGGAGTTCTTCAAGTGCCGGTAGATCTCCCGCGCTTTCAGAATCTGGTTCATGTCTGCATCGCTGTCGAATAGACGTCCCACCGCTTGGTGGTAGAGGCTGTCGATGCGGTTCTCGGAACGCTTGGCACGTACGGCGTGCTCGGCCGCTACCCGCGGATGTTCCAGTAGCTCGGCCACCGCCGAGCGTATGTGGCCGGCGCCTTCGATAAGCACCTGAGCCATCTCGTCCAGGCCGTCGGGTGGACCGATCTTGTAAATCGTCAGCTCAACCGCGGTCTCATTGGCCGCGTCGAGGATGTCATCGATGGCGCGCGACAGGGCGAAGAGGTTTTCGCGATCGAAAGGCGTCGCGTAGGTCTGCACAAGCTCATCGATCAAGATCCTCCTCTTGGCGTCACCATCGCGCTCGATGACCTTTATCTGATCGACCATCTCGCCGTTGTCGGCCGGCCGACTGCCGAACTTCTCGAGCACCTGAAGAGCCTTGACAGTGAGTTCGGCCTGCTCCAGGAGCAATGCAGTGAACCGCCGATCGTTTGATCGACCCAGCGCCTTCAGCGTGCGACCGAAGCTCATCGCGTGTACCCAACAACGGTTAGCCACCACTGCACCATCGCTCGTGTCACGTTCCGAAGATTAAGGGATGGTTAACAACAAAGACAAATTTGGGAACTGCAATGACGCCGACGAATTTGCCGTCTATGCCGCACACACAGTGGGGTCTGCGTCGTCGCTCACGACCGATGGGTGGTCTCATGATCGCCGAGCCTGCCGCGGAAGCCCGCGTACAAGCACACGTCGTAGGCGATCTTGAGGCCGCCGGCGATGAGGAACGGCGCCCCGAGCGCCGCTCCCTGGATGGCCAGTCCGGCAAGAATCGGACCTGCAGCCTGCGCGAAGCCACGCGCCGCACCGGTGATCGCCACTGCTTCCGCTCGCTCCGGCGGATCCACGATGGCGACGACATAGGCCTGGCGGGCAGGGACGTCCATCTGTGCGAGGCTGGACCGCAGGACAAGCAGCCCGATGGCCCAGGCAAAGCTGGGCGCCGCAGCCACCAGGAGAAGCACGACGTTGCTGGGCAGATGAGTGAAGACCATGGTCCGGATGAGCCCGATCCGATTCGCCAGCCGGCCCGAGACTTCGAATGAGAGCGACCCCACAAGCGATAACAGAGCGAAGGTGGGCCCCAGCACGCCTGCGCTGGCGCCGAAGCGGATGTGCAGCCAGTAAGCGATGACCGCCGGAACGACAAAGCCTCCTCCCAACGAGTCAAGGGCGAAGAGCCCGCTGAGCGCGACGATTGGACGCACATGGGCGCCTGTGATACGCGAGTCGCGAGTCGGAGTTTTGAGCTGGGGTGCCAGCAGGGCCGCGAGCAGTGCAGTGATGAGGCCGATCAGACCATAGCCAAGGAAGAACAGCTGGATGCGCCCCTCAGTGGTTCCGAGCGAAGAAACGAGACCTCCGGCTGCCGATGCCAGCCCGCTGGTGAGCCAGTACCGGGCGAAGGCCATGTTGCGCTCTCTCGAGCCAAGGGCTTGGGCGAGCATCGCCTGCTCGACAGGGGCGAATGGGCCGACGTCGACGCTCGCACTTCCGAGCATCCCGGTGAGGCTCGAAAGCATGAGCAGCCAGGCATTGCCCGCGAGGGCGAGGTCTATGCCGGCGACGAACATCAGCAGGCCGGCGGCCATCAGGCATGTGCGGTGACCGATTCTTGCGGACGCCCAACCAAACAGCAGCGACAACACCGAAGCGGCCAAAAGGCCGGCGGCGAGCGTCCCGCCGATCTCGGTCGGAGTGAGGCCCTTGCGGTCCAGGTAGATGCCTAGAAGGACCGCCGAGAAGCCGAACCCGAACGCACGCGACATACGTGCCGCCAGCAGCAACCCGTACTGTTTTCGGGCGGCAGTCCCCGTGGGCAAGCCAGCCTCATCCTTCATTTCAGGCCATCGGGATAGTATCGAAACGACTGCTACATTGAGCAGCTGTTGCTGATCATCTGCGGGTACAATGCATTAGGGCGTCCAGGACGATGCGTCCCGGTCGATCCTCGTTCTAGAGAGTGCTTGACATGGATTTGAACCGCTTCATCGTCCTCGTCTACCGAATGCCGGTGAAGCCGACGGCGGCGCGGGTGGCCGTTTGGAGACAGCTCAAGAAAGTCGGTGCCGTGTACCTCCAGCAGTCGGTGTGCGTATTCCCGGAGGCAGCTCGCATCCGAAAAGAGCTGGACCCCATCCTGGGGAAGATCGTGACTTCGGCCGGAATGTTCCATTTGCTGCCGCTGCGGCGCCTTCCGGCGCAGGAGCAGGCAAAGCTGGTGGCGCAATTCCAGGACCAGGCTGCCAAGCACTACCAGGAGATCATCGAGAACTGCGAAATCAACTTCCAGAAGGAGATCGAGTTCGAGTCCTTCCGTCAGAACTTCACCTATGAAGAGGCGGAGGAGATCCGGATCGAATTCGAGAAGATCGTCAACTGGTTCGATCGGGTGAGCGAACGGGACTGGTTCACTGCTCCGAACCGCAAAGAGGCTAAGAAGTGGCTGACTCGCTGCGAGAAGCTGCTGGAACAATTTGAGGAGCGCGTGTTCGAGGTTCAGGCAAGAGTGGCGGAGGCAGGAACCTCCATTCCTCGTCGCTCGGCGCGGCGCCGCAAGCTCCGAGCCCTTCAGGGGTCGGCCGCTCCCACGGAGGTCGCCTGATCATCTCCAGATCCAACGAGGCCCGCGTACTTCAACCGCACTGCAGACGACTGAGGCCCAATTGCCGCCGCATCTTAGGTGGATGTATCATCTGTTACACTCAACAGTCGTGACAACAAAGGCATCCTGCAGAGGAGACAATCAGCCATGAGCATCCTGGTCTTGCTGGCTACCTTCATAGCCGCGACGGTCGAATGGGTCGAGGCCCTCACCATCGTGCTCGCGGTAGGCATGTTCAAGGGTTGGCGCAGCGCCGTGGTCGGAACGATCGCTGCCGTCGTCGCGCTCGTCGTTCTGATCGCCGCCTTCGGGGTTGCGATCACCTCGCATGTCGATATCGCTGCGGCCAGAACGCTGGTCGGCGTTTTCCTCCTGTTGTTTGGCCTTAAGTGGCTGTATAAGGCCATCCTCCGTTCCAGTGGCTTGAAGTCACTTCACGACGAGGCCAAGGCCTTCGAGGCGACCAAGGAGATGCTGGTCGCCTCAGATGGGAACGGTGTGCGCGGGACACTGGACCGTATCGGTGTAACCACGTCCTTCAGTGGCGTCTTCCTGGAAGGGCTGGAGGTCGTCTTCATAGTCGTCGCGCTCGGCGGGCTGAACAGCATACCCGCGGCAGCCAGTGGGGCTGCGGCATCCCTGGTGGTTGTCGTGGCGGCGGGCATCATCTTTCGCCACCCCCTCACTCGTGTGCCCGAGAACACAATGAAGTACGTGGTCGGCATCATGCTCACGGCGTTCGGTACGTTCTTCGTCGGGGAGGGGATCGGAGTCAACTGGTGGCGCAACGACTTGACCCTTTTGCCGTTGATCGCCGGCTATGGGATCGCCTCGCTCCTGTTCGTTCAGTTCCTCAAGCATCCGCCCCGGGTGGCGGTGGCAGAGGTCCGGTTTCTGCGCTCGGTGCGCGCGGGTGCTTTGGAGATTTGGGGACTATTCGTGGACGACGGGGCGCTCGCCATCGTCGCGATGGCCGCACTGTTCGCGGTCGCCACCTTTGCGGACCACTTTGCGGGTCAACGGGCGCTCGCCGGGGTCCTCCTGGTATTTGGTGTCCTCCTCGCGATGGCAATCGGCTTGTCGGGCGCGGCCAAGGAGAGCCGGCGCGCCGCGCGCGCCGCGGCCCCGCACAGCCAGGTGGGCGCACCGGATCCCCATGTTCGGACGGATAGGGTGCAGGAGGAAGTCACCGCCGGATAGGGTTCGGTGGGGCTCGGCATGACTCCTGCTGGCGCCGCTCTGCTCCTGGCCGCCTGCATCTTCGGCCTGGTTTCGGGCTTCAATGACGGCGGCAACCTGCTGGCTTCATTCGCTTCGGGCCGCGTGATCACGCCGCGGCGAGGGGTTGCACTGCTCCTTTTTGCGTTGCCCGGAGCGGCTGTCGTCGGTCCAAGGGTCGCCCAAACGGTCGGAATCAACATCATCGACCTGTTGGCCCAAGGGCGGAGCGGGTTCGTTCTGATGGTCGTCGTGTCATTGGCAGTGGTTCTTTTCTCCTGGCGGATGTCGGTCCCCACCAGCATGACCCTGGCTCTGGTGGGCGCGATGATCGGCTGGGCGGCGACCGGACCCCACTCCACCATCCACTGGTGGGGGGTGGGGAGGGCGCTGATCGGGATGCCGATTTCAATCGTTGCCGGTGCATTGCTGGCCTTGGGCGCTTACCGAGCTGGGCTGCGCCTCCTTGGAGGATTACCCCATGGGGAGGTGATGTCCCTGGCGCGCGGCCAATACCTGACCGCTGCCCTCCAATCCTTCGCTTATGGTGCGAACGACCTCGGGAAGACCGTGGGCCTGATCGCAATCGCAGGCGCGTTCGTCGGAATGCCTCTTGCGTTCGCGGGGCCTCTGCCAGTCGGAGCAGCATTCGCCAGTTTTCTGTTGGGAACCCTGGTTGGGGGCTGGTCGCTTGTCGAACGCATCGGTTTCGGTATCGTCCGCCTCAGGCCGCTGCAGGCAATGTCTGCTCAGCTTGGATCGTCGGTTGTGGTGGCGGCACTGGCGATCGCCGGGGCCCCCGTCAGCACCACGCAGACGATCGATGGCGGGCTCGTCGGCGTCGGGCTTGGCGTGCGCGCATCGGCCGTCCGGTGGGGCATGGTCCGCATGATCGTCGCGAGCTGGGTGGTGACGCTGCCTCTCGCGCTTGGCGTTTCGGCTGGCCTACATGCGGCTCTGCGGGCCGCGGGCTTGTCCACGTGAAACCGCCCCGCCGCAGGCATTTGCTCCTTGACAAATCCCCAGTGGTGAAGTACACATTCACATGTATCAAGTGTTACGTAATAACGTTTGTGATTGGTCCGGCGTCTGACACGACGGCCAAGGGATTAAAAGGGGTCTTGTAATGGATGACAAAGAGGTGCGCTACATGCAGATGCTGAACGGCCGGATCAGTCGTCGACAGCTGATTGGTCGCGGTGTCATGCTCGGCCTTGGAGTGCCGACCCTTGCAGGCCTCGTGCAGGCCTGCGGATCGGGGACGACCGGCGGAGGTGGAACAACTTCGGCTGGAGAAACCATCCAGCTCTACAGCTCCACCGACACAGCCCAGCAGGTTGGCGACGCCTTCGCCAAGATCGCTTCCATTCCGGTCTACAACTACAACGACGACGCCGGCGTGGTGCTCGCCAGGGTCGAGGCTGAGTCGTCCCACCCAAGGGCGGACGTCTACTTGCTCTCCGACGCCGAGGGGATGGCCGGTCTAGCTCAGCAAGGCAGGTTTCTGGCTTATAAGTCGCCCCAACGTTCCACCATGTCAGACCTGGCTCTCAAGGTGAGCGACCCCGGCGGGTTGTTTACAGCAGTCGGGCTGAGCGGCGCCGGGCCCTTCATCTACAACACAAAAGCGCTCTCCGCCGCCAACGCACCGGCGGATTGGCCCGACCTCCTGAAGCCCGCCTTCAAAGACCAGATAGCCATTACGGATCCCGCCTTCAGCGGGCCGTCGTACGGTGCCATTTTTGGCATCCTGCAGCGGATGGGCTCAGACGCCGGCTGGCAGTACATCGCCGGCCTCTTCAAGAATGGGTTGAAGGTGTACAAGACCAACACCCCTACCCTGGCGGCGGTCGAATCTGGAGGCCGGTCGATCGCACTTGCTCAGGACTCGGCGGCGTTCTACGACAGGGTTGTTTCGGGAGCGCCGCTGGCGGTCGTGTACCCAACCAGCGGCACAGTCCTTCAGGGGGATGCGATCGCGATCGAGGCGAAGTCCCCGAACGTCGCGGCGGCGAAGCAGTTCGTCGACTACGTCTTGTCCACGGCGGGCCAGACCGCCGAGATCGGCGACGCGGTCACCGGCAACGGTGTTTCGGGTGACGCGTGGCTCATTCCCGTTCAGCCCGGAGTTCAGCAAAACGCCGCGCGCATCTCCGCCAACATCAACTGGACGTTCGTGGACCTGAATCAGGCGGCTAAGCAGGAGGCGACCATCAAGGCGCGGTTCAAGAGCCTTTCCGGCGGTTAGTGTGACGAGCGTCGCGGCGGCGGGATTCGAGCAGGAAAACCGCGGCGACATCTGGCGCCGCCACGTGTCGCTGGATAGGGTCGTCGTCGCGGTGTCCATGGCCTGTCTGGCTGTGTTGATCGTCTACCCGCTGTTGATGCTCTTGATCCAGGCCATTGTGCCCGCGGGCGAAGCGCCCTTGCGCCCCTTCCTGGACACCTTCGCCACATTTTCCAACTACGTGGCTATCGTCGACTCGATTGGAATGGGGCTGGTGGTTTGCGTGACCGCGAGCCTGATCGGACTGCCTCTTGCCGTGCTCATAAACCGCACCGACTTGCCCGGACGGCGCCTCCTCGAGGCCCTGGTCTGGGTGGACTTCTTTACGCCGTCCTATCTCATCGCCCTGGGCTGGACTGCGCTGATGCAGCGCGGCGGCTTCCTGGACCTGGTCGTCGGACATGTGAACCCCCTCGCGAACTCGTTCTTCAGCCCGGTCGGCGTTGCGCTGGTGCTCACTTTCAAACTCTTTCCTTTCGTATACCTGGCCGCGAGCGCTGGGCTGCAGTCGATCGGAGCCGAGTACGAGGAGGCCGCCCGCGTCGCCGGCTGTGGACGCTTCACTGCGTGGTTGCGGATCGTCATCCCCCTTCTGCGGCCGGCGCTCTTGGCGGGCATGATTCTGGTGTTTGCGGAGGTGATCTCCGACTTCGGCATCGCCGCGACCATCGGCCAGCAGGCGGGCTTCCCCTTGATGACGCTCGAGGTTTACAACTACGTCTCGAGCTGGCCGATCAACTACCCGCTGGCGGCGGCCATGTCGACCTTCCTCGTCCTGAGCATGGGTGCGGCGCTCGGCATTCAGGGTTTGATGCTTCGAGCACGATCCTTCCAGGTCATATCGGGCCGGGGTCACCAGCCGACCCACATACAGCTGGGTGTTTGGAAGCTGCCGGTGCTCGGCGCTACGGTGTTGGTCTTCGCGGTGGCCCTCGGCGCCCCGTTCTCCGCGTCGATCGTCATTTCGCTCATGCACAACATTGGCCGAGGCCTGGTCGCCAACAACTTCGGGTTCGAGAACTATGCCCAGGTGCTGGGCGATCTCCACTTGGGGATCGCCGCCCTTTGGCGAAGCATCCAACTCGCGATTGAGGCGGCCACGCTGACCAGCATTCTCAGCCTGGTTGTTACATACATGATCTACCGCTGGCGTGGGTTCGGCCGGCTGGTCCTGAATCAGCTGACGGTCGTCAGCATGGTGGTGCCAAGCATAGTGATGGCCGCCGGATACGTATTCGCCTTCAACCAGGACTGGCTTTACGCGATCGGGATCCCGCTTTACGGGACCCTTCTCCTGCTGTTGCTCTCATACATCGGCCAGCAGGTCTCGATGGCGGTCAGACTGCACCTCAGCGGCGTCCAGCAGATCTCGGGCTCGCTGATCGATGCCGCCCAGGTTTCGGGAGCGAGCATGACTACCCTGCTGGTCCGCATCGTCCTGCCACTCATGAAGAAGTCCATCGTCTCCGTCTGGCTCCTCACATTTGTGATCATCATGTTCGACTTGGCCATGTCCGAGATGCTCTACCCGCCTGGAGAGCCCACGCTGGGTGTCGCACTCATCAAGAAGTTCGGCGACCTTGGGAACATTGGCACCGGCACGGCCATGATGATGATGGCCATCGCGTTTGTCCTCGCGGTGGTCCTGGCCATCAATCTGCTCTTTCGCGGTGGTGCGCGCGCCGGCACCCTAGCCACCGCCCAGAGGAGAATCTGAGCGATGAAGGTCGTCGTCGAGAATCTCACCTGCTCATTCGGATCAAAAGTTGCGGTGCAAGGAGTGAGCTTCACGGTCCCCTCCGGCAGCATCACTGCTCTCTTGGGCCCGTCGGGGTGCGGGAAGACCACCATTCTGCGAAGCATCGCCGGACTCAACCGCCCCCAGGGCGGGGTCATACGCTTTGGCGAGCGGACCGTCTTCTCCGACGCTGCGAAAACCAATGTCCCCACAGAGAAACGGGGGCTGGGCATGATTTTCCAGGACTTCGCTCTCTGGCCCCACATGCGGGTGTTCGACAACGTCGCCTTCGGGCTCCGAATGCGCCAAATGGAGCGGTCCAAGGTTCGCGCCAAGGTGGTGGCCGCCCTCGAGATGGTCCATCTGGAAAACGAGTCGAACCGTTTCCCTCACCAACTTTCGGGTGGTCAGCAGCAGCGCGTCGCCGTGGCGAGGGCGATCGTCAGCGAACCGCAACTATTGCTCCTGGACGAGCCGCTGAGCAGCCTCGACGCAGGCCTACGCGAGGAGATGCGACACGAGTTGACGCACCTCATCAAGCGGCTTGGGATCACGGCTGTCCATGTCACACACGATCACGTCGAGGCTCTCAGCATGGCTTCGCAGATCATCGTGTTGAACGAGGGCCGGATCGAACAGAACGGGACACCTGTCGAGATCTACAGCCACCCTCGCAATCTGTTTGTGGCGCGCTTCCTCGGTGTCGTGAACGTGATGACGGGCACAGTCGAGTCCAACGATGGAGCTGCCCGCGTGAGCGGCGAAGGCTGGTCCGTCGTCGGCCGGCCGCACGGTTTGCTCGAAGGCCGAGGACACGCGCTGATCCGCCCGGCCGCAATCCGAGTCCTCGGCGAGGATGATGAAGCCACCGGCAACCAACTGACGGTGATGGTGCTGGATGGTGCCTTCCACGGCGATCTCTGGCAGTTCGAGGTTGTCAGCGACTCGGGCGAGCGCTTCAAGATCCACTCGGACGGTGCAATCCCGGAGGGCACGCGGATTCGCATCTCCTTCCCGATCGACGCCTGCCGGGTCATACCGATCACTCATTCGTCGGACGCTGAGGCGTTGCCCTGACTCGTCACCGCGAGACCGGAAAGTTCGAGCATGAACTGGCCTGGTCGGCCCTTCATGAGGAGCCCTGAGTGGGTCTTCGTCAATCGGTGGGACTGTTGCTCAGAAGGGATGAGCACCGCTTCCTGACGCTTCTCTTGAAGCAGGCGGACGCCTGCGTCGAGGCTCTCGATGTGTTGGCGAGACTGGAGAGCGGATCCGTGTTGAGTGAGGTGGTCCTGAAATGCATGGACGACCTTGAAGGCCGCGCGGACGAACTGCGCCGCGAACTCATCGGCGAGCTGCATTCCAGCTTTGCGATGCTCTTCGACCGCGAGGACATTTTCGCGTTGTCCCGAGCGCTCGACGACATCGTTGACGCAGCCCAGGAAACCGTCGTGGAGATGGATGTCTACGGGATCCCGGTGCCGGCCGGCATCGACCTGATGGCCGGCGTCTTGAGAGATGGTGCCCGTCACCTCCGCCTCGCCATGGAGCAGCTGCTGGACCATCCGCGCCTGTCGGCGGAGCACGCCGTGAGGGCCAAGAGGTCGGAGAATCGGATGGACGGCCACTACTACGCCGCGATCTCAGCGCTGGTCGACAGCCTGATTCCGATACGCGACGTTCTCAAGACCCGTGAGATCTACCGCCATCTCAAGAACTCCGCGGACCGAATCGACAGGGCTGCCGATCTGATCTCAATCATCGTCATCAAGCAGCTGTGAAGGTTGGCGCCACCAGCACGACCATCCCCATCCGGGTGGCCGTCGTTGACATGGCTGGGACGATAGTCCGCGAGGAGGGGGTCGTGGAGGAGGCGTTCAAGAAGGCGCTGGCCTCGCTAGGGTCGCCGCTGCCGCCCGACCTGAACGAGCGCTTTCATCGGTCGCGTGGCGGCTCCAAGCTGGCCATGTTCGCCGACGTCCTCGGCGGCAACCCGGAGTTGGCCGCTCGCGCGCACGCCGCTTTCGAGGATGAGCTCGTGAGGGCGATCGGTTCGGGCCGCATTACGCCCATCGAGGGCGCCGTCGAGGCTCTCGCGGACCTGAAGGCGATGGACCTCAAGGTGGCGCTCACGACCGGCTTTGGCAGACGGGTGCGCGAGCACCTGCTGGCGACCCTCGGGTGGTCGGCCATGGCGGACCTGGTGCTCTCTCCGGAGGACGTGGGGCGGGGAAGGCCGCACCCGGACTTGGTCCTGACTGCGCTTGTCCGCATGGGTGGTGACGATGTACGCGAGGCCGCGGTCGTAGGCGATACCGTCAACGACCTCCTCGCCGGCACCCGGGCCGGAGCCTCGGTCGTCGCCGGAGTGCTGACCGGTGCGCACGGTCGGATCGAGCTGGAGATGGCTCCGCATACGCACATCATCGACAGCATCGTCCAGTTCCCGGCACTCCTCGTACCCGCGAGTTGATCAGGCGACTGGCGCGGCCGTGAACACCGCGCCACGGGTAGTGATCGCGGAGGCGCTGCACGCATCGCTCGAGGCCCTGGGGGAGGGATTCGAGATCGTGGAAGTTCCCGACCTTTGGTCGCATCGGGACGAGCTGCTGACCTGTGTTTCCGGCGCGCACGCCTTGGTGGTGCGGAACATGACCCGCGTCGATCGTGACCTGCTGGCGGCCGCCAGCAGGCTGAGGGTCGTTGGCCGGCTCGGTTCAGGGCTGGACAACATCGATTTGGAAGAGCTGCGTAAACGTGGCATCGATCTCATCCACGGCGGCGGACTCAACTCCCAGGCGGTGGCGGAGTACGTGCTTGGCGCCGCGGTCGCGGTGGGCCGCCGGTTGCTGGAGTCGGATCGTGATGTGCGGGAGGGGCGATGGTCCTCCTACTCCGGCAGGGAGCTGGCGGGCGAGACTCTGGGCATCGTGGGTGGCGGGGAGACGGGAGCCGCGGTCTGCCGCATCGCCCTCGCCCTGGGGATGACGGTCTTATGTAGTGATCCCTACCGGGAAGCTCCTCCGGGCGCGGTCCAATCCAGCCTGGATGATCTTTTGGGCCGATCGCTGGTGGTCAGCCTGCACGTGCCGCTGACCGAGAAGACGCGCCATCTGATCGGGGCTCGGGAGCTTGGGCTCATGCGCCACGACGCCATCCTTATTAATGTCGCGCGTGGTGGAGTGGTGGACGAGGAGGCGCTGGCCGCCGTACTGGGGGCGGGGAAACTGGGCGGAGCGGCGATCGACGTGCGGCCGCAGGAGCCGCCCACGAACGATCCATTGATCGGGCTCGACCGGGTGCTCCTCACCGCACACCTGGCTGGCCATACTGAACGCTCCCAACGAGCCATCGCGGACCATGTACTGGGCGGGGTCAGGAAGCTGCTGGCACATAAGCGCTGATCGCGGACCACCTCCGTGCGATCGCTTTCCGGCCGCTTCGCGTTTTTGCCTGTAGTTCGGCGAAATTCAAGAGGATTTCGGGGGACCAAAGCGCGAGTCAAACCCATCGGCGATGAGAGTCCGCAGAAGGGGTAGGTCCAGACGGAGCAGACGGCGGGCCGGGTTTACAGGCCCTTCGCCGTTGAGGGTGGGACGTACGATAGGTGGCGATCATGAGCGGCTCCTTCGCCTGGGTGGCGAGTTCGGGTGTCGTGCAGGGTGTGATCATTGGCGCCACCTTCGCGTTCTTGACGACGAACTTGATCTTGGACGCGGTGGCGAAGTCAGAGACGAGGACCGTCAATGGTTGGAGTTGGATCCGGAAGGCTGGTCAGCCCGGCAACGGACTGCTGGTGCGCGCCGCGGTGCAGAAGGCCCTGCCGGTCGTCAACGTGTTTGAAGAAGCCGCCTACTGGACGGGCTCTGTTGACGGCGCGGGGAAGAGGCTTACTGGCGAGCATGTCTACCGACTCCATTTCCCGGCCGGGCAGCTCCCCCCGAACGACGCGTTCTGGTCGCTCACCGCGACGGACACCGTCGGCTACATGGTGAACAACCCGATCGGCCGGTCGAGCGTGGATGACCACTCTGGTCTCGTGACAAATGCAGATGGCTCAGTCGACATCCTGCTCCAACCGCAGGCGCCGAGTGGACCGGCACAGAACTGGTTGCCGACACCGACCGGCCGATTCAAGCTGATGCTCCGCGCCTATCTACCTGGCGTCGCGATCGTGAACGGCAAATACGACGTGCCGCCGGTCGTCGAGGTTTCGTGACATGAATCGCCTCATTCTGAAGTACGGCTACCCCATCACCGCCGTCATCCTGCTGGTCTTCGCCTGGGTCGTCTTCCGACGGCTCGCCGGCGGCGTTGGCGCGATCACCACGCTCGCCGTGGCGGCGATCGTCGGGTGGGTATTAGGCTCGCTCGCCTTCATCTACTACTGGCCGCGGATCACCGTCGGCGGGTTCAAGCGGTCAATCCTCAAACGCGGATTCGGCGGCGGTCCGATCCCCGTGAACACGCTGTACGCCGTGCTGGACCGCTCCTCCCAATCGGCGTCGACCAGCAGCGTGATGGGGACCGGCACCGATGATGTGCTCTACATCGGCGGCTGGCTCGACGTGAATGCCGCACCGCAAGTGCTGCATGTGCCCGAGATGGACGGACGCTATTACAGTGTCCAGTTCACCGATCCGATCAGCGGCGCCAACTTCGCCTATGTCGGAAAACGGACGACCGGGACCACCGAGGGCGACTTCCTCGTCTGCGAACCCGGCTGGAAGGGCGATATGCCAACTGGCATGACTCGGATCGACGTGCCGCATCGTTCCGCCCTCCTCATCGGTCGGGTGTTCGCTGCCGATGAACGTGACCGACTCGCTGCGTATGCGCTCGCGAAGCAGCTCCAGCTCGCACCGCTCAAATAAGCGAGCGTGACCGCGGTTCTCCGACTCTCTGCAGTTGGAACGGTGAAGGTACCCTGCTTGCGCGACCGCGCTCACTGACGCGCTGACCGGCATCGCCCAACTCGCCGACGCAAGGGCGAAGGGCGGAATCAATCTGAAACGGGCGCGAACGCGGCTCCTAGTGATCGTCGGGATCGAACAGGAGCGTCTCGCCTTCGCCAGCCAAGCACATCGGCCCTGGCAGCGGTATTCCTCGCCCCCGCGGCAACCTCGTAACGTGGACGTCGCAGGCAAGCGCCAGCAACGCGAACCTGACCGGACGGACTAATGCAGGAGGGCATCTGTGGGGGCTATTCGACGCTTCGACCACGTCGGGATCACGGTCGGGGACCTCGACGCGGTGACGGCGTTCTTCGTCGGGCTGGGTTTCGAGGTTGAGGGCAGGATGTTCATGGAAGGCGAGTTCGTCGACACCGTCATTGGCATACCGAACTCCCGTTCCGAGATCGTCACGCTGCGGCCGCCCGACGGAGGAACCGCGCTGGAGCTGTCGAGCTTCATTCGGCCCAACCACGAACCGGGATCGCCCGACGCCATGTCCAACGAGCTGGGGCTGCGCAACATTTGCTTCGTGGTGGACAACCTCCAGGCGGTTGTCGACCGGCTCGCCGCGGACGGCTATGGCCTGGTCGGCGGTATCGGTCAGTACGAGGACATCTGGCGCATGGCCTACGTGCGCGGGCCGGAGGGAATCATCGTGGCCCTGGCCCAGCGAATCGATTGACCCCGGGCTCGGCCGAAGCCGCAGGCATCACTGCCGTCGTGCGAATCGGAGCTACGATGGGCGATCGATGAGTTTCAGGGTGGTCTCCGGCGGCGTGGTCCATAGCCATACCGTCCCGATGGACTTGAGACGCGCCTTGAGCCGTGTTGTTGGCTTGGCTGCACGCATCGAAAGGACGAGGAACTGAGCCCTTCGGTCCGCTGGGTGCTGAGCCGCCGCAGCAAAGCATCGGCATGAAAGACGCAACGCGTCTGTCCGCAGGATTCGCTGGATGAGGTTGTTTAGGCTGCGTTCAGGTTGGCGCGCCAACGTGAATGTGTCTTGGCACAACTGCGGTCTCTGGGTCATGAGCAGGACCCCGACCCGCACCCCCCGCTGATTGGCCTCGACGGGGTCGCCGACCACTCGATGCCGCCTCGCCGGGGTGATCTGAAGCCGGCGCTGGCAAGATTGGGCGATGTGTTCCCAGGCAAGCTTCTGCTGGCGACCGATTTCGACGGAACTCTCGCACCGATTGTGAGCCACCCGGACGCCGCCAAAGCTCTGCCGGCCAACCTCGCCCTGATCGATCGCATGGTTGACCTGGGCGTCCACGTCGCCGTGATCAGCGGGCGCGCTCAACACGACTTGCGCCTGAGACTTCCCATCCAGGGCACGCGAATCCTCGGCGAAAATGGAATTGGCGATACCACGGCCCTGGAGCGCAAGGCGCTCGACCGTTTCAACTCGAAGGTGGGCCGGCTTGTCGGCCCCCAACCCGGCGTGTGGCTCGAGTGCAAGCCGAGCTCGACGTCGGTTCACTATCGTGGCGCCCCAGACGCCGGGCCCGCACTTCACGCAGCCGTTCTGCCGATCGCCAATCGGTTCGGCCTGGTGGCTGCCATGGGCCGCATGGTTGTTGAAGCCAGACCGCAGCGCGCGGACAAAGCGCGGGCCATGGCAGTCCTGATCGCCGGTGTGCAGCCCAAAGCAGTCATCTACGCTGGGGACGACGAGCCGGACCACAGCGTCTTTGAGCTGTTGGGCCGGCTGCCTCGTCCTCACCTGACCGTAGGAGTCTGCTCGAACGAACGACCAGTCGAGAGTTTTCGAGATTGCGACCTCGTCGTCGACGGTCCTGATGGGATGTCGCGATTTCTCCGTGCGCTTCTGGAGTGGGTCGCCCGGCATCAACCGGGCTAGAGGACCTGAGTGAGGATCCTCGTTGTCGAGGATGACGCACGAGTAGCGGCCAGCGTCCGAACCGGGCTTGAACGCGCGGGGTTCGAGGTCGACATCGCCGCAGACGGCGGGGAAGCATTGTCGGCGGCCCACGCCATGGATTACGACGCCATGGTCCTTGACGTGATGCTTCCAGGCCAGGATGGGATTGCCGTCAGCAAAAGCCTGCGAAAGGCGGGAAAGGCGACCCCGATTCTCATGCTGACGGCGCTGGACGAGGTGGACGAGCGGGTCAGCGGGCTGGACGCCGGCGCAGACGACTACGTTGCAAAGCCGTTTGCTATGGCTGAGCTCGTGGCACGAGTGAAGGCTCTCGTGCGACGCCAGCTCCCAGGCCGCAGCGCACAGATCGACGCGGGGCCGCTCGCACTCGACACGGGGGCGCACACGCTGAGGGTCAAGGGAGCCCCGGTGCCGCTTACTGCCAAGGAGTACGCGATCCTGGAATACCTGATGGTCAATCGCGGTCAGCTCGTCAGCCGATCACAGGTGCTGGAGCACGTTTGGGGCTTCGAACTGGAAGGCGGTGACAACCTGGTTGAGGTCTTGCTCGGCAGAATCCGGCGCAAGCTCCGCGAAGCTGGTGCCGGCCAACCTGTGGCTACGGTCCGCGGAGCTGGATACAGATTCGAGAATGAGACGAATTAGGTTCACGAGCACCCGCGCGCGCTTGACCTTGCTGGCGGTCGGCATGCTTGCGATCGCGGCACTTCTTACTGACGCTGGACTCTACGCGATCGCTGAGATCTCGACGGCGAATGCCTCAGATGCGGCGCTCAAACGCCAGGCAGATCTGATCGTCTCTGGACTACGCCTCACCGACCAGGGAGCAACGTACTTAGGAGGTGATCTACCCACTCAGGCAGACGACGGGCTGGCAACAGATGTCTCTGTAGTGGGCCCCAACGGCATGATATCGAGCACCGTCGACAACCCATTGCGTGCAGCCACGCTCGAGGCGCTCGCGGGACCGGTTCTCCGGACTCGTCGCCCGATCTGGGTCGACATTGCTGACAACAGGCATGTTCAACGAAGGGTCTACGCGATCCCTGCGGGGTCTGCCGATGCCCCGGTCGCACTGCTGGTCGAACGCTCCGTCGAATCGCAGAACTCATCGCTGGGTTGGATCCGCTGGTTGCTTGGCAGCCTCTCCATCCTCTTCGTCGGGCTCGGTGGCCTGGTGGCTTACTTGCAGGCCGGTCGCATCCTCAAGCCCGTGCGGGATATCGCAGGCCTGGCACAGACATTGAGCGAGCGCAGCCTGCACCAAAGAGTGGACATCGCGGCTCCCCCGGATGAGCTGGGTGACCTGGTGAAGACCTTCAACGCAATGCTGGGACGGCTCGAGGTCAGCTTTGAAACCATGAACCGCTTCATCGCTGATGCGTCGCACGAGCTGCGCGGGCCCTTGACCCACATGCGAAACGAGATTGAATTGACGAAGAACAGACCCGGCACCAGGGAGGAACTGCTGGGCACCCTCGACGCCATTGAGGGTGAGATCGTTCACCTGACGGACATGGTGGACAAGTTGCTTCTGCTCGCTCGCGCCGACGCGGGCGTCCTGCGCCCCACGCAGCGCGAACTCGATGTCTCAGATTTCGTCCATGAGCTGGCCGCGCGATGGTCGGGGGTCGCCAGGCGAAGCGGGGTGAAGTTCAAAGTCGAGGCTCCTGACTCTGGGGTGGTCATGGCCGACCCTACCCTGACGAGGCGAGTCATGGACAACCTGGTGGAGAACGCGGTGCGCCATTCTCCTGGTCACGGCACCGTCTGGTTGCGAGCAAGAAAGCATGGCGAGTCGTGGATCTTCGAAGTCGCCGACGAGGGGTCCGGCGTTCCGGCGGCTGAGCGAGGCAGGATCTTCAATCGCTTCGCCCGTGCCGACAACGCCCGAACCAGGATGGGCCTGGGGGGCACAGGTCTCGGCCTGGCGGTCAGCCAGACGCTGGCCCGGGTGCAGGAAGCAGACCTGGTCCTGGTCGACGGTGCTTCGAGCGGAGCGCTCTTTCAGCTGCGGTTCCCACCCGCGGGCAAAGGTCAACGCCCAGCCCAAGGGGAGTGACCGCCGTTTAGCGGGTCGTCAGAGAGTGCCGCTAAGTTCGGGGCACTGCCGTGACCGCCAAAGGCATCGAGCCGGTACCGCTGGAGATTGCTTCGTCGATCCTTGCGCAGCCTCGGCCACGACCCGTGAATCGAGTCCTGGTGCCGGTTCTACGGGGCCAGTCGGTTGCCTCGATCCTCAGCATCGGCGATGCCGTCGCCCGCCACTGCCCGTCTCGTGGCGTTGTCTTGAGCCTGGTCGAGATTCCCGCCAGGTGGTCTGGTTTGGTCACCTCAGCCGTGGTCCGCTCGCGGGAGCTGCTGAGGTGGATTGCCGCCAGCGACTACGAACTCGACACCGTCGATCAGGAGCGACTGAGCGTTCAGTCCCGCTACACGTCGGACCCGGCGGCAAGCATCCGAGAAGTCTTGCTCGAGGCTCAGTGTGACGTCGTAGTGGCTGAGTGGCCGCAACCTTCCGCCCCCAGGCGTCATCGGCTCGAGGCAATTCTGCAGAGCGTGGCGAGCAATTTCCAGCTCAACCTGGTCGTTGCCCGGCCTGATCCCGCGGCCAAGGCCGGCGGCATCCGGCCGAAATCTGTGCTCGTACCGCTTCGTGGCGGGGCCAATGCCTGGCTGGCGCTGACCGTTGCGGTGGCTCTGGCGTCACACGCCGACGCGCGGCTGACCCTCCTGCACGTCTACGACCGCAGCCATCATCCCGAGCACCGCAAGCATGAGGAAGCGGCCTTTCACGAACTGTCAAAAGCAGCCGCACCGGCCAGTCCTCGGATCGTGGAACTCAATTCCCGGAGGCCGGCCGAGCTCGTGCTCCGCGCCGGCATGGACTACGACGCGGTGGTGCTGGGAGCTCACGCAAATCCAGCTCACGCCGGGGTGCTGGTGGGTACTGCCCTGTCATCGGCGTTGGACCAACTGTCCAAAACCGTGATCGTCGCCCGGGCTGCAAGTGGCCTGGTTGACGCTGCGTGATGCTGCAAACCACTCCCGCGACCGGAGCGTCGTTGGAGGCGTACGCGGATATCTTCGGCGCGGCGGCGGTGGATCGGATCCGCAAGGCCGCAAGGCCGCTGCAGGGAGCGAGTGTTCTCCACGTCTCCACATCGCTGTCCGGAACCCATCACGCCCGAATGCTGCAGGCAGCGGTGCCCTTGTTGATCAATCTGGGACTGGATGCTCACTGGCTGGTGGCCAGGAGCTCGGAACGCCAGGGTCGGTTCGCTGAGGCCTTGTACGACGCGATTGAGGGCGAAGGGACCGCGTGGTCGCCTGAACTGGCCGATACATGGCGAGACTTCGCACTCGATTACGCGAAGGCTGTGGACCGCCATTTCGACCTGGTCGTGGTTCATGACCCACAACTTCTGATGCTCAGGCATCTGGCCAAGAGGCAGTCGAGCGTTCGTTGGATCTGGCATTGCCACCTGGACATGAGGGACTGCGATCAGGGGGTCATGCGAGTGATCGCCGACGCAATAGCCGGATACGACCTGGTGGCAGTCGAGCATCCAGGCTTTGCCGGCGATGGAATGCAAGCTCACACGGTGATCCCGCCCGCGATCGATCCTCTGTCCGGCCGCAATGTGCAACTGCCCCCGCAGATCACGGCCAAGGCATTCCGCAGGTTCGATCTCAATCCGGAATGGCCGCTGGTTCTGCAGGTCTCGCGTTTTGACGGCTGGGACGACCCGATATGGGCTATCTACACATACGAGGCAGCGCGAAAGTTCGTACCGAATCTTCAGCTCGTCCTCGCGGCGACGTCGACCACCGCGGAGGAAGGCTTCGCTCGCGTCTCCGAACGCGCGCGCAATGGTCGCGTCCGGCTGTTGAGTAGCGACCTACTGGAGGATTTCGATGTCAATGCCCTCCAGGGCGCGGCGGTGGTGGCAATGCAACAGGGAGTGCGCAAGGGCTTTTCGCCCGCATTGCTCGAGGCTTCGTGGAAAGGCCGGCCGGTTCTGGCCGGTGAGGGGGGCGCCCTGGCCGATCAGGTGGTCGACGGCGAGACCGGCTACATTTTCAAGACTTTCGACGAAGCCGCGCAGCGGATAGCCGAGCTGATCGAGGATCGAAACCTAGCTGACGCCCTCGGGTTCGAGGGTTATCGGCTGGTACGGGAGAACCATCTGGTCATGCGCTGGGCGGAGGCATATCTGAATCTTTTGGCACCAGTCGGACCCGGCGTCGCTTGAGCCTGAGGCTGACGAGTCAATCGTCGCTGGAACAATCGATTCACGAGGACCACCTAGCGATCGGGGTTCGGCCGGTCACGCCCGACGCGAGGCAATCGGAATCGTTCGCTGCCTATGCGCAGAGGGCGCTTCAGGAGTGGTCGCCCATCATCGTCAGCAATCGAGCCCCTTACGAGCCGACCGCCACCGGAGGCACCCGGCGTGGATCCGGCGGCCTGGTTTCGGCGTTGCTTGGCGTGGCCGAGGCAACCGGTGCCATATGGGTGGCGTGCGCCCGCACCGAAGGTGAACGGCGGCTCGCGGCCGCTTCCGGCGCGTTGATCGTGTCGCGACGTGGCCAGCGGACGCTGAACATCCGCCACGCTCAGACAGGCAGCGACAGTTACAGCAAGTACTACTCGGTGATCGCCAATCCGCTGTTGTGGTTCGTCCAGCACTATCTGTGGCAGCTCGCTTATGAGCCCGTAATCGATGAGAGGGTTCACGAAGCGTGGCGCACGGGCTACGTGACGGTCAACCAGGGCATAGCTGGAGAGATCGCGATAGTTGCCGGCCAATCCGAAAAGCAAGCCCTCGTGCTGTTTCAGGACTATCAGCTCTACCTCGCGCCACGAATGGTTCGGACTGCACTGCCACATGCCGTGCTGCAGCACTTCGTTCACATTCCGTGGCCCACCCCCCAGTACTGGACCGTGCTCCCGAAGGAGATGCGAGAAGGGATTCTCGATGGTCTCCTAGCCAACGATGTGATCGGCTTCCAGACCACCCGGGACGTGCGAAACTTTCTGGCAACCTGCGAAGAGCTCATGGGATTGCGCGTCGACAACCACGAATGTGCCGTGCTGTATCGGGGCCGCGTCTCCTGGGTGCGAGCCTACCCTGTCTCGGTCGACGTCTGCGCTCTTCGTCGCATGGCGTCGAGCAGCGAGGTTGAAGCTGAAGATTCGCTTCTCGGGCGGTGGCGGCCCGAGAAATTGATCGTGCGGATCGACAGGACCGACCCGATCAAGAACATCGTCCGCGGCTTTCTGGCATTCGAGCGAATGCTGCTGAACCATCCGGAATGGTCGGGCCGGGTCCAGTTCTGGGCTTTCCTACAGCCCTCCAGGCAGGATGTGCCGGCGTACACGGAATACCTGGCCAGGGTGCGAAGCACAGCGGCCAGGATCAACTCCGAGCTTGGTCGGTTCGGATGGGAGCCGATCCGGCTCGAACTGAGAGAGAGCCTGAAGCGGGCTGTAGCCGCCTACAAGGCTTTTGACGTGCTGCTGGTCAATTCGATTTACGACGGCATGAATCTGGTCGCCAAGGAAGGGATGCTGCTCAACGAGAGGGACGGCGTTCTGGTCCTCTCAGAGAATGCTGGTGCGCACGAAGAGGTTGGAAAGCATGCGGTCAGCGTCAATCCATTTGATGTCGGAGCGACCGCAGATGCGCTCCACCGCGGACTGACGATGCCCGTGGAAGAGCGCCGATTGCGGGCCCTGCAAATCAAGAGTCAGATCTGCGGTGCGGATATAACGCAGTGGTTGCGACTTCAGCTCGAGGATATCCGGGAGCTGGCACCTCGGGGTATCAAATAGAGGCCTTGGTCCGTCGGACCTGCGCTAGGGCGCCGAGTCCCGAACGCCCCGACGATCCGGCTCCCTGGAACGGGTAGCGGTGGATCGCCACCCGTTCAGAAGGTGGGCGGATTAAGAGATGGCTAAGCGCAGGTTAACGTTCGGGGCGCGCCGTTTTTGGGTCCGTGTACGCCGTAACCTACGACGTGCAGGGTGGCCTTTTGGCGCCCCGTCGACCAGTGTGGGTATGTCGTCCAGGAGGGCGAGGCATGAGCGTTGCGTTTGACGAACGGGTGCTCAAGATGGTCGAGTCCGAGGTGAGGACCATCAAAGCCCAGTATCGCGGCGTCGTGTCCGAGGAATCGATCGACTCCATGGCGCACGAGTCGCTTCAGCGTCTGGCCGACTCCCGGGTGCCGCAGTTCGTGCCCCTTTTCGTGGGCAGGTTCATGCGAGACCGTATCAAGCAGATCGTCAGCTCACCGCGCGGGCCGGGCGCCCCCCAGAGCGAGACCGAAACCTCCTAGTCGCCGTCGGTCACCAGGCCGCCCTGGCGCGGCGCCGGCGATCGGCCGCGCCGAGTAGATTGAGATGGCGTGACATCTGATTGGCCGCTGGGCCTGGTCGAGCTCAAGGTGCTCGACCTCGAACCTGAGGTGGATTTTTACGAGCGATTCGGGTTGTACCGAATCGGGGACGGTGCCGGCAGCGCCACGCTTGGAGCCGGCGGCCGAGCGCTGCTGCGGCTCAGAGCTTTGACCGGCGGCCGGCAGCGGCCGCGGCACGCCGCCGGCCTCTTCCACTTTGCGATTCTCCTGCCGCGCGAAGAGGAGCTGGGCGGCCTCCTGACGCGGTCCCTCGGAGAGCGACTGCCTCTCACCGGCACCGCCGACCATTTCGTGAGCCAGGCCCTATACTTCGATGACCCGGAGGGAAACGGCATCGAGGTTTACGCCGACCGTCCGCGGAGCGAGTGGCAGTACCCGAACGGCCGCTTGAACATCGGCACCGATCACCTTGACTTCGAACGGCTGCTCAGAATCGCCGATCAGCCGCAGCCGAAATTCTCCGGCGAAACGGTGCTCGGCCACGTGCACCTCAACGTCTCGGACCTCGACAGCTCACAGGCCTTCTACGAGTCCATGGGCATGGAGCTCATGGCGGAGGCGGGTCAAGTGATGCGGTTCTTGAGCTGGGACGGCTACCACCATCACCTGGGCATCAACCTGCTCGAAGGTCGCGGCGCCGCGCCGGTCGACCCCGCAGTCCGAGGTCTGCACAGCTTCGAGGTCACGCGCCTCGCAGCGGCACGCACCGATCCCAACGGGATCGCCGTCACCCCTTTGCGCCCTGACGTATAAGAACTCGGCCTCGCGGTCGAAGGACGGTTTCACCAGTCACGCGCGACCCGGTCGATGCTGGCATTCTTGTGGGTCATCCACCTCATCTGCTCACTCCGTGTCGTTGAAATATCGTCATTTAGGCTATCCTCGCCGGATGTCCGAGAACGACCAGTTTCGCGGTGCCCTTCACGACCTGCTCCTCTACAGCCCGGACCGCCGGACGCTCGCGCAGCGTGCGCTCGGATGGGCCCTGCGCCTCGTCGGGGGTGAAGGCGCCTTGGTCATCGATTCAGACCAGGCCATCCTCGTCTCCCAAGGGTTGGATTCCGCCCGGGCCGAGCAGCTCGCTGCTCGCCATGACTTCCGGCCCGAGGCTCCTCGTAGACATGAGCCTTGGCGGGACGACCACATGCTCATCGTCCCGCTGGACCTGGAAAACGGTCCGGGTGCGATCGTCCTGGTCTCCGGAAGCCTGACGCCGATCTTCAGCGATGAGGAGCTCAGCCGTCTCGCTCTGTACGCGATGAGCATCGCCGCGGGCCTCGACCGCGTGACGCTGACGTCACGGATCGAGGCGCTCGAGAAAGCCAAGAGCGACTTCTTGAACATCGCCTCGCACGAGCTTCGCGGGCCGATGACGATCATCAAGGGATACCTGACCATGTTCGAGGCGGGCTCGCTGGGTGAGCTCTCGCCCAAGGCGAGCTCGGTCCTCCCGTTGCTCATCTCAAAATCGGACGAGATCACCTGGATCCTGGAGCAGATGCTCGAAGCGGCACGTCTCGAAGAGGGCCGCCTGGAGCTCCACAAGAAGCGCGGCGACGTCGTCGAGATGACCGACCTGGCAATCGACGGTCTGAAGATGCTGCTGCGCGATCACGACCTGAATGTCGACGAGCCCGCCGAGCCGGTGGAAGCCGACGTCGATCCGGACCGCTTCCAGATCGTGGTGCGGAATCTCTTGAGCAATGCCGCCAAGTACTCTCCTCCCGGGTCCGGCATCACCGTTCGTATCCGGCGCAACGGCGGTATGGCCACCGTGGCCGTCATCGACCGGGGAGTCGGGATCAGCCCGGAGGACCAGGTCAAGCTGTTCACGCGGTTCGGCCGTCTGCAGGGCACGCAGCACGTCGCGGGGACCGGCCTGGGCCTGTGGCTGTCGCGAGAAATCGCCCGCATGCATGACGGAGACCTGACCGTTCAATCCGACCTTGGAAGGGGAAGCACGTTCGTCCTGGCGGTGCCGTTGACGCAGTAGGCTCTTCGCGGTGAACACGGTGCGGACGGCATTCGACACGGCTCGGCCATTTGACCTGTTTTCCACGCTCGCCCCGATCGGGCTCGGCCTCTCGCTGCGCGTCCATGCCAGAGAGGCGTGGCGCGCCACCCGGACCCCTGAGGGCCCGTCAACCCTGCACCTGACTTACACGGCGCCCAGGGTCGAGGTTGAAGCCTGGGGGCCTGGAGCCGAATGGGCCGCTGCGCGAGCGAGCGCGCTTTGCGGCGAAGCAGATGACGCCAGCGGGTTCCAGCCCCGGCACCGGCTCATCGCGGACCTCCACAGGCGCCATCCGGGTTTGCGCCTCACGCGGACTCACGCCGTCTTCGAGGCGCTCGTGCCTGTGGCGCTGGCGCAGAAGGTGACCACGATCGAAGCGCAAGCCGGCTACCGAGCGCTCGTGGCCGAGCTCGGCGAACCCGCCCCTGGGCCGGTGCGCCTCAGGCTCCCACCCTCAGCCGCGGTGCTGGCGCGAACTCCTTACTGGAGGTTCCATCGCTTCGGGGTCGAGCGCCGGCGCGCCGAGGTGATCATCCGGGCGGCTCGGAGCGCACACCGGCTCGAGGAGACCACCACGATGGACCTCGCCAGCGCATACCGCCGGCTCGAGGCGTTTCCGGGGGTTGGCCCATGGACCGCCGCGAAAGTCGCCCTGGTGGCTCTGGGAGACCCCGACGCGGTGCCGGTGGGCGACTACCACCTGCCCCACGCGGTCGGCTACGCGCTCGACGGGACGGCGCGCTCTACCGATGAGCGGATGCTCGAGCTCCTCACCCCGTATCTCGGGCACCGCGCTCGTGTGCTCCGCCTCTTGACGATCTCAGGCACCTCAGCGCCGCGCTTCGGCCCCAAGCAACCGTTGCGAAACATCGTCAGCATCTAGACGCGCGCCGTGAGAGGCAACATCCAGGTCTTCTCTCACATTTCAGTCGTCTAGTTTCGCCAGCTGCTCTTCGACCACCGATATGAGGTCGTCCATCCCTTCGGTGTCGAACATGAGCCTCGCTCCCGCCGCCTTGAACAGGTCGGGTAGGGGCTTGGTGGCGCCGAGGGCGAGGGCCGCTCGATAATTGCGGACCGCGTCTTGCGGATCACGAAGGCTGTTGCGCCATACCTGCAGCGCCCCGAGCTGCGCGATCCCGTACTCGATGTAGTAGAAAGGGCTGCCGAAGAAATGCGGCTGCTGGTACCAGCGAGCGATTCGCTCAGGGTCGAGACCACTCCAATCCACCGAAGCTCGTTCAAAGCGCCGCCGCAGGTCCAACCACTTGCGGTCGCGCGCATCGGCGTCGCGTCCATCGGTGTTCAGGTACATCCAGTGCTGGAATGCGTCCACAGACGCGCAGTGCGGAAAGAACAGGATGATTCCTTCCAGCAGGTCGGCGCGTGACCGGACCGCTTCATCTTCGCGGTAGTAGCCGCCGTTGCCGGCATCGATGAAAGGCATGGCGAGCAGCTCCATCGACATCGAGGCGACCTCAGCCATCTCCGAGCCAGGGTGGCGCTGGAACAGCAGGGGCAGCGCGGACGCTTCGAAGGAATGAAAGGCGTGGCCCGATTCGTGGAGCAGGGTACGCACGTCGTCGTCGACACCAACCGCATTCATGAAGATGAGCGGCATCTTTGTGAAGGCGAGAGTCTGGCAGTATCCGCCCGGCGCTTTCCCTTTGCGGTTGTCAAGGTCGAGCAGGTCGGCTTCGGCCATCCGGCGGTAGTAGCTGCTGAACTGCGGGTCGACGTGTGCGAAAACGTCGCCCGCCCGATCGATGAAGGTTGCGATGTCACCGAACGGCTGAAGCGGTGCGCGGCCTCGAGCATCCGCGGTCAAGTCCCAAGGCCGAAGCGCGTCGAGTCCCATCTTGCCGCGGCGCCGCCGCATGAGGCGTTCCACGGCAGGAAGCACCGCCGACTCGACTGCCTCGTGAAAGCGCAGGCAGTCGTCGGGCGTGTAGTTGAAACGATTCTTTTCGAGATGCGCGTAGTCGCGGTAGTTCGGGAAGCCCGCATTTCGCGCGACCTGCTGGCGCAGGTCGTACATGCGGTCGAAGATGCCGGCAAGCACCCCGCGACGCTCGACGTACGGTTTGGCCCGCATCCTGAAGGCTTGTTCTCGCATACCGCGGTCGGTTGACTCGAGGAATGGCAGAAGCTGCGAAGGGGTCTTCTGCTCACCGTCCCACTCGACGGTCATCGCACCGTTTACCTTTGACCATTCGGTCTCGAGCTTTGAAAGTTCGGCGAAAAGTGGGACGTTGGCCGCGGCGAACAGGCGCATCTGGTTGCGGAAGCGCTCGACTGTCGTCTCGATGCCGGGACGAACGTAGTCGAGCTGCACGAGTCGCTCCTGGAGGCGCACTCGCTGCTCTCGCGCCTTGGGTGAGATCTGCGTGCCGAACCTCAGCTGCGCTGCCTCTCTGGCTGGGTCTGAGGTGTCGCATGAGTACGCGAAGCCGGCCAGGGCGGCGGCTTCCGAGAGGAGCGACTCGAACATGGACCAATCCGCAAGCCAGGCTTCGACGTTGGCCTGGTCGAGCGGGCTGGTCGCGAGCGCTTCGTAGTAGGGAGCGATGTCCTCCCAGGTCGCATCCTGGAAGGCGTCAGGAGATTCCGGAAGAGCTACCACGACCCCACCCCCATGAACTGAAAAACGCCGCCGCCTCACGCCATGGTACAGAGGAGCGTTGATGGAATCTTCATCGGCCACCTTGCGACTGCCGCGCCGGGTGCGGGCCGCTGCGCTGGCCGCTATCGGAGGCGCGCAGGTCGAGGCCGAGCTCGCGTGGATGAGCTGGGCTGGGACGGTATGGCGCCTGGCGGGCGAGGGGGGCGCCGTCTACGTGAAGCGGGCGGCGACCCTCACCGGCGAGCGCGATCGCCTCGAGTGGCTGCTGGGCCGCCTCCCGGTTCCCGCGCTGGTCGGTTTCTTCCACGCCGCCGGCGACGACTGGCTCGTGACTCGCGAGGTCCCAGGTGTCCCCCTCTACCACCCGTCCGTCGGGTGGCCGCCCTCGCGCGTCGCACGACTGTTGGGAAAGATCCTGCGCACCATCCACGCCACGTACGCCACGGGCTGCCCGTTCGGCACCGGAAGGCGCGGCCATGTCCTTATCCACGGGGACTACTGCCTGCCGAACGTCCTGGTCACCGACGGCGCCCTGACCGGGATCATCGACGTCGGGCAGACCGGGCTTGGCGATCCGCGCCAGGATCTCGCCGCCGGTGTCTGGAGCCTCCACTACAACTTCGGGCCGGGCCATGGGCGGGAATTTCTAGATGCCTACGGCGCCCCGCCGATGACCGACCAGGAGATCGAACGCCTACGCCGAAAGTACGGTCGCTAAATCGGGAGGACCGTGTCAACGGCCCGCCAGCAGTACCACGCCGCGATTGTCCTGTAGGGGCGAAAGACATCGCCCTGTGGCTGCAGCGCGCGTGGCGCCGGCAGGTCCTTCAACTTGTGGGCCAGGGCCCAGCCTTTCCGGACTCCGTAGTCGTCGACCGGCCACACGTCGAGCCGGCGCAGCTGAAAGATCAGGAACATCTCGGCGGTCCAGCGTCCGATTCCTCGCACCTGTACCAGGTGTGCGGCGAGCTCGTCGTCTGAAAGCGAGTCGAGATCGTCCAACGGAACGGTGCCGTCCCGCACCTTGCGCGCGAGGTCCGTGATGGCCGCCGCCTTGGCGCCGCTGACTCCTGCCGTGCGCATGATGCCCTCGGGCAGAGCCAGCACCGCGGCGGGGGAGAGCCCGTCAGCGAACAGCTTCAGGAAACGGCCGTGGATCGTCGACGCGGCGGCGCCCGCCAGCTGCTGAAACATGATCGACCGCACCAGGGCGTCGAAACCGTTTTCCAGGGAAGGGCGCAGCTCGATGGCCCCCGCGGCCTTGATCAGCCGAGCCATCGCAGGATCGCGGCGGGCGACCAGGCGGGTTCCCCGCAGCAGCTCCTTCAGAGTGGCCGGCGGGTCGGTCAGGGTCGAGGCTCAGGCGAACTCGGACATGAGCTGGGCGAACTCCTCAGGCGTCAGGCGCAGCTCGCTTTCGTCCAGGTCCTTGAGTGGGCGCTGGGGAATGTGCTCGGTGGTGGCGAAGTCTTCCATCGTCGTGTCCAGGTAGAGGAGCCCGGTGACAAGGTGTCCGGCCGCCCGCCCCTCATCGATCACGCGCATCGCGGCGCGCCGGTCGGACGGATCGTGGTCCTCGCCCAGCTTCTTGAGCACGATGTGCGATCCGTCATGGAGCTCGACGTCGCGAATCGTCCCCGGCTCGTAATCGACGTGCACCTCTTCGAAAAATGGGATGAAGGAAACGTCGGCGATCGACTCCTCGTGATCCTTGACCCAGCTGTAGCTCTTGGTCGAGCCGTCGTGGTCGTTGAACGTCACGCAGGGCGAGATGATGTCCAGGATCGCAGTGCCGCGGTGGGCGATCGCGGCCTTGATGAGCGGAACCACCTGCTTGCCATCGCCGCTGAAGGACCGCGCCACGAATGAGCAGCCGAGCGTCAGGGCGACCGCACACGGATCGATCGGTTGGAAGGTGTTGACCGCGCCTTTCTTCTGCACCGAACCGAGGTCCGCCGTGGCCGAGAACTGCCCCTTGGTGAGCCCGTAAGTTCCGTTGTCCTCGATGATGTAGGTGCAGTCGACGTTGCGCCGGATCATGTGCATGAACTGGCCGAGGCCAATCGACGCGGTGTCTCCATCGCCCGAGACGCCGAGCATGATCAGCTGCCGGTTGGCGAGCTGGGCACCCGTCGTGAGGGAGGGCATGCGGCCGTGCACTCCGTTGAAACCGTGAGCTGACTCCACGAAGTAGGCAGGCGTCTTCGACGAGCAGCCGATGCCCGACATCTTGGCAAGCCGGTGCGGCTCGATGCCGAGCTCGTAGAGCGCCTTGACCATGTGGTTGGTGATCGAGTTGTGACCGCACCCGGCGCACATCGTCGTCGCGGCTCCCTTATAGGCGTCACGAGACAACCCGACGTGGTTCAGCGTTGCGCTCACGCCGGGACCGCCTCGGGTTGCATCAGCGGTTCGGTGATGGCCGCCGCCGGGATCGGCTGGCCGTTGTAGTGGCGGATGGAGCGAACCCTTTCGACAAGGTTCGGCGGCAGGGCGAGCCGGACGATGTCGTAGACCTGCCGGTCGCGGTTCTGCTCGACCACGTAGACGCGCTCGTGTCGCGACACGAAAGCGGCCACCTCGTCTGAGAGGGGCAGCGCGCGCAGGCGGAGGTAGTCGACCGGCTTGCCGGCCGCGACCAGCGCTTCCCGCGCCTCGACGACCGCGGCGTGCGTCGAGCCGAAGGCGATCAGGCCGATCGACGCCTTGGTGCTCTCATCGACCAGCGGCGCCGGCAAGGCATGGCGAGCCGTCTCGAGCTTGCGAGCCAGGCGGTCCATATTGAGCGCGTAGGCGTCGGCGCTCTCCGTGTAGCGGGCGAACTCATCGTGGCCCGAGCCTCGTGTGAAGTATCCGGCCGCCGGGTGGTCGGTGCCCGGGAGCGTGCGATAGGGCACCCCGTCGCCGTCGATGTCGCGGTAGCGCGCCCACTCGCCGGCGAGGCGGTCGAGGTCGGCCTTGGAAAGGACCTTACCCCGGTCGAATGGCTTGTCCGGGTATTTGAACTCTGGCGTCATCCAGAGGTTCATCCCGAGGTCCAGGTCGGACAGCATGAAAACCGGGGTCTGGAAGCGATCCGCGTAGTCGAATGCATCCCGCGCGAACTCGTAGCACTCCTCGACCGTGCCGGGAAGCAGCACGATGTGCCTCGTGTCGCCGTGCGAAAGGTTGAACGCGAAGGCTACGTCCGCCTGCGACGTGCGCGTGGGCAGCCCCGTCGAGGGTCCGATGCGCTGGATGTCGAAGATGACCACGGGGACCTCCGCGTAATAGCCGAGGCCGGCGAACTCCGCCATCAGCGAGATGCCTGGGCCCGAGGTGGACGTCATCGAGCGCGCACCGGCCCAGCCGGCGCCGATCGCCATCCCGACGGCGGCCAGCTCGTCCTCGGCCTGGACGATCGAGATAAGCTTCTCGCCGGTCTTGGGGTCCGACCGGAACCTTTCCGCGTAGGCGATGAGGTTCTCGCAGACCGACGAGGAAGGCGTGATCGGGTACCACGCGACGACGGTGACGCCTCCCATCAGGGCGCCCAGCGCGGCCGCCTGGTTGCCGTCGACCAGTACCTTGCCCTCGACGACTCCGGTCATCGGCTCGAGCAGGTAGGGGTCCTTCTTGGAGAAGTTGTCCTGCCAGTAGTCGTAGCCGACCTTGATCGCGTCCACGTTCACCTGGACCGCCTTCGGCTTGGAGTTGAACTGGCGTGTGACGCCATGCTCGAGCGCCTCCAGGGGAATCCCGAGCACCCCTGCGACGACGCCGACGTAGATCATGTTGGCGAGCTGCTTGCGCAAGGTGTCGTTCTGAATCTTCGACTTGGCCAGCTTGGCAAACGGCACCGGGTAGTAGGTCAGATCAGTGCGAGTATCGGCGGTTGAGAACACCTCTTCGTGGATCACGACCCCGCCGGGTCGCACCGTCTTGAGGTCCTGGTGCCAGGTGGCCGGGTTGAAGGCGACCAGGATGTCGACCTTGTCCGACCGCGCCATGTGGCCTTCGCGGGTGACACGGAGCTGGTACCACGTGGGCAGCCCTTCGATGTTGGAGGGAAAGACGTTCTTGGGGGCGACAGGGATCCCCATGTGGAAGATCGCGCGGGTCAAAACCAGGTTTGCGGTCTGGCTTCCGGAACCGTTGACCGTGGCTGCCTGGATGGTGAGGTCGTTGATGATCTGCGTGGTCAATTTCTCTTTTTCGTCGCGGACAATGGATTTTACGCGTGTGCAGCAACGAGCCTCGATTCCTTAGAGTGGCCAATCTGTGAAGGTCGCCATTCCGAAAGAGAGGGCCGACGACGAGCATCGCGTAGCGCTGACACCAGACACGGCGACCAAGCTCGAGGCGGCTTCGCTCGAGGTGAGCGTGGAGTCGGGAGCGGGCGGCGGTGCCTACCTACCCGACGAGGCTTATGAAAAAGCAGGGGTCAAGGTCGTAAAAGGCGCGGACTCCCTGCTGAAGGATGCCGACGCCGTGCTCAAGGTCCAGGCTCCTGACGCAAGCGAGATCGGCCTGCTGAAGACCGGATCGGTTCTCATCAGCTTCCTTCAGCCCGCCACGCAGGCCGATACCGTCAGGGCGCTGGCGAAGCGCGGCGTGACGGCGTTCAGCCTCGAGCTCCTGCCCCGCATCTCGCGGGCGCAGTCCATGGACGCTCTCTCGTCCCAGGCCTCGGCGGCCGGCTACAAGGCCGTCTTGATGGCCGCCGGGCGGCTCGGCAAGTTCTTCCCGATGATGATGACCGCGGCCGGGACCGTCGCCCCTGCGCGGGTTCTGGTCATGGGCGCCGGCGTCGCGGGACTCCAGGCGATCGCCACGGCTCGCCGGCTTGGCGCGGTGGTCTCCGCCTATGACGTGCGGCCGGCGGTGAAGGAGGAGGTCCAGTCGCTCGGCGCGACATTCATCGAGCTTGCTCTCGAGAGCCAGCAGGGCGAAGGCGGCTACGCCCGCGAGCAGTCAGCGGAATTCCTCCACAAGCAGCGAGAGCTGATCGGCGAGCACGTCGCGAAGTCGGACGTCGTGATCACCACCGCCGCGGTGCCGGGCCGCAAGGCCCCGCTTCTCGTGACGGGCGAGATGGTGAAAGGCATGCGTCCTGGTTCGGTCATCGTCGACCTCGCCTCAGAAACCGGTGGCAACGTCGAGCTGACCCAGGCCGGCAAGGACGTCGACGTCGCGGGGGTCACCATCCTCGGGACGCGCAACGTTCCTTCGACGATGCCGCTGGCCACGAGCCAGCTGTTCGCCCGCAACGTCGCAAACCTGCTTCTTCACATGGTCAAGGACGGGGCGATCACGCTGGATTTCGAGGACGAGATCACCAAAGGCAGCTGCGTCACACACGGCGGCGAGATCGTCAGCGAGCGGGCCAGGCAGCTCCTGGAAACGGCGCAATGAGCAATGAGCTGCTCAACGAGCTGACCTTCTTCGTGCTGTCGATCTTCGTCGGGATCGAGGTCATCTCGAAGGTGCCGACCATCCTGCACACGCCGCTGATGTCCGGGACCAACGCGATCCACGGAATCATTCTGGTGGGTGCGATCGTCATCGCAGCCGGGGCGAGCTCACCGGTCAACATCCTCCTGGGGCTGGTCGCGGTGACCCTGGCGACCACCAACGTGGTGGGCGGTTTCGTCGTCACTGACCGGATGCTGGAGATGTTCAAGGGTCGGAACGCCGGGCGCGCGCAGGTCGCACAAGACCAATCGCGGAAACAGGCGACCCCGGCCAAAGCATCGACGCCCGCAAAGTGACCACCCTCATCGAGTTCGCATACCTGGTCGCTGCCGTGTGTTTCATCCTCGGACTGAAGCAGCTCAGCTCGCCGAAGAGTGCGCGCAACGGCAACCGCATCGCCGCCGTCGGCATGGTGATCGCGCTCGCCGCGACCCTGCCGCTGCTCCACTTCACCACGGCCGGCGTGATCATCATCGCGATCGGGGTCGTCATCGGGGCAGTGATCGGAACCATCGGCGCACGCCTGGTGAAGATGACCGCCATACCGCAAATGGTCGCCCTATTCAACGGCGTGGGCGGCGGGGCGGCGGCCCTCGTGTCGGTGGCCGAGCTGCTCAGCTTCGGCGGGCATCCCGCATTTGCGGAAGCCCTTCCCAGCGTCCTCAGCATCGTGATCGGATCGATCTCGTTCGCGGGAAGCATGGTGGCGTTCGCGAAACTGCAGGAGCTGGTGACCGGCACGCCCATCACCTATCCGGGCCAGCAGATCGTCAACGGGATCCTGGCTGCGGCGATCGTCGGCTTCGTCATCGCTGTTCTGGCGGTGGCGTCGATCCCGTTCTCCTTCATCTCCTTGATGGTCCTCGCGCTCGTACTCGGCGTCGCGTTCGTGCTGCCAATCGGCGGCGCGGACATGCCGGTCGTGATCTCGATGCTCAACGCATTCACTGGCCTTGCCGTGGCGGCCAGCGGGTTCACGCTCAACAACTTCGCGCTGATCGTCGCCGGGACTCTCGTCGGCGCGTCCGGAAGCATCCTCACCAAGCTGATGAGCGAGGCGATGGGCCGCTCGCTCGTGAACGTTCTCTTCGGCGCTTTTGGCCAGACCCATGCGCGAACCGCCGCGGTGGCGGGAAAGGAAGGCCGCAGCGTCCGGTCGGGCTCGGCCGAGGACATCGGCACTCTGCTCGCGTACTCGCAGCGAGTGATCATCGTACCGGGCTACGGGCTCGCGGTGGCCCAGGCGCAGCACGCGGCGCGCGAGCTGGCCGAGGTCCTCGAGAAGCGTGGCGTCGAGGTGACATACGCGATTCATCCGGTGGCCGGCCGCATGCCGGGGCACATGAACGTGCTGCTCGCCGAAGCAAACGTGCCGTACGAGCAGCTCAAAGAGATGGACGACGTGAATGACGAGTTCAAGAACGCGGACGTCGCGCTGATCGTCGGGGCCAACGACGTGGTCAACCCGTCGGCGCGTAACGCTCCAGGCAGCCCGATCTTCGGTATGCCCATCCTCAACGCGGACCAGGCGAAAAACATCGTCTTCATGAAGCGGTCCATGCGGCCAGGCTTCGCCGGCATAGACAACGACCTCATGTACGACCCGAAAACCCAGATGTTCTTTGGCGACGCCAAGGACTCGCTGACCAAGCTGGTGGCCGCGGTCAAAGCCGCGTAACTTCCTTCGCCGTGGAAAACCACGCGGGTTCCCCAAGGGGGGCGATCAGTGAGTCCCATCCTCGTCGCCGGCTTGCGCGACGACTGTCCCCTTGAAGTTAATACGAGCCTCCTGCCATTCAGCAGGAGGCTCGCGCCGCGAAGAGGGTGTGGTGTCGCGAATCCTAGCCTGGGAATTTACATTTCGTTAGTGTGCGACCCACAAATAACAGCGCCCGTCCTTGTGCTCCCTACAATGCCCGAAATGGACTCCCGGACTCTGCTCGTGATCACGGTGGCGTTTCTCACCGTGTACGTGGTCGGAATCGGAGGGACGACAGCGGCGGCCATCGGCGCCTGGGATGCCTGGCGGCACCGGGAGCGCGCGCCGAATCTCGACCCGCGGCGCGCAGAGGTCGTGCTCGTGGCGCCGGTCCTGCCCCGCGCCATCGGCTGGCTGCGCATCGCCGGATGGATCGCGTTTCCGCTCGCCCTCGTGCTCGCCCTCTTCGCAAACCCCGAATATCCGTGGCTGACGCCGGTGACCGTCGTGCTGATGGCCGGCATCAACGCCTTCTACTTCACCGCGATTCAGGGAATCGGGGAGCAGCTCACGTTGACGACAGAGGGTTTTCGCGTCGGGCCTGCCCGGACCCGGAGCATGGTGCGGTGGGCGCATGTGACGGATTTCATGGGAGCTCACATCGGACCGTTCCGTGGCGTTCGCATGTCCGAAGGCGGCGAATGGCAGGACCCCAAAACGGTTCCCAACGTGATCTTCTACCGGTTGAACCGTGCGCTCGTTCGACCACGCAAATCGCCGCTGAGCCGCTTCACCGGACTGACCTACTTCGACGGCGTCATTCGCAACCGATTCGGGGTCACCACCCAGGAGCTGATGCAGGCGATGCGGACGTGCCATCGCTTGGCGCTTGAAGAAGAAGCGCTGAAGCTGCGGCGCCCCCGTCAAAACGAAACGGTCACGAATCCCGACGCTTGATCAGCCGGGCCACCGCCGCCGTGTCGAACGGATGAGCCAGCCTGACCACGAAATGCTGAAGGCCGGCGCTCAGCCACTCTTCGACCAGCCTCGGCGTCGTGGCGCCGACGTTGGCGGTCCGTGCGACCTCCTTGGGATCTCGGCCCACGCGGCGGCACCACTCGTCGAGGACCGCCGACTTGTGGGCGAACTCGTCTGGGCGCCCGCCGCCGTTCCACATCTGGGCATGTTCGGCGACAAGCCTCAGCGTCACCTTCTCGCCGCCCCCTCCGATCAGGATCGGCAGTGCACCCGCCGGCCCGGGCTTGAGCTTGGCGAGACGGCTCTTGATTCGAGGCAGAGCGTCCTTCAGATCTCGCACCCGATCCCTCGCCTCCCCGAACCTGTAACCGAATTCCGCATAGTCACGCTCGAACCAACCTGCGCCCAGGCCGAGCACGAGGCGCCCGCCGGATAGCTGGTCGACGGTGCCCGCGATGTAGGCGAGAAGGTCGGGATTGCGGTAGCCGATGCAGCTCACCATCGGTCCGATCTGAGGTGCACGCGTGTCCACCGCGGCCGCCGCCAGGAGCGACCAGCACTCGAACTGGTTTCCCTCGGGAGCGCCGTACAGGGGGTAGAAGTGATCCCAAAACCAGATGCTGTCGACGCCCAGGTCGTCGGCGCGGCGCCAGGCATCGCGCAGCTCCGCGATCGTGCATTGCTGCGGGTGAATCGTCACGCCCACCTTGAAAGGTCTGCCGGTGCTCATCGTTGTGAGATTATCGGTCGATGGGGGATGTGGCCGGCGCACGCCGCGTTGAGTTCATGACAGTGGACCGCGACTTCTGGACGCGGTACCACGAGTACCGCCGCCTCAGGCACCAGGAGTCGCGTCCCGACGATCCTCTTCGCCCAGATGATGTGGAGGAGAGGCTGCTGCGGCGTGACAGCCCTTTTGACATCCACCACCACTACGAGATCGTCCACGAGGGGCGCCTGAGGAGCTGGTTCTCGGGCTCCACGAGCAAGCCGGGGACCCCTGGACACGAATCCAACAAGCATCTCTTCTGGGCTGACATCTACGTCCGGCCCGACGCGCGGCGCGGAGGAATCGGGTCGTCCTGGCTTCCCCTGCTGACCGAGCTCATGGACTCGCACGCGTGCACGACAGTCGGCTTTGGTGCCGAGGAGCCTTCCGGCAACGCGTTCCTCAAGTGGCTCGGCGCCGAGGCGAAGCTTTCCGGGGCGGAGAACCGGCTGAAGCTGGCCGATGTGGATTGGAAGATGGTCGCCCGCTGGGCCGGTGAAGGCCCAAAGCGCTCACCACAGACCAAGCTCGAGAATTACGAAGGTGCGCTGCCCGAGGCGATGTGGCAGGACTACGCGCCACAGCTCTCGAGCCTGCTCAACACCATTCCGTTCGAGAACCTGGACTACGGTGAGATCGTGCTGACCCCTGACCACATGCGCGACTACTACGCCCGCCTGGAAATCGGCCAGGACCAGCTGCACACGATTCTCACTCGCGAACCCGACGGAGTGATCTCCGCGATCACCGACACGACCTGGTCGACTCACCGGCCGACCATCATCGAGCAGCGATTCACGGGAGTGCGGCCCGACGCTCGCGGCCGCGGATTGGGCAAGTGGATCAAAGCAGCCATGCTTCGCCACGTTCATGACCTCCACCCGGAGGCTCGGTGGGTGACGACTGATAACGCGGGGTCAAACGCGCCGATGCTTGCGATCAACAAAAAGCTCGGCTTCAAGGAGTTTCTAGCCGAAACCGACTACCAGATCAGCCGCGACGACCTTGCCGCCCGGATCCAAAGGGCTACCGGCTAGACGGCGCCGGCGCTTCCTCAGGCCCTCCTGGTTCGTTGAATACTGCGAACCAGCAGGATGATGCCGATCACGATCAAGAGCCCGGGCAGGGCGGCCTTGCCGAAGATTCCGTAGTCCGTCCCGCTGATGCCGAGGATCGATTCGAAGAACACGAACCCGATCATGAAGATCAGCGCCGCGATGAAGATCAGGGTCCGGCCGCGCCTGAGCATCACGGTATCGCGGTCGCGCAAGGCCTGCAGGTAGAGCCCGAGGCCAACCCCACCTGGCGCGACCAGCGCCCAGGTGAAGGCCCAGCTCGCCCAGTCGCCACTGCTGCTCTGGTACGCGAGCACCAGTCCCAGCATCGTCACGATGCCTCCCGGGACCGACGCGCCCACGCCCCCGCCGAGGAACCCGACCACCAGCAGGGTCAGGCCGGGAATGATGACGAAAAGAGGCCACCCGTACTGGGTGAGGTCGATGCCGAAGACCACGATGCCCAGCGCGAAGAGGCCGACCACGACCAGCACGATGCCCAGCGCCATGCTGGACCCGCCGCTGCGCACTGCCGCGGCTCGCACCGTCGGTGCCACGTAGTGCGGTGGGGGAGGTGAGGAGATCGGGGGCGCCATGACCGGGGCCGTCTCCACCGGTGTCTCGGCCGGAGCCTGGACGCTTTCGGCTGGCAGCGCGACGGTTTCTATCGGCTCGGTCGCGGCTTCGGTGGCGCCTTCGGTGGCGGCAGGCTCAGTGACGGCCTCGGGCGCAGGGGAGGCCGGTTCCTCGGTCCATTTGGGGGCGAATATGTCCGGGCTCCCGGAGAGCACGTCGGGGCTGACGTGCGCCATGTCTTCCCTCGGCGCGTCGTCGGCGGCGGAGGTGGCGCTCTCTTCGCCGGCCGGTTGGTCCGAGCCGGTCGAGGACTTGGTAACCCGCTTTCGCTTGCTCATGACGGCACAGCTTAACCCGCCCCGGCGACCCCAGCTTTCCTTAAGAAACGGGGCGTTCAGACGATGATCCTGAACATGGGGTTGACCGGGCCGTGGCCGCGACCGACCTCGAGGGAGTGTTCGATCGCGCCGGAGATGAACTCCTTGGCCAGGAGGACGGCTGCGAGGGAATCGCTGCCCCTGGCCAGGTCGGCCGCGATCGCGGCGGAAAAGACGCAGCCGCTGCCGTGAGTGTTCGCTGTTGAGATACGCGGGGATTGAAGCTCGACGAGCTCCGTGCCGTCGAAGTAGTGGTCGATCGCCTGCGCCTCATCTGTGTGGCCTCCTTTGACCACTGCGGCGCGCGCCCCCAGCGCAACCAGGTCGCGCGCGGCCTGGCGGCGCTCGTCGAGAGTTCGGATCGGTCTGGCGAGGAGCACCTCGGCCTCGGGGAGGTTCGGGGTCACCACGGCGGCCAGCGGAAGCAGGAGCCGCCGCAACGCATCCACCGCGTCGTCGCGCAGCAGCCTCGCGCCGCCCTTGGCGACCATCACCGGGTCGACGACGAGGTTCCTGATCTCGAAGCGCCCGATGCAGGTCGCAACCACCTCGATGATCTCGGCACTCGAGAGCATGCCCGTCTTCACCGCCTGGGCGCCGATGTCGATCATCACCGCCTCGATCTGCGCGGCAACCAGCGTGGGAGGCAGCTCCATGATGCGGGCCACCCCGAGCGTGTTCTGCGCGGTGATCGCGGTGAGCGCCGACGTTCCATGAACTCCCAGCGCAGCGAAGGTTTTGAGGTCCGCCTGTATGCCGGCGCCTCCGCCGGAGTCGGAGCCCGCGATGGTCAGTGCGACGGGCAGCTTCAAGCGAACCTCACGCGCCGCCCGATCCAGTAGACGGCAGCGGCCACCGCGACGCTGACCAGCCCGCTCACGTCGGCCCCGTGCAGCGCGGTCACCAGTCCGTCGTTGAAGAACTTCGGCGACCCGGCCACGTTGCTGAAGAGGTTGAGGTAATTGACGAAGACGAGGCTTGTGGCCGTGCCCGCGATCCAGGCGGCCAGCGCGAGCCGCGGTCTTGGTTGAGATTCGAAGAAGAAGAAGGTGAGGAGCACGACAGCTGCCCACGCCGGCGCCCACAGGTAGGTGAGGATCAGGAAGTCTTCGAACGCCAGGTGGAAATCGCTGACGAGCACGGCGTATGAGGCGAGCGCGGTCCCGAGCACGCCGCACGCCAACGCGGTCTGCCAGCGGCGGAGCCGAATTCCCATCGCGAGCGTGACAAGCCCCGCCGTGTAGATGTCGAAGTAGTTGGCCCACACCTCGCCGAGAACCACGAATACGAAGAACGGGACGGCAACCCAGGTGGGAGCGTGACGGCTGATCACCGCGAGCACACCCTGGCCGGCCGCGAGGCTTGCGTCGATCGTAGGGAGGAGCAGGCCGAACAGGCCGAGCAAGAGCATCGGCACCACGACTCCCGCCATCGCCCACAGAGTGACTGAGCTTTTGGAGCTGGACTTCGGCAGGTAGCGCGAGTAATCGCTCGCAAACGGGTACCACGACGCGACCAGGGCGAAGCAGGTCATGAATCCGAGCACGAACGCGCCGGGATAGTCGGCGCCTGAGACGGCAGGGCCCTGGGTCCAGTGGAACTGGGGAGCGAGAAAAATGAAAAGCACCACCGAGAGGGCCGCGAACGCGATCGCGCCATACGTGGCCAGGACCTTGATCGTTTCGTGACCGAAAATCGCGACCGCGACGCTGACCGCGGCGATCGCGAGCACGAGGCCGAGGGTCACCCAGCGGTTTCCGCCGCCGGCGAGCTGCGCTCCCGCTTGCGCCGCAATCACGCAGTCGACGGCAAACCAGCCGATCGCGAGCAGCAAGGTCAGGCCCGCGCCCAGGTTTGAGCCACGGAGGCCGAAGATGCGCCGCGTGTAGACGATCTGCGGTTCGCCTGAGCGAGGGCCGGTGTTGCTCAGCAGCCCGAGGATGACCGCGGCGGCGACAGTGCCGAGCGCCGTGGCGAGGAGGCCGTCCCACACCCCAAGCCCGTAATAAGTGGTGAGGAGGCTCGCTGTGAAAAGGCTTGCGTAGTTGACGAACGCACCGGCCCACAGGAACGCCAGCTCGCGAGGCGCGCCGTGTCTCTCTGCGGCAGGGATGGAGTCGATGCCATTGCTCTCGACCCTGCCGAAAGAATCTGAGTTGCTCTCGCGAACGGCAACGTCGCTCGTGTCTCTCCCTCCGCTGGCATTACCCAGTTCAGGTTCTTGCGGTCGGCGCGCGGCGCCCTCTCAGCCCAGACCCTTCCGTATCTGCGCGCCCTGCGCGCGCCCGGCGGTCGAGCTCCCGCTGACTCGATGTTAGCCGGTCAGCTCTCCCGCCAGGGCGCCGGCAGCAGGTAGGCCAGGATCCGGTATACGTCCGGGTTCATCGCGAGACCGATGTGGCTGCCCGGCACCTCGATTGCGTTCACGTCGTGTCGCAAGCACGCCTTCCAGTTGACGACGCCGTCGGAACGGGAATAGACCGACGTCGTAGGGACCCGTGGCACCGCGGCGAGGTCGCGCATGAATCGTTCCTCGACCGACGCCGGGTGTCCGTACCGAAAGACGTTGTAGAGGTGCGCCGCCCGCACACCGGCCATCGTCAGCGGATGGATGTCGAAAGGGTCGTTCAAGGGCGATCCGAGCGTGATCACCTGCTCGACCAGGTCGGGCTTTCGGTGCGAGAGCACCTTGGCGAGGACCCCACCGCGGCTGTGGCCGACCACCGAGACCTTCGCGCCCGTTCGGCGTCGCAGCTCGCGCAGCGTGTCGATCAGCGGCCTGAGCATCACCTCGGAGTACATGACGTTGAAGGTGACGCCCGCGACCTGCGGGCGGTATCCGATGCGCCGGAGCCACTGGAAGGGTGTGTGGAGCGTCCAGTCGCCGGCGAGAAATCCGGGGATCAGCATCACCGGCTTGCCGAGACCGGGCGGAATGTCCACCCCCCGGAAGACGGGGTCGCGGATCAGGCGCAGGTACTCGAGGTAGATGCGACCCTCGAGCCACATCGGTGGAATCGGAAACCAGCGACCAAGGTGGCGGAGGTCGGGTATTGCCGACGCGGCAATGTCAAGCCGGCCGCGGCGCTTGCTGCGATGAAGTTCTCGGACCGTGGCCAAAGTTTTTGCTTGAGCGCGTTCTCCGTCTAGGAATTGACTGCGGCTTGCCTGCCGCCGGCGGCGATTCTATACGCGCTCCACGCGTGGAGCGCCTCCAGAAACAGCTCCGGCGTCTCCATCATCGGGACGTGCCCGACGCCTTCGAGAACCTCCAGCTTCCAGTCGGGCCTGCGCCGCACCAGCGCTCTGGCCGCGGCGAGCGGGATCAGGTCGTCGAGGCTTCCATGAATCACGAGAGTGGGGGCGTGGACCTTTGCGACCTGGGTCCAGAACCGCGGATCGGCCATGCGCAGGCCAATCGATCGGCTGGCCTGCAGGAACGCGCGGCCGTTCTGGCGGCCGAGCCTTTCTCTTTCCCGCATGAGACGCACGTGTGCCTCGACAACCTCGGATGGCACTCGCGATGGATCGGCGCACACCAGGGAAAGGGTTTCGAGGACCAGCCCTTCGGGACCGAGTACGCGAGCACGCCGGTCGAGGAGGATCTCCGCGAGGCCAGGGATGGTGAGCGCCGCCATCAATCCCAGCTTCGCCGGCTCGGGGCGCGTCACGTGCACGCCTGGAATCGCGGGATCGACGAGGATCATCGCGCTCACCCATGTGGGGTGGACCGCCGCCTCGAGGACGGCGATGTGGCCGCCCATCGAGTTGCCCATGATGACGGCCGGCTCGCCGATCACCTTCTCGATGAAAGCGTGGACAAGCTCGGTGTTGCCACCCACGGCGGCCGTGCGATGGAAGAGTGGCGTCTGCCCGAAACCGGCGAGGTCGACGGCCATCGCGTGATAGCTGTTCGCGATCTCGGGCCCGACGGCCATCCAGTTCAACGAGCTACCACCCAGGCCGTGCACCATCAGGAGCGGCTTGCCGCTGCCCCCGAAGTCCAGGTAATGGACCGGTCCGTCCAGGTCGGCCGTCCTATGGCGCATTGCGTCAATCCTAGACCTGGGAGCGGGTGGTCATGATCCCTGAGGCCATGCGAAGCAGGATCTCGGCGACCGCGGATGGTGAGCGCCCTCCCTCTTTGTGCAGGCGATCGAAAACGGGGAACGAGGTGAGGATCCCGATCACGTCCTCTGCTTCCCGGATCGAGCATCCCGCCCGAAGGCGGTCGTGCGCGGCCAGCCTTTCGGCGCAAGCGTGATCTTGATCGGAACGCTCGCCGCTCATCGAACGGGCTGCGCCGAGCGCTCGGCCCGCCAGCTGCCGGTGCAACCGGGGAGCGGCCGCCCAGGCGGCGCATGCCTGCTCGATGCGAAGCCTGAGGTCGTCGGTGGGGTCGCCACCTGTTTCGCCCTGTGCGGCGCCGGGGGGCGGCCCCGCTTCAGCAGAGAGCGCCTCGAGCAAGCCGCCTTTGGAGCGGAAGTGGTTGTAAACCGTGATCCGGGAAACCCCCGCCCGTACGGCCACGCTTCCGACGCTCGATGCGGTGCCGAGCTCGGAGACCAGCTCACGGGCGGCCGCAAGAATCCTCGAGCGGGTCTGGTCGACGGCGGACTCGCGCCGGCCGAGCCGGTAGCCCCGGGACTTCACTCGCTTAACTTAACATACAGTCTGTTCACTCAATTACGACCACCGGCTCGACACCGGTGGTGTCGCCGACGGGGCCTCACAACCTACGATCGCTGCCGTGAAGTTATGGGACCCGCTGGCGTTCCGCGAGATGTCGGCGCTGCTGCGGGACCCTGTCTTGCGCGGCCGGGGGGTGCCGCGCGGCGATGGCCGGCCCGTGCTGCTGGTCCCAGGTTTCCTCTCAGGCGACTGGTCTCTCACCGTGCTTTCGAACTGGCTGGACCGGATCGGGTACAAGCCGCACCCATCGGGCATCCTCTTCAACGTCCAGGACTCGGAGAGCCTGCTCGCGGGCCTGCGACGCCGCCTCACCAAGATCGAGTCCGCCACGGGGTCGCGCGTCAGTCTTGTCGGTCACAGCCGCGGTGGCTTGCTGGCCAAGGTGCTGTCGCAGCGCAGGCCGCACAGTGTCGAGCAGGTGATCACCCTGGGCGCGCCGCTCGCCGACACGACCGACCTCGCGCTCGTCACGCGCCACGCGGTCGGAGTGGTCAAAACCGCCAACGAGCTCGCCTACGGCCGTCGCTTGAGCGCCGAGGGTCGCTTCGCCCACGACCTGCGCCTTCCGCCCGCGGTGCCAACGACCTCGATCTACACGCGCTCGGACGACGTCGTGAACTTCCGCTCCTGCCTGCGACCTGACATCCCCGCGCTCTCCGTTTGGGGCAGCCATAACGGCTTGCTGGTCAACCCGGAGGTGTACCGGCTCCTGGGGCGCCTGCTCGCCCGGCCGCGAAGGCCGGCAGGGGTGCACGTTTGATCGCCTTCGCGATCGCGCTGGCGCTCGCCGCTGCCGTGCTGCACGGCACGTGGAACATCCTCGCGAAGGTGAGCGCGGACCCCATGCTGACCTTTCAACGCGGCACGCTCGCCGCGGTCCTGCTGTCGACTCCGCTCGTGGCGGTGGCCTGGCTATCGACCGGCCGGCCCGTCCCGGTGCCCGCCGCGGCGGGGTGGTGTGCGCTCTCCGGGGTGCTCGAGGTGACTTACCTGTGGCTCCTCGCGGAAGCCTACGGGCGCGGGGAGCTGTCCGCCGTCTACCCGATCGCGCGCGGAACCGCACCTTTGGTCGCGGTCATCGCCGGTCTGGGTTTGCTGCACGAGCGGCTGTCGGCACTTCAGCTGGCCGGCGTGGGCATCCTGCTCCTCGGAATCCTCGCCGTCACGCTTTCGCAGGCCACGGGGCGGGCCACCTTGCCGGCTTTGCTGACGGGGGTGGCGATCGCGTCGTACACCACGATTGATCGGGTGGGTGTGCGGCTCACCACGCCGTGGCTTTACGGATGGCTGCTGATCGTCCTGATGGTGGTCGGAATCTACTTTTCAAAGTGGGTGGCCGCCCGTCTTACTGCCGGACGCCGTCTTGCGCGGCAGGAGCTGGTTGCGCCGGCGCCGATAGGCCGGGCCCAAGCGGTGCTGATCGGCGTCTTCATGTGGAGCGGCTACCTGCTGGTGCTGTGGGCGCTCAGCCTCGCACCACTCACAGTCGTCGCCCCCGTGCGCGAAACCTCGGTCGTCGGAGTGGCTGTTTGGGGTGTTTGGAGACTGCGCGAGAGGAACGCCGTACCCATGAAACTCGCGGGTGCGGTGGCGACTCTTGCGGGGGTGGTGATGGTGGCACTTTGATCGTCCTGCGACCGCGAGCGCCGGTGTAAGGTAGGTCAGTCGCCCGGATGGCAGGCGATGTGCGCCGCGGTCGTGGAAGTTCTCGAAAGGGCCCGTGCGTTCGCGACATGTTTTCGAGAAGGGAGTAGGGAGATGCCGACAGGCACCATCAAGAAGTTGGTCTCCGACCGCGGATTCGGTTTCATCGCCGCCGAGGATGGTCGCGAGTATTTCTTCCACCGGACCGGCCTCGACTCGGCAGTGAACTTCGACTCGCTGGCCGGCGGCGAGCGGGTCAGCTTCGAGATCGAGCCGAGCCAGAAGGGCCCCCGCGCGAACCGAATCAAGCTGGCGTAGACGAGCCTTCCTCGAGCCGGTCGCTGCCAGCGCCCGCGGCGCTAACGCAAGCAGGCGGAGGAGCGCACCGCAGGCGGCAAGCAGCTCACGCGCCGGGCACGGCGGGAGGTTGCGCGGGCATCGGGAAGACCGGCTGGGTGTGGATTCGACCCAGCTGCACGTCGCTGTAGTAGGCCGGCTGCGAGAGCTGGGTCATGAACCAGTCGTTGAGCAGCTGGGCACGGTTCACCAGGCCTGCCTGACCAATCGTCGTCCCGGCGTAAGGCTGTCGCGGCAGCGACGAGGAAAGGTCTGTCGAACCGTAGAAATCCGAGGTGCCGTACACGGATGTCGACGCGTATGAATAGATCGCGACGCCGAGCACGCGGTTTCCGCGCGCCGACGGCGCCAGCACGCGGCGAATCTGGGCCAGGGTGTCCTCGGGATAGTTCAAGAAGGCGCCGACCCCGGTGACCACTCGATTGGCGAACCCCGAGTCTTTCTCGAAGGCAAGCCACTGGTCGAACCACGTGGCCTCGCGGGCACTCCAGTCGCTGTCGTAGTTCATCGGCACCCCGAAATCGATATAGCCATCCAGCATCCAGTCCCGCCAGTTTTGAAACACGGACGTGTAGGCCGACGTGGAGTTCCACCCGGCGGCCGTCGTCGGGCCGCCGCCGAAGCAGATGAGGGTTCCACTGAGCTTCACCCCGGGCTTGACCGCGTGGAGGTCGTTGTGCAGGTCACGCACGAACGCGGTCACGCGGTCGCGTCGCCAGGCCTGCCATCGCGGGTCGTCGGGCGCCGGCACGCTGGTCGCACCCGTGTCGTGCATGTACAGCGCGAGAGACGTCGAGGTATAGCCCCAGTTCGCGCCGGCATAGCGGACGAAGTCCATGTGAAGGCCGTCCACGTCGTAGTTGCGGGCGACGTCCATGAAGATCTTGTGTGTGTACGCCTGCACCTCCGGATTGCCCGGGTCCAGGTATCCCGAAATCGAGCCGTCGTTGGCTCGATTGCCCCAGGCTGCGCCATTTTTCACGTAAACGCCGCTGTCTTCGCTGACGTAAAACGTGTTGAGCCAGGCATGGACCTCGATCCGCGGCGTCGACTCATGCGCGAGGCGGATCACGTAACCGAGCGGATCGAAACCACGCGACCCCACGATGTCCTGAGCTCGCGGTTCGTCCGCGTGATTGAAGTAGGCGTCGCCGCCCTTACGCACCTGGACGAACAGTGCGTTGACGTTTGCCCGATGGGCGTCGGCGACCAGCTTTTCCACCTGGGCCGGAGACTTGATGCCGTCGTGAAGCGCGTCCACCCACAAGGCCCGGTATTGGGGAGGGCCGTATGTGATCGGAGTCGGGGCGGGCGATGGCGACTCGAGAGGTAGGGTCGATGTCGAAGGGCTCGAGGGCGCAACTGCCTGCGGACCAGGCGCGCAGCCGCTCAAGACCGCCAGCCACAGGAGAGCTGCGAACCTGAGTCGCATCAAGCGACCGCGAACAACACGTGGTTGCGTCCGGTGGTGTCGATCGCACCTGGGTGCGCACGCTTGATGGTCGCGATCGCCTCTTCGGTGAATCCCCGGCGACCTATGTCGTCGATTCCGTCCAGACGCGACGCGCAGCTCCACCAGCTCGTGAACATGGAGACCAGCTGCTCCGCGGATTCCCACCTCACGTGCTCCTCGATCACCTCGACCTCCGCGCTCGCAAACCCCGCCTGGAGGGCGGCCTGGCCCAACCGCTGCCGGTCTGCGACCGCGGCCTGGGTGGGGCTGTGGTCGATGGCCTGCGTGGCGGGTGGGAGCCGGCGGTCGATGACCTCTTCGAGCAGCGCCCATACGGACTCATTGTTCGAGTCGACCGGGACGCTGGCGGCGAAGCGAGCATCGCCGCGCAGCACCCGCCGCGCCTCGCTCAGCGCAACGGCCAGGTCTGGCGCGAACTGGATGCCGTGTCCACAAACGGCGGCGTCGAAGTACCCGCCGGCAAACGTGAGCCGCTCGATGTCCATCACCTCGAACCGAGCGTTGGGGATTCCGGCCGCGCGGGCCACCTCGATCATCCCCGGCGCGAGGTCAACACCTACGACCTCACCACCAGGGGAGACCTGCTGCGCAACGCGGCGGCTCAGCGTCCCAGGGCCGCACGCCAGGTCGAGGACGCGCATGCCCGGGCGCGCATCGAGCAGCTCGAGAACACGCAAGCGGCCGCGTGCCTCGCCCCGCGCCATGACCTGCTCGAGGCGCTGCTGATAGGCGAGGGCGTGTCGACCGAAGACCTGCGGAAAGAGCTCCTTCGATTTCACGGCTCGAGGTTCTGCCACTCGCGCTCCAGCCAGTACGCGGCCCTCAGCGCGTCCGCATTGGTTCGTCCGACCACCTGCATCCCCACCGGAAGCCCACCGCGGGCCACGGGCGCCGGCAGCGCGACCACCGGTTGGCCCGTCGTGTTGAAGGGTCGCGTGAAGCGAGCAAGCGGCTCGCGCACCTCGTCGCCGGCCTCCACCAGCGGTGCCACGATCGCCGTCGCGGGTAGGAGCAAAGCGTCAATCCCTTCCATCGCGCCGTCAGCCGCCGCGATGAGGCGAGGCCGGTCGCGCATCGCCTGCACGTAATCGACGCCCACGATCGTGAGGCCGCGCTTCAGGTGAGCCAGCACATCCGATCCGTATTTCTCGGGAAACTCCTCCACCCAGCGGCGGTGATAGGTCGCGGCCTGCACCAGGAGGATGGTCAGGCCGGTGCGGAAAAGGTCGTCTCTGTCTACGAATTCGATCTCAGGCAGCCCGGACGCCACGAGCCGCCAGGCCGCCGCGGTCTGGGCATCGAGTCCGGCGACCCAGCCTCTGGGAATCGCGATGCGTGGCGGGCCGACCTGTTCGAGAGAAACCGCCTCATCGGACATCATCGTGTACGCCTTCGCCGCCCCCGAGACGTCCGGGGCGATCGGCCCGAGGGTGTCGAGCGACCACGAGAGCGGAATGACCCCGGTCGCGTCGATGCTTCCTGGCGCGGGTTTGAATCCGACCACGCCGCACAGCGCCGCAGGGATGCGGATCGAGCCGCCAGTGTCGGTGCCGATCGCCCAGTCGCACATCCCGGCCGCCACGGCCACCGCCGAGCCTCCCGACGATCCCCCCGAGACCCGGCTCGGGTCATGCGGATTGAGCACCGCCCCGTAATGAGGATTCACGCTCGTCACGCCAAACGCGAACTCGTGAAGGTTGGTTTTGCCCACGATGACGCATCCCCGGGCTCGGATCGTCTCGATCACCGGCGCGTCCTGCCGCGCCGGCTCGTTCGGGAGGATGACCCCGCCGGCGGTCGTGACCATGCCCGCGACATCGACCAGGTCCTTGACGGCGACCAAGGTCCCCGCACCCTCAGCGGACGAGGTCGAGACAAACGCGTGAAGCTCGCCGCGCTCCTTGATACGCCGGCGCGCCTCGGCAAGGTCCACACGCCAATTCTCAGGTGTCGGGAGGGTCCGCCGCGCTATCCTGCCCGCCATGCAATCTGCCGGCGCGCTCAACGTCGCGATCGCCTGGAGCAAGGTGGACGTGCTGACCCCTTCTCAGAGGATCACGGCCGAACTCCAGATCCGGGGACGGCTCCGGGATACGATCAACGATCCCGAGCCGGTCTTCCACCTCCGGAATGTGAGCGCGGAGCCCTTGATTCCCGGCGCTGTCGCGCTCAATGGGGTTCCAGAGGGCCTCTTCAGCAAGACGCTGGTCGGGGGCATCCGCACGATCGACCCCGAGCCGCCTCCGCCCGACCAGATCATGGAGCTGATCAGGCGCTACATCATGTTTCAGGCCGATACGTTCATGGTCACGGGGGCGGTCGAGTTTCCGAAAGCCACGGACCCGACCATGCACAACGAGCTCCTCATGAAAGGGCATTTCTTCCCGGTGGTGGACGCCACGGTCACGATCTTCGGCGTGAGCTCCAAGAGCTGGACGCAGCCCTTGATCATGGTCAACCGGGACCTCATGCTCGCCCTCTACCTGGGTTGAAGTCGCGTCTAGGTCGCTTTCGCCCCCAGCGCGCGTCTGATCCCGGTCCACAGGACCTTGAAGAACAGGCTCAGGGCGTTGATCGGTTGGGCCGTGGCCATGGGCGCCACGTTCGCCGGCGCGGGAGAGCCTCTCGAGGCGCCTGAGACGGTCCCGCCCGGGGCCGTCTCCGCCGCCTCGACGTTGGACTTGATGCAGGCGGCCATGTCGTTGACGATCCGCCGTGAGACGTCTTCCATGACCCCCCGCCCGAACTGAGCGACCCGGCCGGCCACGTTGTAGTCGGTCACGATCTTGACGGTTGAGCCGGCCCCCTCGGGCACCACGCTCATCAGCGCCCTGGCCCTTGCCGACCCTGGGCCGGTGGTCTCCCGCCCTTCGGCCTCGAGGGTTGCCGTGTGCTGCACGTCATCGCGGTCCACGATCTTCGCGGTGCCGCTGTAGGCGACCGTGATCGGCCCGACTTTGATCTTCACCTTGCCTTTGAACGTGGTCGGATCCACGACTTCCGACAGCTCAGCGCCCGGGACGCAGCCCACGACCTTGTTCACGTCGATGAGGTACGCGAACACCTTGTCGGGGGGCGCACCGACGCCGAATGAATTTTCTAGTTGCATTTCGTCGCTAAAAGTAGCGCAATAGAGGAGTTCGCTTTCAGCTCGCCTGGTCGACCGGCTCGGTCCTGGGCGCCGCCAGCCCGCTGGGGTAATGAGGAGGAGTGTATGAAGCACAGGGTTGCGACCACCGTTAACGGCCAGCGGGGCGAGCATGAGGTCGAACCCCGGCTGCTGCTCGTGCATTACCTGCGCGACGTCGTGGGCCTCACCGGGACCCACATCGGGTGCGATACGAGCCAGTGCGGCGCATGCACGATCCTCGTCGACGGCAAAGCGGTCAAGAGCTGCACGATGTTCGCCGTCCAGGCCGAGGGCAAGAACCTAACCACGATCGAGGGCATGGCCAAGGATGGGGAGCTTCACCCTCTCCAGCAGGCCTTCTGGGACGAGCACGGCCTGCAGTGCGGCTACTGCACACCCGGCTTCATCATGGCCGCGGCGTATCTCCTCGAACAGAATCCGAACCCGACGGAAGACGAGATCCGCAGGGGTCTCGAAGGCAATCTCTGCCGGTGCACCGGCTACGTGAACATCATCAAGTCCGTGCAGGCCGCGGCCAAGACCATGGGCGGCGCGAAGGCCAAACCCGCGGGCAAGCAGGCCGTCACCGCGGGAGGCGAGTAGCCATGGCCGTCACGACGATGATCGGCGCCAAGATCCACCGCCGCGAAGACCCTCGTCTTGTGAGCGGCGAGGGGCGCTACGTGGACGACTTCACCCGGCCGGGCACCGTTTTTCTGGCCGTTGTCCGAAGTCCGTTCGCCCATGCGCTGGTCAAGAGCATCGACCTCACCCGGGCGACCAAGGCGCCTGGAGTAGTTGCCGTCTACACCCATAAGGATTTCACCAAGGTGCTCTCAGGGACGATGCCCGTCACCCCGTCCTTCGTGGCGGAGAAGAAGCAGGTCCCCCCCAGGTTCCCGATCGCGGAAAAAGAGGTCGTGTACGAGGGCGAACCCGTCGCCGTCGTGCTGGCCGAGACCAAATACCAGGCGGCCGACGCTTCCAACCTGATCGAGGTCGAGTACGAGCAGCTTCCTGCGGTGACGGACCTCGACAAGGCCCTCGAGGCCAAGAGCCCCAAAGTCCACTCGGAAGGTCCGGACAATCTCGGGTGGGACCTCACCTACATCCCGGATGACCCCGCGGTCATGAAAGAGGCCGATGTGGTCATCAAGGAGCGCATCCTCCAGCAACGGCTGGCGCCGACCTCGATGGAGACCCGTGGCGTGCTTGCCGAGTACTCCAAGCCCGACGGGACGATGACGGTGTGGATGTCGAGCCAGAGCCCTCATTTCGTGCGGCTGTTCCTCGGCGGAGCGATGGGGATACCGGAAAACCGGCTCCGCGTCATCTCTCCCGACGTGGGCGGAGGCTTCGGCGCCAAGATCAGCCCCTACTCAGAAGACTGGCTGGTTCCCGCGGCGGCCAAGTTGAGCGGGCGTCCTGTGAAGTGGATCGAGTCCCGCACCGAATCGCTCCTGACCACCACCCACGGACGAGGCCAGGTCTTCGAGGTCGAGGCCGGCGCCAAGAAGGACGGGACCCTGGTTTACATCAAGGCAACCCAGTACCTGGACGTCGGGGCGTACATGGGCACATTCGCCGCGTTCCAGGCCTGCGCGTGCCTGCTCGCGGGCGGCGCTTACAACTGGAAGCACGTGGCGGCGCGCACAGTCGGCGTCCTGACCAACAGGGTCCCGACCGATCCTTACCGAGGCGCCGGCCGTCCAGAGGCTACCCACCTGTGTGAGCGGGCCATCGACCTGCTCGCGGGGGCGTTGAAGATGGACCCCGCAGAGCTTCGTCGCAAGAACTTCATCACGGCCTTCCCCCACACCAATCACTTCGGCCTGGTCTTCGACTCCGGCGCCTATGAGAAGGCGATGGACATGGCCATGCAGATTGCGGGTTACGAGAAGGTCCGCAAGGAGCAGGAAGAGGGCCGCAAGAAAGGCAGGTACATCGGCATCGGGATGTCGAGCTGGATCGAGATCTGCGGGTTCGGGCCGAGCGCGGCCACCGCGCCCGCGACCGGTGGCATTGCGTTGGTCGAATCGGCGCAGGTTCGTGTGTTTCCGACCGGCTCGGTCGCGGTCTACGTCGGCACCCATTCACACGGCCAGGGCCACGACACCACTTTCCCCCAGATCGTCGCCGACACCCTCGGTGTGCCCTACGACTCCATCGAGTTGAGGCATGGCGACACCGCCGAGGGGCCGGCCTTCGGCTACGGAACCTACGGCAGTCGCTCGCTGGCGGTCGGCGGCATGGCCGCGCACAAGGCGAGCAAGAAGGTCGTCGACAAGGCACGAAAGATCGCGGCGCACCTTTTTGAAGCGGCTGAGGAAGACGTGGAATTCGACCAGGGACATTTCTACGTCAAGGGCAGCCCCGATAAGCGCAAGGCGTTCGGCGAGGTGGCGTTCGCCTCGTACGGCGCGGGCCTTCCCGATGGGATGGAGCAGGGCCTCGAAGCTGTCGCGTACTACGACCCCAGCAACTTCGTGTGGCCGTTCGGGACACACATCGCCGTGGTCGAGGTCGATACCGAAACCGGCCGCGTCGACCTCAAGCGCTATATCGCGGTCGACGACTGCGGCAACATCATCAACCCGATGATCGTCGACGGCCAGATCCATGGTGGCGTCGCGCAGGGAATTTCGCAAGCGCTCTACGAGGAGATTGTCTATGACGGCGAATCGGGGCAGATGAGGACTGGAACTTTCACCGATTACCTGGTCCCGAGCGCCAATGAGTTCCCAGAGTTCGAGCTCGGCCGAACCATCACCCCGTCGCCAACCAACGAGCTGGGCGTCAAGGGAATCGGTGAGGCCGGCACGATCGCAAGCTCCGCTGCGATCATCAACGCCGTTTGCGACGCTCTGTCGCCGTTCGGCATCAAGCATGTCGACATGCCGGCCAGCCCGGACCGGATCTGGAAGCTGGTTCACGAGGCGCATGCCGGTTCAAACCACGGAAAGGAGGCACGTCAGTGATCCCGGCCGCATTCGAATACGCCAGAGCCTCCTCCGTCGAGGAGGCTTCCCAGCTGCTGAACAAGTACGGCGACGACGCCAAGGTGCTGGCGGGCGGGCACAGCCTGATCCCGCTGATGCGCCTCCGTCTCGCTCAGCCCAAGGCGCTCGTCGACATCAACGGCATCAAGGACCTCGACCACATCAAGGAAAGCGGGTCGAAGCTCCATGTTGGCGCGCTGGCGCGTCACGTGACGATCCAGAACTCGGCCGTGGTAAAGGAGAAGCTGCCAATCCTCGCGGAGGTCGCGGGCGAGGTGGGCGACAACCAGGTCCGCAACATGGGCACGATCGGAGGAGTGATGGCGCACGCCGACGCGGCGGGGGACTACCCGACCATCGCGCTGATGCTCGACGCAGAGATCGTCACGAACCAGCGGACGATCGCCGCCAAGGACTTCTTCAAGGACATCTTCACAACGCCTCTCGAGCCGGACGAGATCGTCATCGAGGTCGTTTTCCCGGTCGCGACCGGCCCGCATAAGTACATCAAGTTCCGCCGCAGGCTTTTCGACTGGGCGATCGTCGGCGCCGCGGCCCAGAAGATGAACGGCGGCTGGCGCATCGGGTTGACCAACGTCGGACCGACTCCGGTTCGCGGCAGCGCCGTCGAGAAGGCCCTGCACGACGGTGCGAAGCCCGAGGAGGCTGCACAGCACGCTTCCGATGGGTTGAACCCGTCCGGTGACCTCCGGGCGAGCCCGGAGTACAAGAAGCACCTGGCGCGGGTGCTGACCAAGCGAGCGATCGAACAAGCCGAATAGAGGTACGGGCCCGGCGTTCGCGCCGGGCCCGTCGACTCGGTCGTTGGATGCCCGCGCGGGGGAGGGGAGAGCTCGCTGAAACACGTACCCTCTTCGGGTGAGCGCGACCTCTCCTGCCACCATCGAGGACGTCGAGCAGCGCCTGCGCGAACGCAAGTACGTCGGCGACCGCGCCCTCGCCACGTCGATCCTTCTTGCCTTGAAGCTGGAGAAGCCGCTCTTCATCGAGGGCGAAGCGGGAGTCGGCAAGACCGAGGCGGCCAAGGTCATGGCCGACGTGCTCGGGGCCCGGCTCATCCGCCTCCAGTGCTACGAGGGCATCGACCTCGCGCACGCGGTCTACGAGTGGAACTATCCGCGGCAGCTCCTGCACATACGGCTCCTGGATACGGGCGAGGACCGTAGCGTCGCCGAGCGCGAGATCTACAGCCCCGAGTTCCTGCTGCGGCGGCCGCTCCTCGACGCCATCGACAACGATGATCTGACGCCGCCGGTGCTGCTGATCGACGAGATCGATCGCTCCGACGAGGAGTTCGAAGCCTTCCTGCTCGAGCTGCTCTCTGACTTCCAGGTCTCAATCCCCGAGATCGGCACCATCAAGGCGAAGCACGCCCCGTTCGTGGTCATCACGTCGAACCGGACGCGGGAGGTGCACGACGCGCTGAAGCGCCGCTGCCTCTACCACTGGATCGACTATCCCGACCTGGAAAAAGAGGTAGAGATCGTGCGCGCACGCGCACCGGAGGCCGCGGACCGGCTCGCGCGCGAGGTGGCCGCCCTCGTGCAGAGCTTGCGCGGCATGGATCTCTACAAGGTGCCGGGTGTCGCGGAGACGCTGGACTGGGCGCGCTCGCTCGCGGCGTTGGGCGCGACGCGCATCGACCCGGCGCTCGTCAACGCCACGATCGGCGCGGCTCTCAAGTACCAGGAAGACCTCGAGCGCGTGCGGGAGCAGGTGCCCGCCCTGGTCGAGAGGGCGCGAGGTGCCTGAGACAGCTCCCGCCCCTACAGCAGACCTCCTGCCGCGGCTCGGGGCCTTCGCGCGGCTCCTGCACGATGCCGGCATGGAGGCCGGCCCGCGGCGGTTGACGGACGCGACGCGCGCGTTGGGCTGCATCGACCTGAAGCGGCCCGACGACTTCCGCAACGCGCTGCGGGCTGTCTTCGTGAGCCGCAAGGAAGAGCTCCCAACCTTCGACGCCGCGTTCGATATCTTCTGGTCGCCGCCGGATCCACGGGCGTCCGCCGGCGTGATGCCCGGTCGCACCCGCCCGCTGCCGCTGCCTCCCGAGCGGGCGAAGCAGTGGTCGGCGGCGCTCGGCCTCAACAGCTCGCAGATGAACCGTGAGCAGGATCCAACCGTCGTGCCCGCGAGCTCGAGCGGCTACAGCCGCGAAGAGCTGTTGCGCCACAAGGATTTCGACCAGATGACCTGGCAGGAAACCGAACAGGTGCGCAAGCTGCTCCAGGAGGCCCCATGGCGCGTGGCCGAGCGAAAGACTCGGCGCCTGCGCCCGGCGCGGGCGGGACGGATCGACCTGCGCCGCTCAGCGCGTCACGCGATCCGCTCCAGCGGCGAGCTGATGCAGCTGTTCCACCGGCGTCCGCGAGTCCGAAGGCGGCCGCTGGTCCTGATCTGCGATGTCAGCGGGTCCATGGAGCGCTACTCGCGCCTTTTGATGATCTTTGCCCATGCGATCGCGCGGCGCGAGGAACTGGAGGCCTTCGTGTTCTCGACCCGGCTCACCCGGATCACCCGCCTCCTCCGCTACCGAGACCTGGACCGCGCGCTTGAGTCGGTGAGCAAGGGCGTCCACGATTTCAGCGGAGGCACGCGGATCGGCGACGCCCTGTCGGACTTCAACCGGCACTGGGCTCGCCGGGTGCTCGGACATGGCGCGGTCGTCATCATCGTCAGCGATGGCTGGGACCGCGGAGACCCGCGGAACCTCGCTTCCGAGCTGATGCACCTCCGCCGCTCGGCCCACCGGTTGATCTGGCTCAATCCGCTTCTGGGATCGGAGGGGTACCAACCCCTGACGCGCGGCATGGCCGCGGCCCTACCGCACTGCGACGACTTCCTCGCCGCCCACAACCTGCAGGCGCTCGACGACCTGGGCCGCCTGCTCGCCGGGCTTGACCGGCGGGCCCCCAGGAACCGATAGCGATGCGTGAGGTGCTTGGCGAGCTCAGCGAGTGGACGAAGGCGGGCGAGGACATCGCGCTCGCGACCGTGGTCGAGACGTGGGGCTCGAGCCCTCGCCCGCTCGGCTCGAAGATGGTGGTTACGCGTTCCGGCAAGATGGCGGGCTCGGTTTCGAACGGCTGCATCGAGGGCGCGGTCTACGAGGAGGCGCAGGCCGTCCTGAAAAGCCGCAAGCCCAAAGTCGCCGCGTTTGGCGTGGCCGACGACGTCGCATTCGAGGTCGGCCTGGCGTGCGGGGGACACATCGAGGTGTTCGTCGAACCTCTCGGTCCGGTTCACGAGAGGCTGATCGCGCTGCTTCAACGCAATGAGCCGGCCACTCTGCGCACCAACCTGGCCAGCGGCGAAGCGGACCTGGTCGAGGGCTGGACGCCTTCGGGATCCGAGCTGGCGCATCGGGAAGGCGACCTGCTGGTCGAGCCGTTCCGCCGCCCCGCCCACCTGGTCATCATCGGCGCGATCCACATCGCGATCCCGCTTCAGCGCCTCGCCAAGCTGATGGGCTACCGGGTCACCGTCATCGATGCCCGCGCGAAGTTCGCCACCAAAGAGCGATTCCCCGAGGCCGACGAGCTCATCGTCGCGTGGCCCGACGAGGCGATGGCGAAGCTCGCGATCGACAACTCGACCTACGTCGTCATCCTCACGCACGACCCCAAGTTCGACCTGCCGGCGCTGCGTTCGGTGCTGACGAAGGACGTGGGTTACCTCGGGGCGATCGGCAGCCGCAAGACCAACCAGAACCGCTTCGACGCGCTTCGGGCCGAAGGGTTCACTGACGAGCAGCTCGCGCGCGTCCACGGCCCCATCGGCCTCGATCTCGGCGGCCGTGGCGCGGAAGAGACCGCGCTAGGGATCTTGGCCGAGATCACTGCCGTGCGGTTCGGCGGCTCGGGCGCCTCCAAGCGCGCCGAGGCTCGATCCGGGCCCGGCTGACCCGACGGCCCAGTTCGATCCTCGCGGAGAATCGGCATCAGGGCTTACGCGTGCGTCTTGTTGTGGCTCCTGAACCGGCGCGCTTTCTCACGGTTGCCGCAGGACGCCATGGTGCACCAACGGCTCGAGTGATTCTTCGAGCGGTCGAAGAAGGCCCACCGGCACGTCTGCGAATTGCACAGTTTGAGCTTCCGCCAGTCCTCGCTCTCCATCGCCGCGTACACCGCCGCGACGATGCGGCCCATCGCCGCGACAACTCCGGTCGCCTCGGGTTCCAGCCTGGGCTTCCCATCCGCGCCGAAGCGCATCCGGAGGCCGCTCGCGGCGGCAGCCTCGTTGAGCGTGGCGATGTCGACGGGGTAGACCTTCGAGCCGGAGTTGGCGCCGATCACCGACCGGATCGCCTCGCGCAATGCGATCGCATGCCTGAGGTCGGGCCCATCCACCTGCTGCGAGCCGTCCAGGAGCCCGTTTGCAACCAACCACGCTTGGAGGGTGTTTGGGTCGGTGAATTCCTCTGGACCGTCCTGCAGGTCGACGGTGTTGACGAAGGCCTGAACGAGGCCGATGTCGCCGGCTGCCATTTGACGATCTGACACCTACACCAGTATATCCATAACCTCTCAACATCTAACAACGGTTATAATAACCAGTGTAATCAGTAAGCTAGTTATGAGGATGCATGCCGTGTACCCCTACAGGAACGAGGACGTAGCGTTCGAGCGGCTGAAGGACCTCCAGCGCGAGATGGAGAACAGCCGCCTGGTTGGGGACTCGCTGGCCGGCTTTGGCCGCGTGGTCCGCAACCTGCCGGTCCGCGCCCGGCGAATCGCCGGCGTGGCCATCCGCCGAGTGCCTCGCGCGCGCCCGGCCTCGCCTTCCGGCTAGATCAACTAGACCGCCAGACGCTTCAGCACCGCGATCTGCTCGGCGTCGGGGCCGTCCCCGGCGCCGGGCACCTCGAGGATGAAGGGAAGGCGCCCGAGCCGCGGCTCGTGAAGCAGGGCGCGGAAGCCTGCTTCGCCGATCTGGCCGTCTCCGATGTTGGCGTGGCGGTCCCGGTTGGATCCTAACCCGGTGACCGAATCGTTGCAGTGGATGACCTCGACTCGCGACAGCCCGATGACCCGGTCCAGCTCGGCGAGCGTCCTGGACACCTCGGCCGGGGTGCGCTCGTCGTATCCCGACGCGAAGGCGTGGCAGGTGTCGAAGCACACCGTGACGCGGGGGTCGTCGATCGCCGCCAGCATCTGCGCGATCTCCTCGAACTTCGCGCCCACGCATCCGCCGAGGCCGGCGTTGTTCTCGATGAGCAGGCGGGCGGTGCTCGGGTTGGCCCGCTCCAGCACGTGCCGCAGGTGCTCGACGATCGACGGGAGCCGTGCCTCGAAGCCGGCGCCTTTGTGGGACCCCGTGTGAAAGATGACGCCGTTGACGCCCAGGTCGTCGGCCGCCTTGAGGTAGCCCGCGAGCGTGCTCTCCGAGCGCTGGCGCAGCGTCGGGTCATCCCCGGCCAGGTTGATCAGATAGACGGCGTGAAAGTAGAAGGGCGGGTGGCCGTGCTGAAGAGCCGCTTCCTTGAACGTCGCGATCCGGGTCTCATCCAACTTCGGCGAACCCCAGAAGCCGGGTGGGGTGGGGTGCACCTGGATGGCCTCGGCGCCCATCGCCTTGGCCCGTTCAAAGGCGAGGTGCAGGCCCCCCGACGAGTCGACGTGGGCTCCCAGCAGTGGCATCCAAAAAGAGTAAGGCCCGTCCCTTCTGGCATGCTCATGCTGATGACCGCGGTCTTCGTGATGGGCGACCTGGACCTGGCCGTGAGAGGACGCACGTATCGCGAGCCGGAAGGTCCTCACAGTCTCGTCGTGCGAGGCCGCGACCTTGACTCAGCGCTTCAGCACCTGGCCTCTCGCACTGATTGCCGTGCACTTGCCGTGGTCGGGCTGCCCGAGACCCTTCCAGACATGGCTGCGCTTGCCGGGCGGCGCCTGCTGCTCGTTGACGGCGACAGCGATCGGCTGCGCCAGTACGCCGAGACCGCGATTCGGGCGAACATCGAGGTCGAGTGGATCCGCTCGGCGCGGCCGCCCTTCGAGAGGCTCGCCTCCGCCCTCCTGCCCGTGGGCGCCATCGTGATGGCGGCCGGCTCGGGCTCACGAATGCCAGGCTCGGAGAAATTGCTGCTCACGGTGGACGGTAAGCCGATGGTGCGCAACGCGATCGAGTCGGCGTCAGAGGGCGGGTGCCACCAGGTCGTCGTCGTCTACTCGTCGGACGATGTCCGCGACGCCGTCGACGGAAGCGCGGAGCTCGTGCACAACCCGAAGGCAAAGACCGGCATGGCGTCGTCGCTGCAGGTCGGGCTGCGGGCGATGCGCGACGAGATCGAGGCGGCCGTCATCGTGCTGGGCGACCAACCCCTGGTCGGCTCCCGCACCATCGCGGCCCTGATGAGGGCTTGGCGTCGCGAAGGCTCGCGGCCGGCGGTGGCGGTGGCGCAGACACACGGCGAATGGGCGCCCCCCGTTGTCCTGGCGCGTGAGCTGTGGGATGAGCTCATGGCGCTGAAGGGCGACGCGGGCGCGCGCCAGATCCTGCAAGGGCACCCTGAGCTGCTCGACATGGTTCCGGCGCCGGGTCGCCCCGACGACATCGACACGCCCGAGGACTACGCCAAGATCGTGAAGCTCTTCCCGCGGCGCAAGCCACGCCAGCGGGCTTAGCGGTTTGGAGCTTGACGGACAGCTTGCGGCTTTCGCCTTGCTCTCGGCGCTGCTGATCGTGACGCCAGGACCCGACCCCGCCCTGATCATTCGCAACGCGCTCGCCGGCGGCCCGCGCGCGTCCGCCTTCTCGGCGTTTTGGCGTTTCCCTCCGGATCCTGGCCTGGGTGGTCGCCGCGACCCTCGGCGTCGGCGTCCTGCTCGAACGATCGTCGGTGGCGTTCACGGTCCTGAAGCTTGAGACGGCGTAGTATCAAACCGTGCTAGTGATCGCTCTAGGAGTGGGAGCTTGAAAGATCGAGGCTGGCAGCGGGCCGGCGAATACGAAGATATCCTCTACGAGACCTGGGACGGGATCGCCAAGATCACGATCAACCGGCTGGAGGTCCGCAACGCCTTCCGGCCCACGACGGTTTCCGAGATGTCGAAAGCCTTCGAGGTCGCGCGCGATGACCCCAAGGTCGGCGTGATCATCCTCACCGGCGCGGGCACTGAGGCCTTTTGCTCCGGTGGCGACCAGCGCATCCGGGGTGACGACGGCTACGTCGACCTCAAGGGCACAGGCCGCCTCAACGTGCTCGACCTGCAGATCCAGATCCGCCGCCTGCCGAAGCCGGTCGTGGCGATGGTCGCGGGATACGCGATCGGCGGCGGGCACGTCCTGCACGTTGTCTGCGACCTGACCGTCGCGGCCGACAACGCCCGTTTCGGACAGACCGGCCCACGGGTGGGCAGCTTCGACGGCGGCTACGGGGCGGGATTCCTCGCTCGGATCGTGGGCCAGAAGAAGGCGCGCGAGATCTGGTTTCTCTGCGAGCAGTACGACGCCAAGCAAGCGCTCGACATGGGCCTGGTCAACAAGGTCGTGCCGCTGGCGGACCTCGAAAAGGAAACGCTGGTCTGGTGCCGCCGCATCCTCGAGCTCAGCCCGCTTGCGCTCCGCATGCTGAAGGCGGGCCTCAACGCCGCGGACGACGGGCTGGCGGGAATCCAGCAGCTGGCGGGCGACGCGACGATGCTGTATTACATGAGCGAGGAGGCGCAGGAAGGGCGGGACGCTTACGTGCAGAAGCGCAAGCCCGACTTCTCGAAATTTCCGAAACGACCTTGATGGTCGCGACCATGCCTGCTTTGTCGGCGGCTCGCGTGTGGTGGTCGGCCGTGCGGCCGGCCACGCTCGCGGCCTCGGTCGCGCCGGTGCTCGTGGGCACCGCCATCGCTGTCCACGAAGGCGGACCGCGCCTGGGCGCGGGTCTCTTCGCCTTGCTGGTCGGGATCGCGATGCAGCTTGGAGTCAACTTCGCGAACGACTACTCCGACCACGTACGCGGAGCGGACAGCCCGCGCCGTGTGGGTCCGGTGCGTGCCGCGTCGTCCGGCGTGGTCGAGCCTGGGGACGTGCGACGCGCGGCCGTTGCCGCGTTTGGAGTCGCGGCGGCGGCGGGCCTGGTCCTCAGCCTCATCACGGATTGGCGGCTGGTGCTCGTCGGGATCGCATGCCTGCTCGCCGGGTGGCTCTACACGGGAGGCCCGCGGCCGTACGGCTACCTGGGACTCGGCGAGGTTTTCGTCTTCCTGTTCTTCGGGCTGGTCGCGACGCTTGGCACCGTATACGTCGAGACGCTGCGGATGACGCCCTTGGCTGTGCTGATGGCCTGCGCGATGGGTTGCCTCGCGACCGCAGTCCTCGTCCTCAACAATCTGCGCGACCTGGACACGGATACCGCCGCCGGCAAGTTGACCCTGGCAACGCGCATCGGCCGCGCGCGCACGCGGTGGCTGCTCCTGGTGTTGGTGTGCGTGGCATTCGCCATCCCCATCGCAGTCCTCGTTTTCAAGCTCGCGGGCGTAACGATCATGCTGGTCCAGTTCGCCATCCCGATCGCCGCCGTGCCACTCCGCATTGCGTTCGCCGCCCCATCCGCGCCGGCATTGGTGCGCGCTCTCAAGCGGATGGCGACGGCCGAGCTCGCTTACGCGCTGCTGTTCTCGCTTGGGTTGCTGCTGTGACGACCGCGTACATCGCGGCCCGTGTTCCAGTCGACGTCGCGCGAGAGGTGGAGACGAGACACAGAGAAGGCTGTCGCAAGTTCGCCCTGCGGGCGCTCGATGGTGGAGGAATGCTCGACCTCGAACGCCTCGGCGCCGCCCGCTACGCCGCCGGCCTTCAGGCCGAGGTCGAGGTCGAAGGCCAGTCGTCGCCGGCAGGCGCCTCCGAGGGTTCAGGTGTCGTCACGCCGGCGGTCGCCCGCGCAAGGTGATCCTCGAGCACGCGGGCAAAGGCGTCCGGCCTTTCCAGGTGAACGGTGTGGCCGGCCCTGGGCACCACCTCGACGCGCCCGTTGGCAACGGTCGCGGCAAGCCGGCGCGCCGAGCTGACATACCCATGGTCCAGCTGGCCGGCGACGAAGGTGCATGGAAACGTGACGCGCCCGAGGTCATCCCACAGCGGATCCATGGCGCCGGCGCCCATCCCGCGCAGCGAGCAGGCAAGGCCGGCGACGTGGTTCGTCATCCTTTCGGCCCGGACCTGGGCCATGTAGGCCGGGCCGCGACGCTCGAGACCCGCGAACAAAGGCAGCGCGCTCCAGTAGTTGACGAACGCTTCCAGCCCGTCCTTCTCGATCCGCTGGGCGAGCCCTTCATCCCCACGCCGGCGTCCTTCGCGGGCCTCTTCGTCGAGGCCCCCGTGCGCACCGACGGTGAGCAGCGAGAGGATGCGTTCGGGACGGCGCGCGGCGACGTGGAGCGCCAGGCGGCCGCCCATCGAGTAGCCGGCGAGGTGAGAGCTCGCGACCCCGAGATGGTCCCAGAGCCTCTCGAGGTCGCCGGTGCAGGCGTCCATGCTGCAGGGCGCTCCGGGCTTGGTGCTCGTCTCGCCATGTCCGCGCAGGTCGGGCAATATCCACATCCAGCCTTCAGGCATCCTGGAAATGATCTCGAGCCAGCTTCGCCCGTTCTGAGTGAACCCGTGGAGCAGCGTGACCGGCGTGCCCGCGCCGAGCACGTAGTAGCTCAATCGCACGTCGGGACCGTCGAGAATCACTGCCACTGAATGCTATGGATGTAACGCAGTCTTTTGCCGCAACCTTCGTGGACGAGCTGGCCGCTCAAGGCGTGGAGTACGCGTGCGTCTCTCCCGGTTCGCGGTCGGCGCCGATCGCGATGGCGCTGCAGCGTCATCCCAAGATCCGGGTGCTCATGCACATCGACGAGCGATCCGGGTCCTTCTTCGGCGTCGGCCTGGCGAAATCGACCGGCAAGCCGGTGGTGCTGCTGTGCACGTCGGGGACGGCGGCGGCCGAGTTTCACGCAGCGGTGGTCGAGGCCTCCTACTCGCGAACGCCGCTGATCGTCCTCACCGCGGACCGGCCGCCCGAGCTGCAGGGCGCCGGCGCCAACCAATCGATCGATCAGCAGAGGCTGTACGGCACCGCCGTCAGGTGGTTCTGCGATCCGGGCGCCCCGGTCGAGCTGCCCAACGAGGCCCGACTGTGGCGGCGGCTCGCGGCCCGGGCGGTGGCCGAAGCGAGCGGCGGCGGGCCGGTGCACATCAACCTTCCATTTCGCGAACCGCTCGTTCCGCAGCCGGGCCAGGTGCCGGTGCCGATCGGGGCAGCCGGCCAATCGGTGAGCCGGGGCCGGACCTTGCCGACGCCAGGCCAGGTCACGGCGCTGGCCTCGGCCCTCCAGCGCGCACAGCGGCCGCTGGTCATCGCGGGAGAGATGCGCGGCGGCGAGCGCCTTGCGCCGGCTCTGCACCGCCTCGGTCTCCCCGTGCTCGCGGAGCCGACGTCGCAGCTGCGGCGCCCGGAGACCGGCGGGTCGATCGAGTCCTATGAGGCGCTGCTGCGGGCCGGCTGGTCGCTGCAGCACGGGCCGGACCTTGTGATCCGGTTGGGGAGCATGCCGACCTCGAGGGCTCTGAACAAGTGGCTGGCCGCCGCCTCCGCGCAGACGTTTCTCATCGACCCTGACCGCGCCTGGAGAGACCAGGACCACGTGGCGACCGACATCGTCGACTGCGACCCGCAGCCGCTGCTCGAAGCACTGCCACCACTGGAGCGCACGGCGTGGCGCGACCAGTGGGTGGCCGCGGGCAAGCGCGCCACGGCCGCGATCGCGGCGACGCTTGTCTCGACGCCGCTGCATGAGGGCCACGTCGTGCGCGCGTTGAGCTCGCGTCTGCCGGATCCAGGTCAGGTGTTCGTCGGCTCGAGCATGCCGATTCGCGCTGTCGAATCGTTCTGGCCCCAGGCGCGGCCGCAGCAGCGCTTCTTCGGGAATCGAGGCGCCAGCGGGATCGATGGGCTGGTGTCGACCGGTCTGGGATTGGCGGCGGGGAGCAACGTCCCGACGGTGCTGCTGCTTGGGGATCTCTCGCTGTACCACGACATGAACGGGCTTTGGGCGCTTCGCCGTCACGGGATTCGCGCGACGCTGGTGGTGTGCGACAACGATGGGGGCGGGGTCTTCAGCTTCCTCCCGCAGGCGGAGCACCAGGACGTTTTCGAAGAGCTGTTCGTGACGCCGCTGAGCCTGGATCTCTCGCAGGTCGCGCGGCTGTATGGGCTCGTATACAGCCCGGTGACGGACCGGTCAGGTCTCGAGCCGGCGATCGCGGACGCAATCGCAGCGCCCACCCCGACGATGGTGGTGGTGCGCTTCAAGCGCGAGGATTCTGTCAACGGTCACCGGTTGTGCTGGGAGGCGGCGGCGGCGGCGCTGAGGACTTGACCGCACGGCCGGCGCCAAGCGTGCGGCCGCGCCAAACGTGCGTAATGAGTGCTTCAGATCACGCGGTCAAGAAATCGAGCAGCACGCGGTTGAACTCCTCTGGGCGCTCGAGGCTTGGCAGGTGCGCGGCGTCTTTGATGGTCACTTTGCGCGAGCCCGCGATCCTCGATGTGATGAGATCCGCGTTGGCAAGACAGTGGGGAAGGTCTTCGGCGCCTACGATCACCAGCGTCGGGGCGGCGACTTCGCCAAGTCGCGTGATCGCAGCACGGGCGATCGGCTCACTCTCGGCGGAGCTCCAGTCGGTGTGCAGCGAGCGGCCGTTCATGTCGAGAACCAGCTGCCGCACGGCGTTCGGAGCGCTGCCTTCGCGGCGGCGCGGTCCGTCCACCCACAGCCTCACCTCCGCTCGGTTCACCGCATCCATGTCACCGGCCTTGTCGGCTTCCTCGATTTCCGTGAACAGCGCGGCGTCGGATGCGCCGAGGTTCGAGCCGCTCACGCCGGCCGCGACCAGCACCAGCCGCTCCACCCGCTGCGGATGTTCCAGAGCCAGGTCCAGCGCGAGCGTCCCGCCCATCGAACAGCCGACGACGTGTGTGCGGTCGATCCGCAGGTGATCAAGGAGCCCAACCAGGTCCGAGATGGCCGAGTACCGCGCCGGCGGCAGGGCGGTGTCACCGAACCCGCGCAGGTCCGGACGGACCATATCGAACCTCTTCGCGAACGCCGCCGCCTGTGGTTCCCACATGCGCGAATCCGCAATTCCGGCGTGGATGAAGAGGACCGGAAAGCCTGTGCCCGAGCGCTCGTAGTGGATGCGGGCGCCGTTGAGGGTCACTTCCATCAGACCAGCGCCGTGAGCAGGGCCTTGAACTTAAGCTCGGTTTCCTCCAGCTCGCGGGCGGGATCCGAGTCGGGCATGACGCCGACTCCGGCGTAAAGGCGCGCCCCGTCCTCCCACAGCAGCCCGCACCGCAGCGCCACGGCGAACTCGCCGTCGCCGCGCCCGTCGATCCAGCCCACTGCACCCGCATACCAGCCCCGCTCCATCCCTTCCAGCTCGTCGATCAGAGCGTCGGCCGCGTCACGTGGCCAGCCACCGACCGCCGGTGTGGGGTGAAGCGCGGCCGCGAGCTCCAGGGCGCCGGCGGGCGGGTCGAGCAGCTCCGCGGTGACCGAGGTGGCGAGGTGCTGGATATTCGTGAACCGAACCACTTCCGGCGCCGGCGCCTTCACCGATCCCGCGAACGGCCGCAAGGCGCCGACCACGAACTCCGAGACCACGCGATGCTCCACGGCATCCTTCGCGCTCTCCTCCAGCCGGCGGGCGAGCAGCTCGTCTTCGGCGTCGGTGGCGCCGCGAGCGACGGATCCCGCCATGGGCTGCGAGAAGGCCCGCGAGCCGGAACGGCGCACGAGCAGCTCAGGCGACGCGCCGGCAAACGCGGTGCCGTCGGCGCCCGTCATGAGATACGTGAAGCACGACGGATACGCCGCTCGCAGCGAGCGGGCCACCATGGCCGCTGAGACCACCCCGTCCCCGCGCGCGAGCACCTCGCGCGCCAGCACCACCTTGGCCGCATCGCCCGCTCGCAAGCGTGCGGCCGCGCTCTCCACCGCCGCGGTCCATGCCATCGGATTGCGCACGGCCGCCACCTCGAGCTTGCGCGCCGCGGGAGCCCGCAGCCCCGTCGCGCTCAGCTCCAACAGGGCCTCCGCATTCTCCGAGATCGCGGTGGCGTAGGTGCGGCCACGAGCTCGCGTCACCGCCAGCTCGGGCACGCGTAGGAGCAAGGCTGGAAAGCCGGACCACGGACCGCCCGGGTCGCGATCCGGCCGGTAGGCAAAGCCACCCACGGCGATCGGGCTGCCCAGCGAATGACAGACCCTGCGCCACAACCGGGACGCGGCGGCCAGCCGGTCGGCGCCCGCCTCGAAGTCCACGACCTTGCCGCCGGCGTCTTCGAGTGCCACACCACCTTTGGCCGCGACCAGGTCGAATGCTTTGCCCAGCGCGGCAACGCTGACCGCGTCCGGCATCGGGCGCTCGATCAGCAGCACCTCATGGCCGTTGTCACGTGCCGCGCCGATCAGGTCGATCAGATCAGGCGTGCGGTCCAGCTCCCACGTGCGAGCAGCAGTCGCGGTGATCATCTTTTCTCTATATGCTCACGCGCGGCGCGGAGCAGGGTCCGCTCGAAGTGATGCCTGACCAGCGTGCCGCTGGCCTCGAGCAGCTCGTTGAAGGTGGCCAGCAGCTTCCGCTCGGCGGCCTCTGTCGCGCCACCCTCCGACTGGATGCGCTCGCGCACGTGCCGGTCAAACAGGTCGACCGCCTGGCGCGCGGTGTGGTCGACCGCGGCGGAATAGTCCTTGCCGAGCTCCAACAGGGGGCCGAGCGGCACGCCCGCGGCGATCAGCTTCATGCCCGCTGCGATCGCGTCCAGGTCGCCGGCCGGATACAGCGGTTCCTGGCCTCCTTCCACGGGGACCAGCAACCCCGCCTGCTGGAGGCTCAGGAGCAAGGGCTCAGCCACGCCGCTGCGCTCGGCGAGCTCGGCCAGCGTCAGGGTCTGCGGAGCTCCCGGTCGCGTGACCGCGGCGACCAGCGCCTCATCCGACGGCTCCAGCTCCCCGGTCAAAAAGCGCTGGATCACAGTCAGGGTGAATCCCCGCTGCTGGAGCTCCTTGATCCGGCGCAGCCGGTCGAGATGGCTCTCTGCGTACCAGGTGACGCGGCCCTCGCGGCGCGGGACCTCGAGCAGGCCCTTGCCCTGGTAGAACCGGATCGTGTCCACCGCCACGCCGGCCGAGCGGGCCAACTGTTCGATCCGGTACTCCATGAGTACTTACTCTAACGATCCGCTCCTAGCCGTACGTGTTCCAGTAGTACATGCGGTCGAGCCAGCCCGGGTCGGTGCGGTAGGCGCGCGCAAAGTACTCCACGGAGTCGACGTAGTCGAAGTCGTGGTTGTACTGAAAGATGGCGTTCCGCATGTTGTAGGGCGCGCCGTTGTGGACGAGGTAGCTGGCGGCGGCGATGATCGAATCATGAGGATCGAAGATGTTTCCGCCCTGTCCATACTCGGTCCACGTGCTGGGAAGAAACTGCATGGGACCTTCGGCGCCGGCCGATGACGGTCCGTTGATGCGGCCGAAGTTGCTCTCGATGAAGTTGATCGAGGCGAGGTAGCTCGGGTCAATCCCGTAGCGGTTCGAAGCCTCCGCGTAGTACGAGCGCAGGGCGCTCACCGGCTTGGCGTCGGCATACGGGTGCGTGAAGTGGACGTTCACCAGGTAGTACTGGTCGATCCCAGCCAGGATGTACAGCGAGTGGAGCCCGGCGATCGTGTTCTCGAACGGGCTCTGGACAGCCGGAGGGATCAGCGGGATGACCGCGCTCTCCACGCTCGCGTAGCCGGCCAGCTCGTACAGGCGCAGCTCTTCCTGCCGCGCCGCTGCCCGAAACGCATACTCGGCCCGATCCACCGCGAGTTCCTTGCGCAGGGTCTCCACGAGACCGGACGGCTGCTGCGCCGCAAGCGCGCCCAGGTCGGCTTCGGCCTGGTTCATCGCGAGCTCCGCGGCGATGATGCGCGCGGCTTCGTGATGTGGATTCGGTCCGAGGCCGGGGTCCTGCGCGTAGACCACCCGCGCGGGGAGCGCGAGCAGCAGCGCGGCGAGGGCAGCCGTGCCGACTCTTATTACGCCGACTCCGAAACGGCGATGGGCGCTCGAATGTCGGGGACCATCGGCAGTTCAGGCGGATATGGATCGGCGGCGGTCGGCTCACGCAAGCCAACCGAGTCAAGCAGGCCGCTGATCTCGTCGCCGACCAGCTCGCCCTGCACTATCAAGGCCTCGGCAGCCAGGTCTATGGCCTCCTTGTTCACGTTCATCAGACGCCAGTCGTCGATGTAAGCGGCGCCCAGGAGCTGGGCGACCACGCGCCGCCCACGCGGGTTGCTGAGGACCGCGCCCTGCCACGTGCCCTGCGCAAGGGGGGCCCCGGCAAGATCGGCGACGGAGATCAGCTGCTCGCCGATGTTGATGGCTTTCACCGATTCCTCCGGCGTGAGCCTGTCCGGGCCCATGCCGATCGTGCCGACCATCCGGGTCGCGATCGCGGTTGCGCTGCGCAGGTCACCAAAAACACCGCTCGTGTTCTCGCCGTAGAAAACGTGCTCGCACGCGAGCGAGCCGAGGAAGTGACGGAGGTCCGCCGCAAGCTGGGAACGGAACTCGAGCCACTCCTCCTCTGTCGGCAGGGACTTGTGATACCCGCCGATCTCTCCGTGAGTGGTGGCCCGGCGCCTGATCGACAGCCGCACGTGCGCATGGTCCGCCTTGAAGAAGTGAGAGGCGACCGCATGCCCGAGCTCGTGTCGCGCGACTGCGATCCTGTCCCGCTCGGTGTACTCGACAGGGATGGCGAGTCCCGCCTCGACGTTGCCCATCGCTTCGCGGATGTCCCTCCAATTGAGGGCGTCACGTCCGTCTTCGAACGCGTAGAGCAGAGAGAGCGAGAGCACCTGCTCGATGTCGGCGGGCGAGTAGCCCTCGGTGATGCGTGCGAACTCTTCGCGCCGGCTGGGTGTGTCGAGGACGGGGTCGTGCTGTTTCTTGTCGAAGTACAGGCCCGCGATGTCCTTCCGGTCCTCGCGGTTGGGGAGGCGGAAGATGATCTGGCGGCCGAATCGTCCCGGTCGGGTCAATGCTTCGTCGAGCACCGACGGCCGGTTGGTCGCGCCGATGAACAGGATGTTGTAGTTCGGCGCCTTGAGCGCTTTGATACGCAGCGGAATCCGCGTGCCGTTGAACGCGATCACCCGCGGAAGGAACAGCCCGTCCAGCGTGAGATTGACGAGGGCGCGAGACTGCCTGACGACCATCCCGGGGTTGTCGATGCCGTCCATCAGGACCAGCAGCATGTTCAGCCCCAGCTGTCCGCCGCCGCCCATCATTCCGCCGAGGCCGCCCATCATCCCGCCGCCGCCGGTGCCCGATCGCGCCTGGCCCAGGGCGTCGATCTCGTCGATGAAAACGATGCACCCGCCCCAGATCTTCGCGCGCTTGCGCGCGGCGCGGACCATCAGGTAGACGCTCAGCGCGTCGATGCCGAGGAACATGCCGGCGAACGAACCGCCGGCGGCGATGTAGATCGGCACGTGCAGCGACGAGGCGATCGCCTTCGCGAGCATCGTCTTGCCGGTGCCGGGAGGTCCGACCATCAGCACACCGCGCTCGCGCTTGCCGCCGGCCTTGACGTAGAGCCGGCCCGACTCGATCAGCTTCAGGATCCGGCCCATCTCTTTGACGGCCGCCTTCTGCCCGCGCACGTCCGCCATGTTCACCCCGAAGTTCGCGTCGTCGGGGTTGATCATCGTCTTGCCGATGCGCGTGTAGATGTAGAAGGGGAGGAAGAAGATCGAGAACTGGGCCAGGATCAGGAACAGGACGTACAGGAGGTTGGTGAAGAACGACTGCGCCAGCTGGGGAAGCAGTGCCAGCGCGTCGAAGGGCGCCAGGCCGAAGACGAGGTCCATGATGCCGAAATAGAGGCCGGGCACGATGGCGATCCACAGCGCTCGCTTCCAGAAGATCGCGCGGTTGGTTTCGACGGTTCTCTGCAGGACGTCCGTTTCCGGCGTCACACGCTCGCGCAGGATCAGCCATCGCCTGACGATGCTCAGGAGCCCGCGGCAGACGATCATGGCGAACAGCGCGTAGACCAGGGACCAACCGATTCCCAGCTGCAGCCAGATCAGGGCGAACGCGAAAGCAGTGCTGCCGGCGAAGAGCGTGAAGATCCAGAAGATGATCACGGCGGGTCAATCACTATACGTTGCGGGGTTTCTCCAGACCGATTTGGAGACCGCATCGCCAGCGCCACGACGACTCCAACACCAAGCGCGACTACGACGTCGCCCGGGCTGTAGGCCTCGGTCACGACGCGTCCGATTCCCGGCAGCGCAATCCAGTCCGCAAGCCAGCCCAGGTTCGTGTTCGACGTGATCAGCGTGTACTGGCCGAGGTGTCCGGTGTGGACGAGACTTCCGGCCAGCTCCGGAGCCACCGGCATGCGCGCACCGTTGGCGGCGATCACGACGAGGTTGAGCGCGCTGCCCACCGCGATGAGCCAGATTCCGCGGACGAGCTCGATCTGCCAGAGCGTCCATGCCACCAGCACCGTCAGGGCGGCCAGGTATATGTACTGAACGCCATCGACTGCCCGCAGTGGAGTGGCCACCGCGGCCACGCGCACCACGAGCACCACGACGATCAGCCACGGCCATCGAAAATGCAGGCGCGAAAGGTTGTCGACGCGCCCGCGGAATGCCAAACCCGCCACGAGGCCGAGCCCCAGCGCGACGAACCATAGCAACGCCGGCTAATCGGCCGCGAGCCGAGAGGCAGCTCCCGCGAGGACCCTGACGCCTGTGGCCAGCGCATCCTCGTCGATCCGGAACCCGGGCGAATGATGTGCCGGCGGTGGCGCGTCCTTCGGCATCGCCCCGAGCATGAAGTAGCAGCCGGGTATGCGGGTCAGAAACTCCGCGAAGTCGTCGCTCACCGTCAGCGGCCGGCCCAGGACGCTGGCCTGGTCGCCGATCAGTTCTCGACCGACGTCGAGAACCGCTTTCGTGACGTTCGGCTCGTTCATCAGCGGCACCGTTCCGTGCACAAGGTCGAGGCTTGAATGCACGTCGAACTCGCCGTCTGTCTCGTGCAGCAGGTCGCGCAGCCGGCCGAGCGCCTCTTCGCGAAGAGGCGCGTTGAACGTGCGCAGGCTTCCCTTCACCAGGACGCCGCGCGGCACGATGTTCCACGCTCCGTCACTCCTGATGTCGCCGACAGTCGTGTGGCACTGCACGCCATCCTGCTCGAGCCCTTCGACGATGGTGTGGAGCCGCTCGATGAAGAACGCCTGGGCCGCGAGCACGTTTCCGCGGCGGCCCATCATGCCGCCGTGTCCACCCGGTCCCGCGAACCCGATCTCGAACGCGTCGGATCCCGCCCACATGAGGCCAGGCCGGGAGACGACCGTCCCCGACTCGAGGAAGCTCGCAATGTGGAGCCCGATCACAGAGTCCGGTTGGTGATCGTCGAGCAGCCCCTTCGCGATCATCGCTTTGGCGCCCTCGACTATCTCCTCCGCCGGTTGAAACACGAACAGGTAGCGGCCCTGGATGTCCCAGATGCGGTCCACGAGGGTGCGCGCGACGCCGACCATGATCGCCATGTGCGCGTCGTGGCCGCATGCGTGCATCCTTCCGTCGGCCCGCGACGAGAACTCGACGCCCGATTCCTCGTGGATGGGCAGCCCGTCGATATCTGCGCGAAGCATCACCGTCTTTCCCGGCTTGCCCGTGTCGAGCAGCGCGACGGCGCCCGTGTCGGTGGGGCAGGGCTTGAGCTCCAGGCCGAGCTGGCGCAGCCTCTGCCCTAGCTGCCGGCTGGTCTCGTGCTCGCTGAAGCTCACCTCCGGGTGGCGGTGGAAATGGCGCCTCAGCTCTGTCACCTCGTCGATGACGGACTTGCTCGGAAGCGGCGTCGTGCTTCGTTCGCCCGTCATGGGATGGTCACCAGGTGGTAGCCACGCGCCGTGGCCTTGACGAACCTCTGCCCCAGGCCAGGCTCGAGCTCATCCAGCCGGCGCCTGAGGGTAAGCAGCGCCGAGTGGACGGTGGAGTGTGCCGCATTGCTGCGAAAGAGGCCCGCCTCGATCAGGTCGCGCGCGGTGGCCGACTTCGAGCCCTGCGCGAGGAAGAGCACCAGCGCTGTCTGCTGCTGCGTCAGGTGCACCTCCCCGCGGCCGAACTTGACGGTGCGTCCGGTCGGGTCGAACTCCAGGCTGCCGAAGCGATAGCTCCCGGGCCGGCCCGTTCCGCGTTCGACCAGGCGGGCGGCGAGATCCGAGTAGATGTGCGCCATGGGCACGTTGCCCTTGACGAAGTACGAGCTGGCGCCCAGCTCGTAGGCCTTCCGGATGGCAGCGGAGTTGACCTGCGCCGCCGAGAGTACGATCACGGGCAGGCCGGGATGGTGGTGGCGGATCCACTGCAGCAGCTCGAAGCCGGAGTCCTCGCCTTCGTCCAACACCAAGTCGAGCAGCACCGCGGCCACGCGTTCCCGTTCGAGCAGCGCCCTGGCTTCGGGCGCAGAGGAGGCGGCCGACGGCCGGTAGCCCAGGTCGTGCAGGTCGATCCTCAGCTGCTGTTGCATGGCCGCCTCGTCTTCGACCACCAGGACGGCCGAACCGAGCACATCCGCGGGCCGATAGACCTCGAGGCCGGGCGGGAGCGGCGGGAGCCGGACCTCGCGGCCGCGGAGCTGCCCGCGTGCCTGGATGCTCACTGTTGGGTTTCCCAAGGATTGACATATATGAGTTTTAACAATAATTGACTGCATGCGCAGACGCTAATACGAATGGTCCACCGCATACTCTCATCCGGTTCTGGCGTCAGTTGGAAAATCAAAGGGGTAACATGGGGATGACTTGGGGAATCAAGATCCAGCGCGTGGCCTTCGCATTGGCGGTCGTGGCAACTCTGGCCGTCGCATCGGGCGCGGACTGGGTCGAGTTCTTCTCCTTCTCCTGGTAGTAACCATCTAGGAGTCGGGGTTTCGGCGCTCACGGGAGCGCCGGATAGCGGGCGGGAGCAGGGCGTATAGATCCGCCCTGTCGATCGCTTTGCTCATGTAGCCCACAACGTCGGGGTCGTCGGTACCTGACGGGAAAACCGGGTAAGCGGTGTAGAAGATCACGGGTACCTTCTGTCCGCGCGCCCTCAGTTCGTTGAGAAGCCCCCAGCCGTCCATCGGCTCGGGCAGCATCAGGTCGATGATGGCGACCTCGGGCTGGTCCGACTGCGCCTTCTCCAGAGCCTGGTCGGCGTCTTCCGCCATCGAAACCTTGTAGCCGAGCATCCGGAGGTCGGTTTCCAGGATCACCCGCCAGGCGCGCTCGTCGTCCACGACGAGCACGGTCGAGCCGCGCAGATCCTCGGGCGTGGGAGCGATTGGTTTGGGCGGGGTGAACGGCACGGGGTTAGTGTATCGGTGGCAATGCCCAGCTCAGCCCGGTCTGGCGCCAGGTCGCACGCGCCGTCCAGGGCGGTCAAGGGCGCGCCCGCAAGGCCAAAGGCCGTTCCACGTAAGCCGGCCACCGGAGTTGGGCCATCCGCAGCGGCCCTCGTGCACGAGCTCGGCAGCTGCGTCACTGAGGCCGACCTGCTCCAGGTGCTCTATCGCGGCCTGCACACCCGCTTCGGCTACGACGTGATCCTCCTCCACGTCCTCGAGCGAGAAGGCTGGTACCGGTCGCTGCCGATCGACTCGGGGGTGCTCCAGGACATGAGGCGTCTGGCCCTGAGCAAGTCCGTCTATGCAAAGCAGTACGCGAACCCGCACATGACGGTGGTGCCGCTCCCCCCCAGCAGCCAGACGCGGGGTCGCGGGCCGGGCGCCGGACGCCAGGTCCGCTTCGCGATATGGGGGCCGGTCAAGCACCAGGGAGAGCTCATCGGCAGCGTCATCTACCAGTCCCACAGGAAGCGTCGCGTGCCGGACACCGAGCTTGCGTTTCTCGACGAGGTCCATCGGCGGCTTGGCGTCCTGCTGGCCAACGCCTCACTCAACGAGCTCACACGAAACCAAGCCCGACGCCTCGAGGCGCTCAACAGCATCGGGCGGGCCATGGCCTCCACGCTCGACGAGGCGAGCGTGCTCACCGGTCTCCATACGACGCTTCGCGAGTTGCTTCCGGTCGACGCGCTCGAGATGGTTGCGATGCCGGACGAAAGTGCTGAGCGGGTCCGGCTGATGCACGTCGAGTCCGATGCCGCACTCAGGATGCGGTGGCTTCCATCGCGCTCGCCCCTGGTCGCCGCCGCGCGCTCCGTGCTCCGCGACTCCAAACCTGTGCTCGTGGACACGCCTTCCTCCTCGCTCTGGGTGCCGATCAAAGAAGGCGGTGTGGTGCGGGGTGCGCTGGGGATCCGGTGCTCGCGCCCGTTTGCATACGAAGATTCGACCGCGGCCTTCCTCGAGCTGGTGTCGGACGAGGCCACGCTCGCACTTCGCAACGCCCGTAGCTACGAGGCGCTCGAGGACCAGAGACGGAGGCTCGAGCTCGTCAACTCGATCGGGCGACGCCTGGCTTCGAGCCTCGACAAGTGGTCGATCATGCGCACTCTGCGCGAGGAGCTCGCGACCTTCTTGAAGTTCGACGGCTTCATCCTCGCCACGATCACCCAGACCCCCGACGGGCCCGTCGCAGAGGGTTACCAGTACGTCGCGGGTGTCGAGGAAGTCGTGCCTCCAGTCGCGCTGGCCGTCACGGGCCCGTCGCGCGAGGCCTACGAGACTGGCAAGCCGGTGCTGGTGAGGAGCTCGCCCTGGGCGCGCAGCTTCGAGCGGAAGGACCTGGAGCGCGAGGGATGGACCGTCGGCAGAGGCGCCGCGGTTTTCGTGTCCGGACCGACGACCGACCGGCGGCTCGTCTCGCGTTCCTTCGTATGGGTGCCGGTGCTGAGTGGCGACCGCATCACGGCGATGCTTTCCCTTCAGTCCTATCGCGAGGGAGCCTTCGACGACTGGCACGTCAAGCTGCTCCAGGACGTGGCGGCGCACGTCAGCCTGGCCCTTGCGAACGCCGACCACTTCGCACAGGCGCAGGCCGAACGGGCGCGGCTCGAGGCGCTCCACATCCTCGAGATGGGCGTCGCCGGCGCATCGGATGAGCACCAGATCGCCGACGCCATCTTCTCTGTGGTGAGCGAATACCTCGATGCGACGCACATGGTGCTGGCGTACCTCGACGTGGCCGGCGACATGGCCGGTTTCACCGGCGAGCGCGGCGGGCCGGTGGTCGCCGTCGGTCCTGTGCCCATGGCCGATGCGCCGTTCGTCAGCAGGCTGCTCGAGCAGGGCGGGCTCGTGATGGACGTCGGCGCGCCCGAGCCGCGCGATCTCGAAGGCCCGATCGGCGGCTACATATTCAGCCGGTCGCCAAGCCACGTGGTCTGGGTTCCGATCACCCAGTACGACCGCGTCGTGGCGGGATTCATCGCCATGCGCAACGACGGTGGTCGGTTCCAACCCGCTCACCTGAAACTGCTGGAAACGGCCGCCCCGGTGGTCGGGATCGCGCTACGCACGATGCGGCTGCACCACGCCAACGAGCTTGCGCTCGCCCAATCCGTGCGCATCCAGGAGCTGGCCGCGCTGGCCGGTCACGAGCTCATGAGCGTGGTCGCGAACATCGCCGAGCAGGCGAGGACGATGCTCGAATGCGCCGGCGCGGTGTGCTGGGCCTTCGACGTCGAAGGTCGGATCAGCGGCACGCGAGGGAGTGGAGACCCGGCCGCGGAACAGGTCCTCGCCTGGGCCGGCCTCAGCTCGGAAGAGAGCTGGCGAGATGCTCCCGCGGGCTTGGTGAGCGGCACCACGCACGGACACGCCTGGAGCTTGATCCCGCTTTGGTACGGCGACCGCCTCGTCGGCGCGATCGGCTCCGTGCACGCCTCGACGCACCTCGCCGAACCGACGTCGGCCGCGCTGGACTTCGCGCGGCACGCGGCGGTCGCGATCGAGAACTCGCGCCTCGTCGCCGAGACGCGCGGCCGCATTCGCACCCTGGAAGCGGTGGCGGCGTTCGCCAAGCTGAACCCGACCGAGCCCGAACGCGCCCGCGCCGAGATGGGGCGGCTCGTCAGCGACGCGCTGGCCGGCTCTTCGGGTCAGCTATGGCTGCTCGAGGACGGCCAGCTGGTCCGCCGCTCCGACGACGGCGCGGCCACACCCAAGGTCCCGGTGAGCGACAGCACGCAGCTGCTGAAGGCGGTGTCCTCGCCCGCCGGCAGCCGCCGGCTGCGCGCCCTGCTCGACCTGCTGGGCGCTCCGGCCGACGCATTCGCCATCCCGATCCAGGTCGAGGGCGGTCTCGCCGGGCTGCTGGTGGCGAGGATGACCGGAGGCGGGGCCGAGACGCGGCGCCTCGGCGGGGTGCTTGCAGGCCAGGCCGCGGTGCTGATCGGCCAGCTCGAGCTCGTCGACGCGCTGGATCGCGAGCGTCGCATGATGAACGCGATCCTCCGCCACTCCCCGGTGGGTGTGATGCTCGAGGACGCCGGCGGTCGCATCGTCTACGCCAACCCCGAGGTCGAGTCGATCTACAACCTGCAGGCCTCCGAGATGCCTGGCCGGAAGCCGGCCGAGATCTACTCGGCGGCCGGCGCGATCCTCGGGGAGAACGGCGAGGCAGACGGAACGCTCGAGCTGCGCATGCACGATCCGGACCGGACGGTGCACGTGCGCCGGGTCGTCATCCCAGGTCTCGAAGGTGAGCCGGCCGGCATCCTCACTCTGCACGAGGACGTCACCGCGCAGCGCATCGCGCTGGAGGCGAAGGACCTGATGCTGCGGGCCATCGGGCACGAGGTGCGCAGCCCGGCCGCCGCCATGAAGAACACCCTCGCCGGGATCATGCAGTGGGACAACACAATCGACGCCACCGGCCGGCGTGAGCTGCTGCAGGAGGCATACGAATCATCGGACCGGCTGCTCAGCCTGGTCGAGAGCCAGCTCATCATCGCCAAGCTGGAGACAAAGCACTTCGAGGCGACTCCCGAACCTGTCGACCTGGCTTCAGCGCTGGCGGGAGTGGTCGGGGTGCTCAACCACCGCTACGCGGAACGGACATCCGCCGTCCAGATCAACCTGCCCGACGGCCTCCCCCAGGCATTCTGCGAGCCGGCCCACCTCGCCCAGGTCCTCACCAACCTGATCGGCAATGCACTCGAGTACACGAGCGCGCCGGTGCAGGTCGAGGCGCGCCAGGTCCAGCGT